>JAISPH010000094.1 GCA_031275035.1 Treponema sp.
ATCCTGATTTTGGCGTTGAACGCCTGTTCCTCTCCGACCGGGGGGGGGGGGAGGGGGAGAACCTTCCTATACTATACGCGGTACGATCAGCGCTGATGACGGTTCCGCAGCCGGGGCGGAGGTACAGCTAAAACAGGGCGGTCAGAATGTAGGGAGCGCAACCGCAGACGAGAGCAGCGCCTATGTCATAAGTAATGTACCTGGGGGAAGCTATACCCTTGCGGCATCCCTTAACGACCTCTCCACAACCGAGGATGTTACCGTTTCCGGCGATATCACCAAAAACCTGACCCTGACAAAAAGCGGCGGCGGGTTCGGCAGTGAAAGCGGAACCGGCGGTGAAGAAAACGGCGCTTACACCGTAAGCGGCACGATCAGCACGGACATCCCCGGCGGCCCGGCAGAGGGGGCCACGGTACGGCTTTTCACAAAAAGCGGCGGGCCATACGGCGACGCACAGACAACCGACAGCCAGGGCCGGTATTCTTTTGAAGGCGTACCCGTAGAATCGGATTACTCCATTGAAGCGGCCCTGGAGGGGTATGATAAAGCAGTCAGTGAATCTTTTAGCGTGAGTACCGCCGATATTACGGACAAAAACCTGACCCTCATACAGAGCCTGTTCTCAATAAGCGGAACCATCAGCGTCAGCGGCGGCGGGAGCCCGCAGGGGGCCACGGTACAGCTCAAAAAAGACGGCGGCAATGCGGGGAATCCGGTATACGCGGAGAGCGGCGGCGCGTACACCATAAGCGGCGTAACGGCGGGGACCTACACCATAGCGGTAAGCCTTGAGGGCTATGGCCCTGGTACCATTGGGCCCATCACGGTTACCAACGCCAATGTTACCAGTAAAGACCTGGCTCTCATCGCAACGCCAACGTATCTCTACACCGTAAGCGGAACCATTTATCTGAAAAACGGCTATCCCGCGGCCGGGGCTTCGGTAAAACTCCGGTCGAGCGGAAGCTCTCAATTGGCGGAAACAACGACGGATCAGAACGGCTGCTATACCATAGGTACAAACACAGATGCCAACGTGGGGTATGGAGGGGGGTATTTAATCAGAGCGAAAGGCGACGGGCATCAATATTACAAAGATTCGGCGTACTTTAACATAAGCGCCGGTGTCTTCAAAACCATGAATGTAACGTTGAATTACTAAGAGGAACCGCTCCGGCGGCCTCCGCCGGGGTTCCGCATTTTTACAACCGAATGAGCCGGCTAAACACTTTGTGTTTATGTCCGGTTTGACCCGGGCGGCGATTCCGCCGCCTTATTTAGGAGTTATCAATGACGACGACAGAAGAGCCCCGGGGGCAGTGAAAATACGCCGCCGTATCCTGGCCGTCCTTGCGCTGGCCCTGATCTTTGCCTTTACCGCCTGCGACACCGGTACAGGCGGCCTCACGGGCAGCATTGCCGGGAACGGCGGCGGTTCCGGCGGTGAAACGGACGGCGGATCGGACGCCGTAAGCGGCGCGTCGGAATCCGGGTCGTCCCATGACGGCGGCTCCGCCGGGGAAATCGCCGAAACCCCCCTTCCCGAAACGGCGAAAACCTTTTCCGGCCCCTTTGCGGCGATGCTGGACAAGGTTAAAGCGGAGCCCTCAGGGGCGTATCTGGTGGAACTGGCCTACGGCGCCGCCCGGGGCCCCTACGATATGGCGGGCTTCAACACCCCCGTAAGCATCGTCATCGACGGCAAGGGCAAGACCGTGTCCCTTGCGGGAGGATATGACGGCAAGGGTTCCCTCCTTGTTATACCGGAGGGGGTTACGGTCTTTCTGAAAGATATTACCCTCAAGGGCTGCGATACGAACACCGGGGCGGTAATCACCGTGAAAGCTGGGGGCAAGCTGGTGATGAAGGAAGGCGCTGAAATTACCGGCGCGGTGCGGAGCCCCGTGAGCGGCGGCGCGGTCCGGGTGAACGCCGGGGGCAGCTTTGTCATGGACGGGGGCTTTATCAGGAAGAACACCGGCATCTCCAACGGCGGCGGGGTCTTTATCAGCGGCGGGGAATTTATCATGACCGGCGGGGAGATCAGCGGCAACCAGGCTTCCAACTGCGGCGGCGTGTTCATGAATGAAGGCGGCCAGTTTATCATGACCGGGGGGAAGATCAGCGGCAACACCAGCAAAAACTACGCCGGGGGCGTGCTGGTGAACGGCGGCACGTTTGAAATGAGGGGCGGCTCCATCGAGGACAATGTCTGCCACCTCTACGGCGGCGGGGTCTTTGTCCAGGACGGCGGCGTCTTTGTCTGTGAAGGGGGACTCATCAAAAACAACGTTACCCAGTATGAGTTGTGGGGCGGCGGCGTTCTGGTGCAGACAAAAGATGACGGCTCCGGGTTCGGCGGGGCGGACGCCGTAAGCGGCGCGTCCTCCGTTGGGGGAGGCGGCGGAACCACCTACCGGCCGGGGATTACCCTTGTTGGCGGCGTCATTACCGGGAACAGCGCGGGGAACGGCAGGGGCCGGAGTATATACCACGGGATTGGGGATTTCACCCTTGCCGGGAGCCCCGCCATAGACGGCGCGGCCTGTATTGAGTACCAGCCCGCGGCGGCCCAACATATCAGCATAGACGGCGGCTTTACCGGAACGGCAATAACGCTGGACCTGCGGGGCAACGAGGGGGGCATCACCTCTATCGGCAACTGGATGAAGCCCCTGCTGGCCATGTCCGCCGGGGGCAGCATCCCCGCCGATGTCCGTTCCCGTTTCGCCCTGGGGAAATTCACCCCCTATTCGGGATCGCCGGTAACGAACATTTCGGGCTACGCCATCGGGGCGGACGGCAAAATCAAAGCGCCCTGAGGCCGGTCCCAAAGGGCCGCCCAGAAAAACCAGACGGTCCTTCCAAGACGGTCGCCTGCGTTCCATCCCATACTATCCACAGCGGCGGCGCAACGGCATCCGCCGCCGGAACGCCGGGTTCTGTACTTTGTGTTGAAACTCCCCGCAAAAAAACCTATGATTGATCTGCGGGCGGATATTCCGTCTACGATTCACGCAAATAAGGAATACACAGATGAAGCTGATCTTTCTTGGTCCCCCCGGCGCGGGGAAAGGCACCCTGGCCGCCAGGGCGGTAGACATCCTCAGGATACCTCACATCAGTACCGGCGCTATCTTCCGTTCCGCCATCGCCGCCAAAACGCCCCTGGGCCTCAAGGTAAAGGCCATCATCGATGCGGGAAAGCTGGTGGACGACGAGACCACCATAGAACTGGTAAAGGAGCGGCTTGCCCGGGAGGATGTACGGCAGGGTTACATCCTGGACGGCTTTCCCCGGACCATAGCCCAGGCGGAGGCTTTGGAGGCCTTTTCCGCGGCGGACCGGGTGATCAATTTCGATATCCCCGACAAATCTGTTCTGGAACGGCTGGGAGGCCGCCGGGTCTGCCGGAACTGCGGGATCAACTATCATGTCGTCTTCAACAAGCCCAGAGAAGAGAAGGTCTGCGATACCTGCGGCGGCGAGGTCTACACCAGAGATGACGACCGGGAAGATGCGGTTGCCAAACGGCTTGAAGTCTACCGGAGCCAGACCGCTCCCCTCATCGACTTTTACCGGGAAAAGGGGCTTTTGGTTGATGTGGACGCCCGGCCTGGGGCCGATACGGTGGTGGAAAATTTTAAGAAAGCCCTGGGAGTTTAAGCCCGAACCTGCCCGGCGCTGGCGGCCCGGCTGTATCGAAGCCGCTTATGCAGCATCGAAGGGTTTGGCGGTCCGTCAGACATGCAAGGCGGGTCTGTGCGCAAACATCCTCGGCGCAACGGCGCTTTTTACATTTTTCTTGCAACGTCCATTATAACAACAACTTTACTATTTCCTATAATCGTTATTGACGTTATCTCCTCCTCTTTTTGTATACCTCATTAATATAACGCTTTAATAATAATTCTTGTCCCGCCTGTATCAACGTATCATATATTTCCATGTAAATTCCCGGACTTATTTCTGTCCGCGATCTTTCATTGCTTAAATAATAAACATATTGCAACTTATTTTTAAGATCCAATTTTAATGTGATATTTTTATTGAATACAAAGTGTATTGCATTCTTTTTATTGTACCGGATACATTTCTTCTTGTATCTCCTCCGGGAAATGCTTTTGATACAGTTAATTCATAGTTTTCAATTTCAATAACTTCTCTATTATCTTGATTATTTTGAATTAGTGAAAAAGAAGGCGCCGTTGGAATTTTTTGATATTCAATTTTTTCCGGCGCGCCGGGAACAATTGGTATGACCGGAAGTACGGGAGGTTTTGGCGGAGTCGGCTGATCTATTTCATCGGGCAGAATTATTGTATCGGTGAAAAATGAAAAAGCCATAAATACAAGTACTATTTTACGCATATAAGCATTAGGGCTGTTCGGAAACCCCGGTTTTTGAACAATTTCCATCTGAATATAATCCTTCTAACGTATTCTTAAAAACCGGCAAATTTTCTTTCAGGACTAAACCGAAACCGTAACATTCTTACATTACTATAGTAAATCAATTTAAGTTATTGAAAAGAAAAGCCGATAAGAAAAACATGTATAGCATAGACTATAAACGGCGGGCAGTAGCATATAAAGAAGAAGGGCATACC
>JAISPH010000139.1 GCA_031275035.1 Treponema sp.
TACAGCGGACCCCCTTATCGGCGGAGACGAAGACCGCCTCGGCGCCCATGGATTCAACCAGGGCCCTGCCCGCCCCTCCGCCGAGGGCAAAGGCCGCGGTGGAGAGGGCGTCGGCGTCGGCGGAATTCTCCGCGATGAGAGTTACCGAGAGGAGGTCCGTATCCACGGGATAACCGGTTTCGGTGGAGAGGATGTGGTGGTAACGCCTTCCCCCGGCGTCAAAAAACCGTTCGTAGATTCCGGAGGTAACCACGCTTTTATTCCGGACCTCCAGGATAGCCATGTAGTTTCCCCGTTCCTCCAGGGGATTCTGTATGCCGATGCGCCAGGGCTGTCCTCCCCGTTTTTCTCCATAGGCAAAGATATTTCCCCCCAGATCAATTACCGCCCTGGGTAACCCCGCCGCTTTGATAAGCCGTATCAGTTCATCCGCGGCGTAGCCCTTGGCGATGGCCCCCAGATCCAGGGCCATGCCGGGCCTGGGCAGAAACACCGTTCCCGCCTTCCGATCAATCACGATATCCCGCCAGTTAACCAGGGAAAGGGCTTCGTTTATTTCGGCGGATGTGGGAATGCGGGCCTCCTGGGTGCCTATGCCCCAAAGCCGGACCAGGGGACCAATGGAGGGATCGAAGGCGCCGCCGCTTGCCTCGGCAAAGTACAGGGCCCGTTCAAGTACCGCAATCAGTTCCGGGTGGACGGAAACCGCGGTTATACCGGCGGCCCCGTTAATCTTCATCAGTTCCGTATCGTCCCTGTTGACGCTGAAACGTCCCTCAAGCTCCTTAAGGCGGGCGAACAGTTTTCCGTAAAGCTCCGCGGTACCGCCGGCGTCGAGGTTTATGGTACAGAGCGTTCCCAGGACCAGCTCCGACCGGGCCGGAAGGATCCTGGCGCAGCCCCAAAAAACCGGCAGCCCCAGGAGGAGCAGGAAAATGTTTCCGTATGCGTTCCGCCGTTTTGCCGCCCTTTCCTGTTTAAGCAAGCTTGTATTATCTCCTGTTTTTGAATATCATACTTTCATGAGTAGCAGCAATAATCAATCTGAAATATTGGGGAAAAAAATATTTTTTGTGTACCCCGCCGCCGCGGTCCAGAACGAAGTGGTGGCGGAACTTATACAGCAGGAGTATGAAGTCTATGTGGTTAAGGATCATGTCAATCTGCAGAAGGTACTGAAACACTATCCCGATTCCATTGTTTTTGCCGATATTGATGAACGGCTGCCGGAACAGGACTGGGAAACATGGATCCGGAATATTATGAGCGATCCCGCCACCGCGAATGTTCTGATTGGGATTGTATCCGCCAACAACGATGAAGTCTTACAGCGAAAATACGTTAATTCGGTTAAGGTCCAGTGCGGTTATGTAACGGTTAAGGCGAATATTAAAAACTCGATAAAGTACATTCTGGATATTCTTAATGCCTGCGAGGCCAAGGGCCGGCGCAAATATATCCGGGTTACCACGGGCAGCGAGAACATGCCCACCATCAACATACCCCACAACGGAACTTATATAAACGGCGTTATTAAGGACATCAGTTCCGCGGGACTTTCCTGTTCTTTTGCGCCAGATCCTGAGCTGGGAAAAAATACCCTCTGTTCGGATATTCAGATCAAACTGCAGGGCATGCTCTTAAAAGTAGAAGGCATCATCTTTGGTTCCCGCATGGAGGGTCAGGAAAAGATATATGTGCTTGTCTTTACCCAGCGGACCGATCCGGTGGTGCGGATGAAGATCCGCAAGTACATTCAGACCGCCATACAGGCAAAAATGGAAGCCGAACTGAAGTGATTTCCCCGGCGTATTCCCGCATGGGCGGGGTCCGGGGCGTTAAGCCGTATCCGTACCGGGGGAAATCATGACCGATACCGCCTATCCGTTTCTGCTTGCGGCCATGGAAGGGGCCGCCAAAGCTGCCGGGGCGTTTCAGCTTTCCGAATTCCGCCGCCGCACCGGCGGCTGGGGAGATTCCAAGGCGGAAAAGGAATTCGTCTCCTTTGTGGATGTGGAATCGGAAAAGATCATCCGGCGTATCCTTAACGAGGCCCTGCCGGAGGCCGCGTTTTACGGAGAAGAAACCGAACAAAGCCGGGGAAAGATCACCTGGATAGTAGATCCCCTGGACGGCACCACCAATTATCTTTCCGGGTTTGATTATTGGTCCGTATCCATAGCCCTCTGGGAGGAGGGGAGCCCTGTGCTGGGGGTGGTATTTAGACCTTCGGGGGAAGAGCTCTTTAGCGCCCGCCGGGGCGGCGGCGCCCGGCGGAACGGCGTCCTCCTTTCCCCCGCGGCGGTTTTGAATTTCCGGGATGCCCTTATCGCCACCGGAACCCCCTTCCGTTCGCCGGACACGGTGGACGCCTTCTTTGCCACGGCCCGGCAGGCCCTGAAAGATTTTCGGGATATACGCCGGACCGGCTCGGCGGCCCTGGATCTGTCCTACCTTGCGGCGGGGTATTTCCAGGGTTTCTGGGAGGTGGATCTTCAGCCCTACGATGTGGCGGCGGCGATACTCATGCTTTCCGAAACCGCCCATCCCTGCCGCTCTTTTTCCGGCGCCCCCTACGATCCCTTCCGGCACCGGGGTTTTATCTCCGCCCAGCCGGGGGTGATGGAGGCCCTGGAAAAAGCGGTACGGCGCGGCTATGGCGCCATAGATTAGAGTTGTTCAAGAACCCGTGGGCTTTTGCCCACATTCAAATAGGTTCTTGAACAAGT
>JAISPH010000113.1 GCA_031275035.1 Treponema sp.
CCGCGTCCATGGCCTATGCCGAGGTGGTAGAACTGGACCCTTCGTATGTTCCCGCCTACAACAATCTGGGCACCATCTATGAACAGCTGAAAGAATACGACAAGGCCGTCGGCGTGTTCCGCAAGGGCCTGGCCCTGGACCGGAACAACCCCACCCTGCATTTTAATTTCGGGGTAACACTGGAAGCCAGGGGCCTTTTGAAAGAAGCGGTGGAAGAATACCAGGCCAGCATCCGCAGCAAACCGGGCTGGCTGGATCCCATGAACAATCTGGGGATTGTGTTCTTCAAGCTGGGCCAGCACAGCAAGGCCATGACGGTCTTCAACCGGATTCTTGCCGCCGATCCCCTGAACGCGGAGGCCCGGAACAATATAGGGGTGGTGCTGGCGGATCAGGGACGGACCAAAGAGGCCATTCTGAGTTACCGCCAGGCGATTGCGGCGGATCCCGGTTATGTAAAGGCCGCGGTCAACCTGGAGCGGGCCCTGGAAAATTCCGGCGATTTGGCCGACGCCATTGTGGAACTGGAGAAGCTGCTCAAGCTGCGCCCGGACAGCGTAGATGCCCGGATCCGCCTTGGGGGCCTCTACCTCAAGATGGAACGGTATCCTGAAACCTTGATAGAGGCAAAGGCCGCCCTGGAATGGGAACCGGAAAATGTCCAGGCCCTCAAACTTGAAGGCACGGCGCTGCGGTTTATGCGGAAGGATGCGGAAGCAAAAGCTGTTTTTGAAAAAATCCTTTCCCTTGATCCGGGGAACTATTCTTTTCACCTGGATCTGGCGGATATTCATTTTAAGCGGAAAGAATACAAGGAGGCGGAGGAACGGATCAACGCGTTTCTCACCCGGCGGCCAAATGACCGGGAGGCGAAACTCCTCCTGGGAAAGCTCTATGGCGAAATGGGAAATACAACCCACGCGCTTCAAATTTTTGAGGAACTGGCCCGGGCGGATCCCAACGACACGGAAGCCCTAACCGCCGCCGCGGAACTGCACAAGGGCGCGGGGTCAATTGAAAAGGCCCTCCGTACCGCGGACACCCTGGTAAACCTCCAGGGAAAACGGGGAAGCCCGGAGGACCTTTCGGATCTGAACAAGTCCCTGGAATTTTATGAAAACGCGGTCAGCGCCTATTCCAGCTCCGTCAGGGACATGTGGGACCGGAACATCAAGCTGGCCCTTGGGACGGACGAACCGGAGCCGGAAGAGGACATAACCCTGCTCCTCGGCGCGGCCGGAATGGCTCCGGCGATGGATGAGGAAACCGAGACTCTTTTTATTGAAGACATGGAAAACGGCAAGGAACTTATAGAGGAGGAGCTGGATCCCCCGGAAGATCCCCTCCCCCTCTACGATGAAGAAGATACCTCCATCGAAAATATGGCGGATCAATTCGCGCCAATGCCCCGGATAGCGCCGGAACCGCCGCAGCCGTACACGCCGCCGCAAAGCCAGCCGGAGCCGCCGCCATCGCAAAATCCGCCGCAGGCCCAAAATCCGCCGCCGCCTCAACCGGAACCAGCGCAGCCCCCAAGCCTGCCGCAGGCCCAGCCGGAACCGCCGCCGCTTCAGGGGCCCTGGCTTCAGCCCCCGCCTCCGTATTACCCGCCGCCCCAGCCGCCCGCCGCGCCGGAAGCGCCGGTTGAGGAAGAAGAACCCTTCCCCGGAACGGATATTGGGGAAAAGCCGGAGGAAATGCCCTTTGACGATGAAACGGAAGGGGAAATTGCCGGTGAATCTGATGAAGAAAGCGGCGAAGCGGAAATTCCCCTGGAAGAAAACATCTTTGGGGAAGAAGAGCCGGAGGACTTTTCAGAACCGGCGCTGGACGAAGCTTTCCTGCCGGAAGCGGAAGAACAAATCCCGGATGAAACAAGCGCCGCTGAAGCCGGAGAAGAGCCGCTTCCCGCCGGGGCCCCGCCTCCCCCGCCGGTTCCGGCTGAACCGGCGGCCCCGGAAGAAAAAAAAGACCCGGCGCTTTCAAAAGACCTTATGCTGGGCCTGATGAATTACCTGAAAGATTTGGTCCAGGCCCTGCCCGGCAAGGATCGGGACAATTTTATGCAAAGCGGCGCCCGGCTTGGGCTGGAACATATCATCACTACCTTGAAAGGACGGCGGGGACTCATCAAAATGATTGAAGAACGCCGCGCCGGCAGCCCCCCGCTGGAGACAGCGGCCCCTTCTGCCGGTTCCACAGCGCCGGTTTCTTCGGGGAAAATGGCGGCCCTGCGGGCGGCGGCGGACAAGACGGAAGGGGCCGTCCAAAAACCGAAGAAGCCCGATCTGTCAGGGCTGCTGGTTTTTATGGCAAACCTTGCGGAAACGGTTCCCGGTCACAGCCTGAGCCGGACTATATCCCGCAAGGTAGATGAGGTCCTTTCGGAGATAAAACCCGGTACGCATAATGGGGAAAAGGCATGATCGAACATTTACCGGAACGGATTGATGAATATATCAGAAACATGCCCAGCCTTCCAACCACAGTGGCAAAAGTGCTGGAGGTCTGTAACAATCCCCAGACCAGTCCGGCGGATTTGAACCACGTCATTTCCCTGGACCCGGTGCTGGTGGGCCGGGTGTTGAAACTTATCAACTCCGCCTATTACGGCCTCGGACAGCAGGTTACCAACCTGGCCAGGGCGATCATCATGCTGGGGATTAACACGGTGAAGAATCTGGCCCTTTCCACCGCGGTCATGGGGAACCTCTCGTCAAAGAAGGATTTTCAGGGCCTTAACATGGAAGGCTTCTGGCGTCATTCCCTCTGCGTTGGAGTCGCCGCCAAGATTCTTGCAAAACAGCGGGGCATTGACACAAAACAAACGGAAGAATATTTTACCGCCGGCCTCCTCCATGATATTGGGAAGATACCCCTTAACGCCGTTTTGTCCAAAGAGTATATGCTCACCGTCAGCGCCGCGGACCGGGAACGGCTCTCCCTTTTCCGGGCGGAAGACAAAACGCTGGGGATGAATCATACCAGCGCCGGAGCCATGATTGTAAAAGCCTGGCGGCTTGAAGGCGCGGTGGGCGAAACCATCATGCATCACCATAACTATGGGGAATATTCAGGCCCCCACAAGGATGTCCTTTTTAGCATTGCGGCGGCCAACCGTTTTGCCTCGATCATGGAGATAGGCTTTTCCGGCGACCGCTACCCGGAAAAAACGGAGCCCCTGATCTGGGAAACCCTGGAAGTGGGCAGGGACGTGTTTGAAGGGATCGAAGCGATGGTAAATGAAGAAATTGAAAAGGCCAAAATCTTTTTGAGGTTGTAATATGTTGTCAGTACGTTTTTGGGGAGACCGGGGCTCGATTCCCTGTCCAGGGCCGGCCACGGTAAAATACGGGGGGAACACCTCCTGCCTGGAAATCCGGGCGGACAGGCGGCTGGTAATCATCGACTTTGGCACGGGGATCAAACCCCTGGGGGACTGGCTCATGGCCAACGATTTCAGGAACGGCCCCATCGATGCGGATATTTTTATCACCCATACCCACTGGGATCATATCATGGGTTTCCCCATGTTCACCCCGATTTTTATTCCCACCAGCCATCTGCGGATCCGGGGGCCTGTTTCCTATGAGGACGATACCCTGGAATCGATCATCGGAGCCCAGTTATCTTACCGCTACTGGCCGGTACGGCAGAGCGAGCTTTCCGCCCGCATCGAATATGATCAGATTAAGGAGACTTCCCTTGATTTGGGCGGCGGCCTTTGGGTAACGACCAAATACCTTAACCACCCGATTCTGTGCCTGGGCTACCGTTTTGAATACAAGGGCAAGTCTATCGTTACCGCATACGACAATGAGCCTTTCCGCAATCTTTTCCCCACGGACCCCGCGGATCCCAGTTACGATGAGGACGCCGCCCGCGAGGGGGGTCTGGCCGCCAGGGAAGAAAATGAAAAACTGCTCCGGTTTTTTCTTGGCGCCGACATTCTGATCCATGACGCCCAGTATACCGCCGCCGAATACGAAACCCATCTGGGCTGGGGCCATTCATCCTACGAATATGCCATTAATTCCGCCCACAAGGCCCAGGTCAAAAAACTTGTTTTTTTTCATCATGATCCGAACCGCACCGATGAACAGCTGGAACAGCTGGAACAAAGCTATACGGCAAAAGTCCGGGGCAAAACAAAAATGGAAGTGCTCATGGCCCGGGAAGGTCTTCTGGTGGAAGCCTGACCCCCGCCGCCCCATTGCGGGAGAGCCCCATTGCGGGTGGTTGACAAAACAAAACAAATCTATTAGGCTGGCTTTATCAGTTCTGCGGTCGTCATATAACGGTATTATCCAAGCTTCCCAAGCTTGTGACGCGGGTTCGACTCCCGTCGACCGCTGAAAGTAAACAAACGCCTATGGCGGCTTTCCCCCCATACCCCCGGAAAATCCTGAAAATATCTCTTGACAAGTAAGGCAAAAAAGTATTACAATAAAGCATGACAACAAGGGAAATTGAGTTTGACCCAGAAAAAGCGGCAATCAATTTGCAGGTGCATAAGACAAGTTTTGAGGACGCCGCCCTTGTCTTTGTTGACCCGCTTCGGATTGAACGCCGGGACGACAGCAAGGGTAACACATCCGGGGAAAAACGCCGGCAAACCCTGGGTATGGTAGATAAGGTGCTGTTTGTTGTCTATACGGAACGTGGAGACAAAACACGTTTAATATCAGCGAGGGCCGCAAACAAAGCGGAGAAAAGGAGCTATTATGGCCATGACAACGATAACCGTAAAGGCTGGACAAAAGCCGACTAAAGAGCAGATCAAAAGAATTCGGGCCGCGGCAAAAGCCCCCATAACGTACACGCCGGATTGCCCGGAAACAACGGCGGCGGGGCTTGCCGAATTTGCGGCAAAGGCGCGGGAACTACGGCAAAGCCTTAAACGGACAAAACCCGCCGTTACTATCCGCATAACGCCGGATGTGCTGGAAAAATACAAGGCCCTGGGCCGGGGCTATACCGGCATCATGGCCGATGTGCTGAATTACGTAGCCGATAACCCGGAGATACTTTCAAAAGCCCGTAGTTAAGACCTCGCCCCAGCCGCAAACATCCTGTTTGCGGCTGGAAGGCGACTCCCGTCGATAATGCGCCGCCCTGGCCGTTGCCGCATACACGTTGACTTCGCCAAAACTTGTATGATAGTATATGACTTATGGATGAATGACAATTCTGAATACAAAGGAGGAATGCCATGAGTGAAATTCTGGATATTGAAACGAAAAAAAAACAGATTGCGGCAAATTGGCGGCTTGAGGATATTGATGAAGTGCCCTTTTTCGTCGAAGTTGGGCCCTTTCACGGGGCAACGGAGGATTATTTTTACGATGACGATGCGGAAATAAAATGGGCCGAGGATTTTAGCGCGAAACGGGAAGGGGTCTATGATTACGGTTTTCCCAATATTAAACCGAATAAGGGAATCGGCATTGTCGCCGCCGCCTTTGGCTGTGAATATAAAGTAAACAACGAGGCCGATCCCTGGATCACGGCGCTTATCCGGGAAGAAAATGTCGATGATGTATACAAGCTGGAATTGCCCGATCCGGTGAATAACCCTGTTTATCAGGATGCGTGGAAACGCCTTGATTATTTACAGGAGCATTCCTCCATACCGCTGCGGGTGGTAAATGTGCCGTCGCCCCTGGTAACCGCCTCCCTCATCTGGGACTATACGTCTTTTATCGAGGCGACTCTGGTATATCCCGACGAGGTACACGCCCTTTTGGAAAAGGTAACGGAAGCGACCATTCAGTACGTCAAGGAACAGCTTAAACGGATCAAAAATTTTTACAGCATCAGCCATGAAGCCTGGCATATTCCCCGGGAAGTGGGGATCAGGGTGAGCGACGATACCGCGGCCCTCCTTTCGCCCAACCTGTACCGGGAATTCGGCGTAAAGTACAACGCAAAAATTGCCGAGGCAATGGGAGGCATTGTGGTTCATTCCTGCGGGAATGTGCAGAGCGTGGTGGAAGCCATGATGGAAATACCCGGATTGCGGGGCCTGGATTTTACCATTCCGCAGGTTCCGGATTGGGGAAAGGTCCGGGATGCGGCGGCGGGGAAGACGGTCCTCTGCCTGCGCCACAATTACTGGGATCACCTCCAGGACAGCAAAGTGGATATGGTGGAATATTCAAAAAATCTGCTCGACTTTTTTGGCCGGAAGGGCCTGTTTATTCAGACATCGGCGCCGACTGCGGAAGAAGCGATTGTCTATAGTGAACAGCTCCATAAAATCCTGTCAAAATGACAAGCGGTGTTTTGTCTCACAAAAAGGGGAATGAGGAGATGACTTATGATTATCGTGGGTGAAAAAATCAACGGCTCTATTCCTTCGGTTGCCAGGGCAATTGCGGAAAAAAACGCGGACCTTATCCGCAGCCTGGCCCAAAAGCAGTCCGATGCGGGCGCGGCCTTTATCGACGTATGCGCTTCCGTGCCGGGAGAAGAGGAGATGGAAGTCCTGGCCTGGCTGATCGGTCTGGTGCAGGAAGTAACGGAAACGCCCATTGCCATCGACAGCCCCAACGCAAAACACTGCGCCCAGGCCATACCGCTCTGCAAAAAGCCGGGGCTCGTGAATTCCGTTTCCGGGGAAGGAACCAAAATAGAAGATGTCTTTCCGGTCATTTCGGGAACGGACTGGAAATGTATCGCCCTGCTCTGCGGCGATTCGGGGATTCCCAAAAATGCGGAACACAGGCTGACGGTTCTTGAAACAATCATCAAGAAGGCCGAAGCCTACAGGATTCCAACCGCCAATCTGTATATCGATCCGCTGGTAGAAATGCTCTGCACCTCCGAAAACGGCATTGAGGTAGTAACCAGTACGATAAAAAAAGTCAAGGAACGCTGTGCGGATATTCATGTAATCGGCGCGGCCAGCAATGTTTCCTTTAATCTGCCGGCGAGAAAATATATAAACCAGGGGTTTATCATCCTGGCCATACAGGCGGGGATGGACAGTGCGATTCTGGACCCGCTTAACAAGGACATGCGGGGCCTGATCTACGCCGCGGAGGCCCTTCTGGGGCAGGACGAATTTTGCATGGAATATATCGGCGCGTTCAGGGCGGGGCTTTTTGGAACTGAGGTAAAACCCGCGGCAGGCGGAAATATTTCAACAGACTTGAAGCAAGGAGGATGAGGTATGTCGAAACTGGAAGAAGTTGCCCAGGCGGTGGAAGGGGGAAAGCTAAAGATTGTCGCCGGCCTTGTGGAAGAGGCCCTGGCGGAAGGGATTGATCCCCTGACAATCCTGAACGATGGAATGATCGTAACCATGGGAATCGTGGGGAATAAATTCAGGGACGGGGAAATTTTTGTGCCCGAAATGCTGATCGCCGCCAAGGCCATGAAAAAAGGCGTTGAGGTATTAAAGCCCCGGCTTTCCAGCCAGGCCGGCGTGAGTCTGGGCAAGTGCATCATCGGCACGGTGGCGGGGGATATGCACGATATTGGCAAAAACCTGGTGTCCATGATGATCGAAAGCGCCGGATTTGAAGTTATTGATCTGGGGGTGGATGTCGCGCCCGAAAGATTTGTCGAGGCCCTGAAGCAGAATCCCGACACCAAAATTCTGGCCCTTTCAGCCCTGCTCACTACCACCATGCCCGCCATGAAAACGGCGATTGAGGTGGTCGCGGCGTCCGGCCTTAAGGGATTCAAAATCATCGTGGGGGGAGCCCCCATTACCCAGGAATACGCCGACCAAATCGGCGCGGATGGCTATTCCGCGGACGCCGGGGGCGCGGCGGCGCTGGCAAAAAGACTGGCCGCCTAACGAAAAAACGCCGGGTACAAAAAAAGGACTTACTTCATGTTTATGACCATGCGCTGGTTTGGAGCCGGATATGATTCGGTAACACTCCGGCAGATTCGACAGGTTCCCGGCGTAAAGGGCATTATCACCACGCTTTATGGAACCCGCCCCGGAGAGGTTTGGGAAAAAGACGCTATCGCCGCGATGAAGCGGACCGTCGAATCCGCGGGATTTTCCCTGGCGGGGATCGAGAGCGTCAATGTCCACGACTCGATCAAAACCGGGGCCGCAGACCGGGATCAGTACATTGACAACTACATCACCACCCTGGAACGGCTTGGGGAGGCGGGAATCCGGCTGGTCTGCTATAACTTTATGGTGATCTTTGACTGGACCCGTTCAGACCTGGCCAAAGTCCGTGATGACGGCGCTGCGGTGATGAGTTACGATCAGAAGGTTATTGACCGTATTGATCCCGCCTTTATGTTTTCCACCATGGATTCAAAGTCCAACGGATTTGCCCTGGCGGGCTGGGAACCGGAACGGCTGGAGCATTTGAAGGAACTTTTTCAACGTTACCCCAAGGTGGACGAGGAAAAACTGTTCGGGAACCTGCAATATTTTCTGGAACGGATCATGCCGGTCTGTGAAAAGTACGGCATAAAAATGGCGATTCACCCGGATGATCCCGCCTGGACGGTGTTCGGGCTTCCCCGGATCATGACGAATCAAAAAAATCTCCAGAGGCTCCTGGGGCTGGTGGACAGTCCCTGTAACGGCGTTACGCTCTGCACCGGGAGCCTTGGCACCAATCCCGCCAATGACCTTCCCGGCATTATCCGGTCCCTGAAGGGGCGGATCTATTTTGCCCATGTGCGGAATCTCCGGCACAATGGGCCCGGCGATTTTGAGGAAGCCGCCCATTTTTCCGCGGATGGTTCCCTGGATATGTTTGCCGTGATGAAGGCCCTTTACGACATTGGCTACGACGGCCCGGTCCGCCCGGATCACGGCAGGGCAATCTGGGATGAGATCGCCATGCCCGGCTATGGCCTCTATGACCGGGCTTTGGGGGTCAGCTACCTCAGCGGTCTTTGGGAGGCGATTGAGCGGATGGCGGCGGGATAATTTGAGCCCTGCGTTTACGGGAGGCTGTCCCTGGCCCTGAAAGAAGGACAATGACGGCCTGTGGACTCGTAAACCGCGTGGGAGGGCATTCCCCGGCACTTAAACCCGAACAATTTGCACCACCGGGGCAAAGCAGGGTCCCAGCTGACGCTGAAATGGGTACAGTGCATACAATAGGGCGCACGGGAAGGAGATTCCGGGGCCGGTGAATTTTCGTCATCCATAAAACAGATTCAGTATACCACAGAACGATCCCGCGGAAAACCCGGCCTTCCAATGAACCTCCGCGGAGCAGAGCGCGAACCGAAGGTTCAACGGGGTTAAACCGGGAATTGCCGCACCGGCTCCGGGGCGCTTGTGTTTTTTTATGAATGTGGTATTATTTTGACCTAGAGGGGTAGTTTTAGCGGAAAAAAGGAGGTGTATTATGATGGGTTTGAAAAAACCTCTGTTGATAATACCGGT
>JAISPH010000130.1 GCA_031275035.1 Treponema sp.
CCATGAACGCCGCCATTGAGGCGGCCCACGCGGGGGAAGCGGGAAGGGGGTTTGCGGTGGTCGCCGGGGAAGTGCGGAAACTGGCCGAAGAATCCAACCGGGAATCCAACACCATCTCCCAGGAAATAAAAAATATGCGGGACGGCATAGACCGGATACGGCATGTATCGACGGAGACCGTGGAAACCATGGGGAATATGTTTACCGATGTGAAGGACATGCAGTCCTCGTTCAGTACGGTTAACACGGCGGTGGAAGCCCAGGCTTCAAACAGCAGACAGGTTCTGGACGCCCTGGAGGCCCTCAGGATCACCACGGAACAGGTCCGCAACGGTTCACAAAGGATACAGCAGGAGTCCGCCGCTATCCACGACACGGTGGACAGCCTGATGAGTATTTCCCGGAATCTTAACGAGAGCATCTTTGGCGTCCAAAGCGCCAGCAAAAATATTACCGCGTCATTGAACGTGGCCCGGAAGATCGCCGAAGCCCACTATCTGGCCCCCCCGGATGACGCCGTTAAATCTTTGCAGAAATCCGGCCCGCGTCTTGTCGAAGCGTAGAGGCCGCGCGTCTAATGCTTTCCGCTCCGCGCCCGGCGGGGCGGGGGTCTGTCAACGGCGCTGTTTTAACAGGCGGGGACGCGTATGTTAATAATAGTTATAGCGCTTCAATTTTTAGAGATCGCGCTTGTTTTTATAACGTTTGCAATCGTAATATTGTTATTTGCCGTAAACATTACCCTGTTCACAGTCAATATTATTAAAAAACACAATGGGACCTTGAGAAGAAGAATAATTCCGATTGTCCTGCCGGGCGTCGGAATTATTGTAAGCGTTCTTTTGCTGCTGCCGTATTTAAAACTGTATTATAAAATAACCCAGGAGCAGACAAAAGTTCAAAGGGGTATTATTGATTTTGACCAATTAAAGCATAAGGCGGGCGTCAATACGGTTGTTTTTTGGGCTGAAGATGTTTTAGAAGACGAAACGCGGAAATATTTTATATACGGGGGTAGAAAATATATCAAATTTGACGCTTTCGGCCTGCGGGATGCAAATTTTGAAATTGCCGGCATACGGGACGTGGAAACCGACAAAGCGGCGGGTATTATTTTGGACGAAAAACAGGAAAAGGACGCTTTTTTCAACGGCCTTTTCAACGTACTGTTCAAGGGGCAGGCCGGCCAACGGGTCTCTTATAAATATCTATACGCCGTAAAAGGCCGCGGGGACCGGTCCTTATTGATCGTCAAACACAATTTTTCCTATGACGAAGAACTGTTCTGCGCCGAAGAAGAATTTTCCGACAGCCGCAATTATTATAACGATATTGATAATTACGGCCTGGTTGTTTCAAAAAGCGGCGGAAACGCGTATATATTCGACGATTTTTATTATATAGACGGAAAGGAAACCGTTTCCCGCCCTTTGTCTAAAGACAGCTTCGGCATATTAACCGGGAACGGGGAAAAAGACAATTACCGGGGAAACGGTATTTTAATTCCGAACAGTTTCACCCCCAAAGGGCGCGGATATACATACATCAATATTTACGGCATAAGCGGCGACGGGGTGTATAAAAAATTACTGAGACACTATATAGTCGATAACGATGATATTTATTACGCGGACGCCTATAATATTGTCGATATAAGCGTGGTAAAGTTATACGCCGATGAAAAAGCGTTTCTATTATCGCTGCTGGAATAATAGGCGGTTTGCCTACCCTGCGTAAGATTGCATCTTACAGGGGAAGGCGCGTTGCGCCGCGCAAGGGATAGGAGGGGCCCGAAGGGGCCCCGGCGCTCCGCGCCGGGGCCGGAGCCGATAGGCGGAGCCCCGGATAGCCCGGTTCCCGCCGCAGGCGGGAATGCGCCCAAACCCGCAAATTTGATCGTGTCAGGATACTAGGGCCTGCGGTTTACCAGTGTTTCAAGACAGGAGTCGAGCCATTCCCGTACTTCCACGGGAAAGTAGTTTCTTATGAGCAGGAATTCGTAAAAAGCCTCCCGCCACGCGCCGGAAAAGTACAGGCACTGTCCCCGGTAAAAGCGGGAGCGGGCCTCGTTTATGACGCTGTGGTGGCTGGAAAGGTGGCGGTCCAGTTCCCGCCGGCTTGTTTCCCAGTCCCCCCCCGCAAAGGGTCCCTGGACAATGGCCCGGAGGGCCAGGTTCTCCGCCGGGACCCCCCGGTTATCGGTCTCCAGGTCCTGGCTAAAGGCCCTGCTCGCCCGGGAAGGCGGGGCCGGCGTTTCCCTGCCCCGGCGCAGACTCCCCAGGGCCTTGGCGGCGTTGAGCCCCAGGGGTATGGGGTTCCTCAGTTCGGAGAAATTGTCTATCCCCGGAACCGCGTAGTTCAGGGACATGAGGGGCAGGGGCAGGGACCGGAGTTCCGCCGCCCTGGGCAGGCCCACCCGATCCGCCTGTATCTCCACCGCCCGCGTCGCGGCGTTGTAACCCGGATAGATTCCCACGTTCCCCCGCCTCAGCTCATCCTCGAAGATCACCGCGTAGTAGTAGGGGATCCCCGGCACCGGATAGTCGGTAAAGGGGGAGCTGAGGGAGGACTGCACGATGACGGCGCTGAGGAGATCCGTCGTATGGGTAATAGGCTTCACACTGCGGTACAACATGGTATTGGCGCCGGAAGTAGTCTGGTAGCGGATCACCACCCCTTCCCCTTCCTGCCGGATCTCCAGGCCGAAGATCCCCCCCGGGCCCCTGGGCTGGGGACTCGCCGCCGTCGAGGAGGGAGGCCCCGCCACGTCTATCCCCAGCGTGTTGATCCGGGGAATGACCTGGAGGTGAAGGTCCCCGGAGTCGCTGCTGGCGGCCACAAAATAGTATACCCGGCCGGCGCTCTCCACATCGTCGATGTAGGATTCCGCCCCGTAGGGCACCTCCACCGGCCGCTGGGCGCTAAAGACCCCCGGCCCGGAAGCCTCAAAGGGCCGGGAGGAACGGTAGATGTAGACCGGCCCGGAGGCGGCCTCCGAATCCTTCCAGCTAAGGCGGACCAGGTTGTTCCGGGTTACCGCCTCTAGACCGCTGACCACGGTACCGGGAATCCCCGCCTCCTGGGCAGCGGCCCCGAAAACAGGAAGGAGAAAACAAACAAGCCGGATGCCGCCTTTCCTCATTGCCTATAATATCGGCTTTCCGGCGGCTAAACGCAGAGGATTTTTTATCCCCCCGTCTTCCGGGCGCATCCCGCCG
>JAISPH010000214.1 GCA_031275035.1 Treponema sp.
AGCGGGCGGCGGCAAATAAGGACCTGGCCCATCTTTCCTTTGATGAACGGATGGCCTACTACAAACAGAAGTACCAGGCCGGACCCGAGGCAGGACACGCCGCCGGGGGAGCCGTAAAACAGGACTCCCGGAACAAAGGGCGGCGGCAGGGCCGGAGCCGGAACGAAAGCCGCGGCAGAGGGCGGCAGGGCCAGGAAAGGCCTGCGCCGGAAAAAGCCGCTTCCCCTTCGGCGCCGCCGAAGCAGGGTCTTGTCGGCAGGTTCCTTGGAATTTTCAAAAAGAAGAACTGACGCCCGGCGCAGCGCAGATTATGGAGCAGAGCAGTGATCACCGTCAACGATGTGTGCCTCGGTTATGGAGAGCGTACCCTCTTCAAAGAGGTTAATCTTAAATTTACCCCCGGAAACTGTTACGGCATTATAGGCGCCAACGGAGCGGGGAAGTCCACCTTTCTGAAAATTCTCTCCGGGGAAACCGGCTGCGACAAGGGGGAGATCTCCCTGGGCCCGGGCCAGCGCATCGCCGTATTAAAACAGGATCACTTTGCCTTTGAAAAATACTCCGCCATGGAAGCGGTGATCATGGGCTACCCCAAACTCTACGGGGTGCAGAAGGAACGGGAAGCGATCTACGCCAAGGAAGACTTTTCCGAGGCGGACGGTATGCGGGCCAGCGAGCTTGAGGCGGAGTTTGCCGACCTGGGGGGATGGGAGGCGGAAGCCCAGGCGGGGCAGCTCCTCTCCGGGCTGGGACTGGAAGAGACGGACCAGGGCAGGCTCATGTCGGAACTGGACGAAACAAAGAAGGTCCGGGTGCTCCTGGCCCAGGCCCTTTTCGGCAGCCCCGACATACTGCTTCTGGACGAGCCCACCAACGGCTTGGATCTGGAATCCATCTCCTGGCTGGAGGACTTTCTCATTGATTTTCCCAACACGGTGATCGTCGTTTCCCACGACCGGCATTTTCTCAATTCGGTCTGTACCCACATCTGCGATATTGATTTCGGCAGGATCACCCTCTATTCAGGAAACTACGATTTCTGGTACCAGATGAGCCAGATGCTTCAGCGCCAAGCCAAGGATCAGCAGAAAAAAAACGAAGAAAAGGCCAGGGAACTGCGGGAATTCATTCAGCGCTTTGCGTCCAACGCCGCCAAAAGCAGGCAGGCCACCAGCCGCAAAAAGGTGCTGGAAAAGCTGAACCTGGAAAACGTGGCGGTTACCGGCAGAAAATTTCCCTATGTGAGCTTCAAGCCCAGCCGGGAGATAGGCAACAATGTACTGAGAATAGAAAAACTTTCCGCCCCCGGAGGACCGGAGGATTTTTCCCTCCTGGTGAACCGGGGTGATAAAATCGCCTTTGTAGGGATCGAACATCAGGCGAAGACCAGCCTCTTCGATATCATCGCCGGAACGGGAAAGGCCGGATCCGGGGATTTTTACTGGGGTCAGACTACGAATTTTTCATATTTTCCCAAGGAGAACAGCGCCTTTTTCGATTCCGGCCTCTCCATCACCGACTGGCTCAGACAGTACTCGCCGGACGAAGATGAAAGCTATGTCCGGGGTTTCCTGGGACGCATGCTTTTCTCCGGGGACGAAGCGCTGAAACCGGTAAACGTCCTCTCCGGGGGTGAGCGGGTCCGGTGTATGCTGGCCCGGATGATGCTTTCCGGCGCCAATGTGCTTATCCTGGATGAGCCCACCAATCACCTGGATCTGGAGGCCATCACTGCCCTGAACGACGGCCTTATCAGCTTTCCCGGGGTTATCCTCTTCAATTCCCACGATCATGAATTTGTCAATTCCGTAGCGAACCGGATCGTAGAAATCGTACCCGGGGGGCTCATCGACAGGATGATGCCCTTTGACGATTACCTGAAAGATGAGTCGGTAAAGGCCCTGCGGGCCGAAGCTTATCATCATGTGGAGCGCCTGCAGATATAGGACCGGTAAACAGGCGGCCCGGGGCCGGGTATCGATCCGGCGGAAAACCTGCCGGACGCCGATCCTACGGGATATTGAAGTAATACCGTTCCAGATAGGCAATCCGCCGTCTTGCATCGTCATAGCGGGAACTTTGGGGATATTCCCGAACCAGCCGCCGGTAATAGTCCAGCGCGGAACGTATGTCCCGGGCGGGGCTGTTCGCTTCCAGGATCTGGCCGTAAAGCCACCAGGCTTCGTCGCTGCCCGCGGGAAACCGTTCCCTGAACTGTCCAAGGATCTCCAGAGCCGAAGCGATGCGTCCCGCATCGTACTCCGCCTGAGCCCGGCCTATATAGCCGCCGGGGGGAATATCCGCGTCCTCCCGGGGCGTATCCGTACCGGAACCCTCCTGCGGCGGATCCTCGGCGGATCCCGTTCCCGGCGCCGCGCCGGGGTCTCCCCCGGACGGCGATAGGCCTGCCGGCAGATCCGCCGGCGGACCCGGTATGCCGGACGAGGCTTCCCCCGCCCCGCCGTCTGAGGGCGGAGCCGGAATTGCAGGCCAGCGGGGCTCCGCTATAACCCGGCCCCGGTCTATGGGAGGATTGAACCACCCCGCTCCGGTCTGATCCGGCCCTTCACCGACTATGACCTGAACATAATCGTTCAAGATATAATCCCGGATAAAATCTTCTTTGTAAAATTTAAGGGCGTAGGTCCCCGGTTCCGCCGCCCGGAAGACAAAGCTCTGCCCCTCGGGATCCAGGCGGCGGGAGTCATAATCTACCCCCCGGCGCTGTCCCAGTTCCCCCAGATACACCCAGCCGGTCCCCCGGAAGGGAATCTCGATAAGCTGGCCCGCAGTGGCCCGGACAGTACGGGAAAAGGTAATCTCCTCTTCCCCGGCGGCGGGAGGGGGCCGGGCGGGCAGATCCGGCAGAGGGGCGGCGGGGACGGGCAAAGGTTCCCGGACCGCCGGTGAAGGAGGCTCCGGTTCCACCGGCCGTATTGAGGCCGGCGGAGGGGGCGGCGGCGCGGGGACGGACGGTTCGGAGGGCGGCGCTGGCGCCGCCTCTGGCTGGGACGGTACGGACGGCGGGGGCGCCGGCGGCTCCGCCGGAGAAACAGCGGGCGGTTCCGCGGTCCTGGGTTCGGGAAGCGCCGCAGGCTCCGGTTCCGGCGGAGGAAGGGCCGGAGTATCCGATTCGGCAATATCAAGTCCGGGCTCAATCAGGGGAATTCCCTCCGGGGCGGAACCGGGGGGAGGCAACAGAACCGTAGTCTCCGCTTCTTCGGAGGCAGCCGCATCTTCCGTAGCGGCGGCCTCCATGCCGGCGGCCTGAACAGGCCCGGCAGGAACGCCGGGCGCAGCGGTATCCGCCGGAGGGGAACCGCTTTTACAGGAACCCGGAAGTCCCAGGATCAGCGCGGCGGCGATCAAAATAAGGGTCCCGTACTTCCGTTTACCGGTCATGGAATATCTTCCAATAGAGCATCAATTTCCGTCCTAATCCGCTCCCGCCAAAGGGGATCCGAATTTTCCCGGGGATCAATCCAGTAGGGCCGCCCGTCATCGGCGGTCCAGGTTTCCCGGCGTTCCCGTTCCAGCAGCAGTCCGGGAAGGAATTCCGGCTCGCCGGGCGGAAAAAGCTCCTCCTGGGGAATGGCCATGGGCCCGAAAGTACTTTCCAGGGATTGGGCGGTTTCGGCCTTTCCGCCCCCGGCAAAACCCGCGGCCAGCAGAACCGCCGTAAGGCAGAGCAGGATCATCCCTAAAAATCCGCCCAGGCAGATGACGACCAGCCGCCGCCGGGTTTCCAGCAGATTTTCCGCCTTTGACTTCCACTGTCCCAGTGTATCCCGGATCTTTTCCGCCGCAGTTCCCAATCCCATACTGCTATTGTAACCTTTTTTCGCTCATTGCGAAAGATTTGCCAATCTGGTATAGTAATAGTATGGAAATTGAAATTAATGTCCGCGGCAACGGCGCCTGTCCCCTGTGTAATCTCAACGGGCGTTGCCGCGTGCAGGATACTCTCACCAAGGCTATGGAAACTTTCTCCAACGAAGACGATCCCATGGAGCTGGTAGTTTACTCCTGTCCTCATTTTGAGGAGAAGATCTAAGGTGAATGAACGGCTGCAAGCCCTGTTACAACGTTATACCGAATTGCACAGTTTGATTCAAGACCCGGCTCTGGTAAAGGATCAAAAAAAATACCGGGACACCATGCGGGAATACGCCCAGCTCGGCGATATAGCCGCGGCCCGGCAGAAAATTGAAGACCTGGGCCTCCGGATTGCGGACGCCAAATTTATGGTTCAGGATGAAAAAGACGGGGAACTGCGGGAACTGGCCCGGGAGGAGCTGCGGGAACTGGAGGCGCAGCTTAAAGCTGCCGAGGACAGGCTGAAATTTCTCCTCGTCCCCAAGGACCCTCTGGACGAAAAAAACATCATCATGGAAATCCGCGCCGGAACCGGCGGGGACGAGGCCGCCCTCTTTGCGGCGGATCTCTACCGCATGTATTCCCGCTTTGCCGAAACCCGGGGCTGGAAATTCGAAATAATGAGTTCCAACGAAACCGAACTGGGAGGATTCAAGGAAATAATCTTCTCCATAAACGGCAGAAATGTATATGAAAATCTCCGCTACGAATCGGGGGTGCACCGGGTTCAGCGGGTACCCGCCACGGAGGCGTCGGGCCGTATCCATACCTCGGCGGTTACTGTGGC
This sequence comes from Treponema sp., assembly GCA_031275035.1. Next base: position 4,664 of record JAISPH010000214.1, read on the forward strand.
GGTGCTTCCCGAGGCGGACGAAACCGAGATCAACATACGCCCGGAGGATCTCCGCATCGACGTGATGCGGGCGGGCGGGCCCGGAGGCCAGTGCGTTAATACCACCGATTCGGCGGTACGGATAACCCACCTCCCCAGCGGCATCACGGTCCATTGTCAGGACGAAAAGAGCCAGATTAAAAACAAGGCCAAGGCCATGCGCATACTCCGGGCCCGGATTTACGAGATGGAAGAGGCCAAAGCCCACTCCGAACGGGCGGAGGCCCGGAAGAGCCAGGTGGGCAGCGGCGACCGTTCCGAGCGGATCAGAACCTATAACTTTCCCCAGAACCGCCTGACCGATCACCGGATCAACCTGACCCTCTACAAGCTTGACCTCATCATGCAGGGGGATGTGGAGGGACTCTTTGACGCCCTCAAGCTTTCCGCCCGGGAAGAAATGTTCCGGGCAAGACCCGACGCCGCCGGAACCGAGGCCGCCTCGTGAGGAGCCCCCCATCCTGCAGACAGGGGGACGGGCGCGTCCCGTACCGGACGTGGCTTTAACGCGGTTCCGTTCCCGGTAAACCATGACCTGCCGGGAAGCCCTCAATACGGGAGGCGCCCTGCTCCGTTCCTCGGGGATTGAGAGCCCTTCCCTGGACGCATCCCTCTTTATGGCGGATCTCCTGGCGGTGGAACGTTCCCGGCTTCCCCTGCTGGAGGAGCGGGAACTTTCCCCGGAACTGTACCGGCGTTTCCGGGAACGGCTGGAACGGAGACAGGCCGGGGAATGCGCCGCCTATATTCTGGGCCGCAGGGAATTTATGGGTCTCGACCTGACCATTACGGCGGAGGTGCTGGTTCCCCGGCCGGACACGGAAACCCTGGTGGAAGCGGCCCTCGCATGGATAGACCGCCGGAGCAGCGTTTCCGGGGATCCCCTCTCCGTATTGGATCTCTGTACCGGTTCCGGGGCGGTGGCGGCGGCGCTTAAACATGAACGGCCGGATCTTATCCTCTGGGCTTCGGATATTTCCGCAAGGGCCCTTAACGTCGCCGAAGCCAATGCCCGCCGCCTCCTGGGGCCGGATACAATTACCTTTGTCCAGAGCGACCTCTTCGAGGCCATAACGGGCAGCTTTGATCTTATCACCGCCAACCCCCCCTACATCCCCACCGGGGAACTGGAGAGCCTTCCCAGGGAAGTACGGGGAGAGCCTGTCCTGGCCCTGGACGGCGG
>JAISPH010000242.1 GCA_031275035.1 Treponema sp.
ATCATTGCATGAAAATCGAAGATTTACAGGTAACCGCCCAGCTTGCCCATCTCAACATGGGGGAGGAGGAACTGGCCGCGGCATTTCCCGCCTTTGAACAGATGCTTGGTTTCTTTGCGGCCATGCAGGCGGCGGACAATGACCTGGCGGCCTTTCCGGCAGGTTTTCCCGCGGAAAATACCGGCGACGCCCTCCGGACCGGTTCATCAGGCCGGTTCCGGTCTGCGGCTTATTTCAGATCCGATATCCCTAACGATAATCCGAATAATGCTCAAAATACCGTTTCCCAGGGTTTGAACTCAGACCGGTTCCGGTCTGATGAGACGTTAGTCTCCAATCTGTTACATAATGCGGGTGATCGGGACGGCCGTTTCATCGTGATTCCCAATGTTCTGTAGGATATAATGTCTTAAGGATTTTGTGCCCGGAACCGCGGCAACCTGTATCCCGGTTAGTCCATACCTTTAAACGGAGGCGCGCATGGCAGTACCATTGCCGGAAGGTTATTTACCCTATTTCAAGGCCTGGGAAGAAAAAATCGGCGCCTTTATTGAGTTTGCCGGCCTGCGGTCCGAAGCCGGAGAGGCGCCCGGCGCAGCTCCGGGAAACGCCGGTATCGGGCTCCCCTTTGCGGTGAAGGATAATATTGCCGTGAAGGGTTTTTCCATAAGCTGCGGCTCAAAACTCCTGGAACAGATGAAGTCCCCCTATACCGCCACGGCGGTACAGCGGCTGGAGGCCCAGGGGGGGACGGTTATCGGCAAGACCAACATGGACGAATTCGGTATGGGCTCCTCCACGGATAATTCCGCCATCAAACGGACCAACAATCCCTGGGACCAGAGCCGGGTATCCGGAGGTTCTTCCGGGGGTTCCGCCGCGGCGGTGTCCGCGGGGCTCGTCCCTTACGCCCTGGGTTCCGATACCGGGGGCTCCATCCGTCAGCCCGCCGCATTTTGCGGGGTGGTGGGGCTTAAACCCACGTACGGGGCGGTGTCCCGGTTCGGTCTGGTAGCCTACGCTTCCAGCCTGGAATCCATCGGCATCCTGGCGGACAGTACAGCGCGCTGCCGGGCGGTTTTCGCCGCCATCCGCGGGAGAGACCCCCTGGACCAGACATCACAGGACGCCCCCGCCGGAGCCCCGGCCTTATCCGGAGAAGCCCGCAGTAAAACTGCGCCGCGCACCATTGGCGTGCTGTCTCCGGAAGCAATAGCCAGGGCAATTTCTCCGGAAATAACGGGGGCGGCAGGCGAAACCGGTGAAGAAGCCGCGCTCCAGGCAGCGGCCCGGGCGGCGGTACTGGAAGACGAAGTTGCCCGGGGCTTTGAACTGGCTAAGACAAGGCTTAGGGCTTTAGGACATATCCTGGTTGAGGTGGATCTCCCCAGCCTGAAATACGGGGTACCCGCTTACTATACCATCGCTACCGCCGAGGCCAGCGCCAACCTGGCCCGGTTCGACAGCGTACGTTACGGGCGGCGGCCGGATTGGGCGGAAAATCCCGACGACATGATCGACAAGGCCCGGGACGCGGGCTTTGGGGCGGAGGTTAAGCTCAGGATACTCCTGGGAACCTTCGTGCTGCGATCCGGTTTCCAGGACCGGTACTACCTCCGGGCTCAGCGTATCCGTGGGGGCATCAGGCGGAACTTTGAATCATACCTGGGCGGCCTCGATTACCCGGACAGTACCGTTAGGTGTGATGCGATACTCCTCCCGGTGTTTCCCGCCAGGGCTTTTGACCGCGGTCCCGGTAATCTTACGCCATTCGCGCAAAAGGCGGCGGATCTCTACACCTGCTGCGCCAACCTGGCGGGGCTTCCCGCCCTGGCCTTCCCCGTAAGTGTTGAGGGCGGCCTTCCCGTGGGGGTCCAGCTTATAGGCCGGGCCTTTGCCGAGGGAACCCTCCTGGACATAGTGGAAAGCTACGAGGCCAGCCACCCCTTCCCCCACCCGGAGGGCTACAAAAATTTTTGGAGCCAATCATGAAGTACCGGTCCTTCATCGGCCTCGAAGTCCATATTCACCTGTTAACCAAAACAAAGGTTTTCTGCGGCTGCCGTTCCGCCTTTGGGGACGAGCCCAATACCAATATATGCCCGGTATGCCTGGGTTACCCCGGAGTTCTGCCGGCGCTTAACATTGAGGCCATGCGTATGGGCTGTATGGTGGCCCGGGCCCTGAACTGCCGCATCCCCGAAACGACCTGGTTTGAGCGGAAACAGTATTTCTACCCCGACATGACCAAGAATTACCAGATCTCCCAATTCGCCTCTCCCCTGGGGCAGGAAGGCTGGATGGAACTTGAAGGCAAGGGCCGCTCAGGGCCGATCAAGAAACGGGTGCGTATCAAGGAATGTCATCTTGAGGAGGACGCGGGGAAGATGATCCACACCGGAACTGCGTCCCTCTTGGACTACAACCGGGCCGGGGTATCCCTCCTGGAGATCGTCACCGAGCCGGACATGGAGACCGGGGAGGAGGCGGAGCTTTTTATCCAGCAGCTGCGCCGTACCGTCCGCTACCTGGGGGTCTGCGACGGCAACATGGAAGAAGGCAGCCTTCGAGCGGACGCCAATGTTTCTATCAACTTTCCCGGCAAGGGTCTGGGGAAAAAAGTGGAAATAAAAAATCTCAACTCCTCCCGCTTTGTGCGGCTGGGACTAGACTACGAAATCGTCCGCCAGGGGGGACTTTTGGACCAGGGCAGGGAGGTGATCCAGGAAACCCGGCTCTGGAATGAGAACCGGGACGAAACCGCCCCCATGCGGACTAAGGAAAACGCCCAGGATTACCGCTACTTCCCCGAGCCGGATCTTCCGGTCTTTTGCCCCGACGCAGTATTCCTGAAATCCGTGGAGGATTCTCTGACCGAACTCCCCCTCAAGCGCGTCAAACGCATTGTTGCGGACTACGGCCTTACGGAGGAACAGGCGGATCTTATCTGCGAAGAAAAGGCCCAGGCCGATTATTTCGAGGCTGCGGTTAAAGAAGCCCGCGCCCAGGGTCTGGAAATCAAGGATGCCGCGCTTCGGATCGCCAACTTTCTCCTGGTCGATGTTAAACACATAC
>JAISPH010000050.1 GCA_031275035.1 Treponema sp.
CTAATCCACCAACCCCTGGAAGTAAGACGAATGCGTGTTACATCCGCCTCTCCGGTGTATATACGCAGTTCGCATATATCGCCCCCACCCCGGATAAACGCAATTCGTCTAATCAGCCCTTTCCCCGCGTATATATCACCCCAGACCCGGATATATACGTAATACGTTTAATCAGCCCAGACCCGGTATATATACGCAATTCGTTTAATCGGCCCCGTACCCGCATATATACGCAATACATATAATCGGTTCTTTCTTGGTATATATGCGCAATTCGTATAATCAGCCCAGACCCGAAAATAAAGCGAATGCGTGTTACATCCACCCGCCTGCATATAGACGTATTGCGTATATATCACCCCCGTCCGCGTATATACGCAGTTCGTATATATCGCCCCAGACCCGCCGCCCCAACTCCTCCTCTTCACACACGCTCCCCGCCCCGGTAAAAGCCATCCGCCGCCAGGAAGGCGGATTGTGTCCGCAGGGCAACGGCAGGGATGCCGCCAGCAGGGACGCCGCCGGAGACCAGGCCCCGGCGCTGAACATTACGGAAACAGTTACCGCGCGTGTTCCATCACCGTCGAAACCGGCACCACTTCATAACCGGAACGGACCAGGGCGTCCAGCAGCACGTCGAGGCGGTTGAAGAGGTAATCCTTCCGGCCTCCGGGAAGAAGCCCCAGCCTGACGGGGATGATAGAACCGGGCCGCTTTGTTTCCATAATAAAATCGATCATATCCGAAGCCGGGTACTGGGTAATGCCGATCCGCCTGGATTCGTCCAGGCTGATCCAGTCCTGGGGGTCCGTGTCCCGGCCTACGGTCCTGTACCCCGCGGCGGCGGCGGCGGCGATTATCTCCGGGGAGGCGGCGTAATAGGGGGGGTGCCAGAGGAGGCTCAACTCGCTGCCGGAAGCGCGGAAGAATTCATCCTCGTTCCGGGCCAGGCCCCGGGAGATAAAGTCCGGATCTATCTGATACCGGGCGTCGGATACATCAATGGGGGCAAAGAACATGGAGGCGGTCTCGTGGCCCGCCCCGGCAATGTCCCGGACGGCGGCGGGATAACGGCGGATAAATTCGCCGTTCAGGAAAAAGGTGGCCCTGATGCCGAAACGGTTCAACGTATCCAGTACGACAGGAAGCCCCGTGGCGTCGTCGTAGAGATCAAAGCAGAGAGCCACTTCCCGCAGGCCGTCCCGGAGGCCGTGGGTAAAGAGGCCGGGGGTCCGGTCCTTCTCTTCGGCCGCGGCGGGCCGGAGGTACTCTATGGCGGGAAACAGGGAAACGGTTCCCGCAGAACCGAGGCTCCGTACCATGGGAAGATTTTCGTAGGGCCCGGAACTCTGTTTTTCCAGATAGATTCGGAAGCGGGATGAAACGGTGGAACTTTCCCGGACGGGGGGATCCGTGATTCCGGTCCAGGGGGCGGTTCCATCGGTAACAAACCATGAGCCGCCGCTCCGGGCAAAGATGCGGCTTCCCCCCTCTTCAAAGCCAAACTGAGCCGCCGAGGAAAGACAGATAAGGCTCTGCTGTATCCTAAGTTCCGGGGACTCCGCCGGTTCCGCGGCGGCGCCCTGCCCCAGGGTAAAGCGGGAAGCCGCCGCCCCGGAAAGGCGGACCCGCCGTATTCCCTCTACATCACCGGCGATAAGCTCATTGTCGTCAATCCAGATGCATGAAAGGGCGGGGCTGGTTCCCAGGGTTTCCAGAAGTTTCCAGCTGCTATAATCGTAGAGGACTATGCCCCCTTCCCCCCAGAAGAGGGCCCTGGTCCCGCCGGGAGAAAGGGCGCCGCGGGATCCCGCCGGAGATTCCAGGGCGGTAAAGAGCAGTTCCCTTCCATTACTGTTGATATGGAGGCGGTAGGCAAAAAGTTCCGTTTCGTTCTTCCTGGGTATGGAGGCTATTACCGTTACCATGCCGCCCGGAGCCCACAGCACCGAAAGGGCGGCGCTGGCCCGGGGGATCATTACATAGGGCAGAGAAGCCTGGGAAAGGGCTTCATAATCGTCCATTCCCAGGGGATAGTAGAAGAGGTTCCGGCCCCCCTTGGCAAGCAGTATGGACTGGGATTCGGGGCCTATCCAAAACGAATCGAAGCCTGGGTCAAAGTCCCAGGGGATCTTCCCCGCCACGGAACCTATTTCGAGAAACCCCGCATAGAGGGTCCGGGCAAAAAGTTCCGCGCTGCGGACCCGGAAAACCGTGGAGCTCCGGAGATAAAAAAAGTCTCCCCCCCTGCCCCAGGCTATGGAATTGACGGCCCCCTCGCCTATGAGCCGGTACTGTTCGTCCATTGAGGCAAGAAGCGGGGCGCCTATGGTATAGTAGTAGAGTTTTCCCCCCTTGGCGTAGACAAAGAGCCGGGAATTGGGGCTCCAGCAGGCGGGGAAAAACCGGTCCGGCCTTTCCACCTGGACGGCGACGGGAGTCTTTTCCCCGGAAACCGTATCCAGCAGGATAAGATTTCCGTAGGCCGCGGTTACGGGCTCCACATAGAGAAGCCATTTGCCGTCGGCGGAGGCGGCCATCTCTTCCACCCGGCCGCCCAGCACGGGGGAGCCCCCCGAAAAGGAGGGAAATCCGGGAATATGCCGGGGAAGGCCCCCGGAAAGGGGAATGCGGATAACCCCAAAGGCGTTCCGCACCTGAAGGGTTCCGCCGTCTTCGACCAGATCCATCTTTTCGGGAAAGGCGGTAAGCTGCCTCATGGACAGGTCCGTCAGCCGGGAAAGGAGCAGAACCCCCTGGGAATGGGCGCCGTTATTGTCCGAATCGGCCCGGAGAAGCAGCCGGTCATCGCCGGATACATCGGGGGCGCTGAAATTAACCTTTGCCGCGCTCCGGGCCGCCGGAAGCAGCAACGCGGGGATGATTAACCATAACGGAAATTTAGCCATATCTATAGTATCGGCTCATTCCGGAAAAAGCAAAATACAGAACAGGCCCGGTTCCGTCAAACCGGAACCGGAGGCTCTGGATCAAGGTTTTTTAAGGATGATCTCTTCCAGTTCCTGTTCCAGAATATCCAAATTCCGCTCCATCTCCTGAATCCGGCGTATAGAATACCGGATCTTGGTATGCCGGAGACGATCGCAGGTTTTATCTAAGACCGCTTCAAAGGAGGGGGGATTTGAAACCGCCGCTTTTTTTTCATTCATACCATATCCCCCGAAGATAACGCTAATTATCTCCGTTCAGGATGATAACTGTTTCGGAAACTCCCGGAGAATTCCATGAGTTATCATAGGCCCGGATAAAGGTCGCCACCGCGATAAAGGCCATTAAAATAAAAACCAAATTACGCATGATTCTCCATCCAGGTCATTTTAAGTGTACTGTTATGAATTAAGAAATTCAAGGGGATTCAGGGCCCTTCCGTTTTTATAGACCGCAAAGTGCAGATGCGGCCCGGTGCTGTAACCGGTGCTGCCCACCTCTCCTATTTTGGCCCCCTGATTAACATAGGCTCCCTGCCGCACCGATGTAACGCTCATGTGACCGTACAAGGTCTGATACCCGTTGCTGTGGGTAAGGATGATATACTTCCCATAAACCGAGTTGACCCCCACCATGGAAACCCTGCCGTCCATGGCGGCCTTGATGGGCGTACCCGTACTGGCCGCCAGATCCACCGCCGCATGGTAACGCCGTTCCCCCGTAAAGGGATCCCGGCGCCAGCCGAAGGGAGAAGTAAGCCGTCCCCGGATGGGGTAGATGAAGAATTCTCCCAGGGCCATTTTAAGATCTTCCGCCCGCATCCTCGCTCCGGGTAAAAAGAGCACCGTCCCGGGATTTATGGCGTCGCTTTGTATGTCGTTGGCATCCAGGATGGCCTCCAGGGGAATGCCCTGGGCCGAGGATATTTTCAACAGGGTATCGCCCCGCTTAACCGTATAGGGGATGCCGTCCATGTTGGGGATGCGGATAACATCGCCCGCGCTGAGCCGCTTGGCGTTGGCTATGCTGTTGGAGGCGATAATGGCGTCCATGGAAAGGGCATGATTGGCGGCGATCCTGGACACCGAATCGCCCCGCCTGACCGTATAGGATTTCCACTCAAAGGTTTCCATCAGATCCAGGGGGATAGTTCCCTCCTGCTCAGCCGCCCCCGGACTGAGTCCCGCATAGGAGGCCAGGCTTGCCCGGAAGACCATGTCCTCTCCGGGGTAAAGGCCTGCATCGGAACGCCAGTTCAGGACAAGCAGGACCAGGAGCAGTCCGGTAAGGACGGTCAGGAAAGCGGCGGAAACGGCGAAGGTCCTTGGGGAATAACGGAGTTTCCTCGGTTTGATCCAGGGCAGTTTTATCAAGGGCAGCTTAAACCGGGGCAGATGCAGTTTCCGGCGGCGGCGTATATGGGCGGGCTTTTGTTTTATTTTGGCAATTGCGGCAGATCCGGCCCGGTAATCAGCCGCCTTGGAGAGCAGAGAGGGAAAACGGCGGTGTTTGACGCGCTGGGCCGCAATAATATCGTTCATAATACTTGGTTTATCGACATAATCAAACCTAATGATTATACTTGCCGGTGTATGAAGACTGAACCGGAAGCTCCTTCGGGCCCGCCTGGGCCGGAATCCGGGACAACCGGGGCCCTTGGAGGACACGCCGGGGAAACGGGCGGCAGGGGCTGGCCCGCCCGGAGCATACTGGCCGCATTCGCCGTGGCCCTTCTGATGAAGATCTTTCTCTTCGACTTTATGATTGCCGAGGGCCGTTCCATGACGCCGGCGATTATGCCGGGAACCATACTGCTGGTGTTTAAAAGCGCATACGGCATACGGCTTCCCCTGTCCAAAAAATACCTGTTCCTCTGGGCCCTTCCCAGGGAGGGGGACGTGGTGGTTTTCTATACCCCCCAGGGAGAGATCGCAGTAAAGCGCTGCGCGGGTTTAACAAAGGAGGGGGCCTTTGTCGCCCTGGGAGATAACAGCCGGGATTCCCTGGATTCCCGCTCCTATGGCCCGGTGCCGGCGGATTGTATCGTAGGAAAGGTACTCAGCTTGAGGGGGTCCCGCCCTGTGAAAGGATATTAGATGAGCTTTCCCCAGGAAAGAAGGCGTTTCCTCGTTTTTGTTTCCCTCTTTGCCCTGGCCGCCCTGGCGGTCTTTGTCCGCTATACCACGCTGATGCTGAACCCCTCCGGAACGGGGACCCTGAATCCTCCGGGTGGAGGCTTTGGGGAACGGGGTCCCATCCTTGACCGTAACGGCCGGATCCTGGCGCTCCAGACCAGGCTGGGAAATATCAGCGTCTGGAGGCCGGAAATTGCCGATGCCGGCGCCCTGGCCCAGGAACTTTCCCCCATTCTGGAAATGCCCGCCGGTGAAATACGGGACCGGATAAGCCTTTCCCCCAGCGATTTTGTCTACATTAAAAAACAGGTAGATCAATCGGTGATCCGGGCCATAGAAAACGCCAAGGCCCAGCGGCAGCTCCGGGGGGTCAGCATTGAACCCGTGGTGGGACGGATCTATCCTGAAAAACAGCTTGCCGGTCAGATTGTAGGTTTTGTAGGGGATGTCAACCGGGGGCTGGCAGGGATTGAGTATGCCTTTGAGCAGGAGCTGGCTCCGGCCGGAAACGGTCAGGGCAATCAGGTGCTTCTCACCATCGATATCGGCGTCCAGTATATCCTGGAAGATATAGCCCGGAAAACCATGGCGGAAAATCAGGCCGAGGGGGTGATGTTCCTGGCCATGGACCCCCGTTCCGGGGATATTCTGGGTTCCGCCTCCCTCCCCGGTTTTGACCCCAACGACATCCGGTCCTCCAGCGAGATTTCCCGGATGGACCGGCCCGCAATCTGGGCCTATGAACCCGGCTCGGTATTCAAGGTCTTTTCCCTGGCGGCCCTGCTGGACGCCGGGGCTATCGCCGAAGACACCATCTTTTTTTGCAACGGCCGCTATGAACGGATCACCGGCCGGGGCGAGCGGATCGTCATCAACTGCCTGGGCGCCCACGGCCGGGTCAGCGCCCGGGAGATTATCATCTATTCCTGTAACGCCGGGGCCGCCTATGCGGCGGACCGGCTGGAGACGGGAACCTTCTACAATCTGCTCAGGGATTTCGGCTTCGGCGCCCGGACCGGGGCGGGAAACCCCGGGGAAACGGCGGGATTTTTCCGCCCCACGGCGGAGTGGTCCGAACGGTCCAAGCCCACCATTGCCATGGGCCAGGAAATTGCGGTCTCCGCGGTACAAATGCTCCAGGCCGCCACCGCCATCGCCAACGACGGGGTCCTGGTCCATCCCCGGGTGGTTTCCCGGATCCTCTCACCGGAGGGAAAGATACTGCGAAACTATGAAGCGGCCCCGCCGCGGCGTATCATCGGGCAGGAGACCGCCCGGGCCATGAGGCGCTATATGGCGGACGTTACCTCCAGTATCGGCACGGGCTGGAGGGCCAATGTGGAGGATCTTTCCCTGGCGGTAAAGACCGGAACCGCCGAGATCATCGATCCCGCCACAGGGATCTACTCGGATACGGACTTCATCGCCAGCTGTATAGCCCTGCTTCCGGCGGAGTCTCCCTCGCTGGTACTCTACCTGGTGATCATCAAACCCAGGGGCGATTACCTTGGGGGCCGCATCGCCGCCCCTCCCATCAGAGAAGCCGCAGAGGCCCTTATCGATTATTTGGGAATACCCCGGGGCAGAAACCCCCAGATAAGCCATCCCGGTTCCGTCAGCCTTCCCCCGGAGGAGACCCTGGTCATCGGCGACAGTATCCCGGATTTTACCGGCTATGCCAAACGGCAGCTCCTTCCCCTGCTGCTCCGGGATGATCTTCAGCTTGAAATTAACGGCGAAGGCTGGGTCAAACGGCAGAGTCCCGCTCCGGGGACTCCTTTCAGCCCGGGAATGACGATCATCCTGGAACTGGAATGAAAGCCTCCGCCTGCTGGGAAAAGAATTTACGAATCATCCGGGAACAGTATCCCGGTCTGGCGGAACAGCTTGCCGCTTCCCCCGAATCCGGCGAACTAAAGCTGGAAAGGGCCGCCTCCGGAGACCCCACCTTGATTATCCGGGGTCTCCACATTCATTCCCCCCGGGACCCGGTCCGGGAAGGCCGCCGTCTGGCGGCGTCCCTCCCGGAGCCTTCCCCGGAGCCGCCGCCCCTGATTGTACTGGGTTTCGGCCTGGGCTATGCCGCGGAGGCCGCCGCGGAAAAGACGCCGGACCGGCCTTTCATTATTGTGGAACGGCGGCCCGGAGTGCTGCGGCGGGCCCTTGAGGTTCGGGATCTGGAAGCCTTTCTCGCCGGGCATAAACTGATCTTTATTCTGGGAAAGGAGCCGGACCCTGAAGCGGAAAACAATGCGGACCCGGCGGGAGGGGCCATACCGGACCGGTCCGGCGCCGAAGATTCCGCCGGGGCCGCCGTAACCGGCGCGCTCGGGCTTTTTGAATATTCCGCGCCGCCGGATCTGCTGAAGAACCGGGTCCTGATCGGACTGGATGAAGACTGGTACGCCGGGGTAGAACGGCATATAAAGGTATGGAGTTCCCGGGATGATGTAAACATGGCTACCCTGCGGCGTTTCGGCAGACGTTGGGTCCGCAACCTGGCGGCCAACCTGGAGGCCATCCGGGATCTGCCGGGTATCACCGGCCTGGCGGGTGTGCTGGAGGGCCGCTGTCCGGCGCTGCTGGCCGCTGCGGGACCTTCCCTGGACGAGACAGGCCCCTTTCTTCCAGCACTGCGGGAACGGTGTCTTATCGTAGCGGTGGACACCTCCCTCCGCTTCCTCCTCAGGGCGGGGGTGGAACCGGACTTTACGGTGGCGGTGGACCCTCAGTTCTGGAACGCCCGGCATTTGGACCGGGTCCCGGCCCCCGGCTGCTGCCTTATCGCCGAATCCGCGGTCTATCCTCCGGTACTCCGGGGATACCACCGGGGCCGCCGGACCGGACCGGCCTTCAAACGGGCCCTGCTCTGTTCATCCCTCTTTCCCCTGGGTCGCTTTATCGAGGATCGCCTGGACCCCAAGGGAATCCTCGGCGCCGGGGGATCGGTGGCCACCACCGCCTGGGACTTTGCCCGGCTGCTGGGCCCCGCTTCCATCTGGATTGCCGCGCTGGATCTGGCCTTTCCGGAGGGTAAAACGCACTTTTCCGGGGCCTTCTTTGAAAACCGGAGTCTTGCCGAAGCGGATCGTTTTCGTCCCGCCGAGACCCGCGCCGCCGGAGCCCTGCGAGGGGGTCTTCCCTTCCGGGCCCCTGCCGCCGGGGGAGGAACGGTTCTGACGGACCGGCGGCTCTCCCTTTACTCGGCCTGGTTTGAAAACCGCTTCCGGGAATACCCGGAAACCCCCGTTTTCAGCCTTTCCGTCCGGGGCCTGGCTGTGGCGGGGCTTAAAACCGCTTCCGTAGAGGAACTGCTGGCCCTTCCACCCTGCCGGGACAGGATAGACCGCCTTTTGGAATCGGCCTTTGTCCGGATTGAAGCGGCTTTTTACAGTCCCGGGGAGACCGAAAGACGGGAGGCCCGGTATCAGGCGGCCCTGGGGGAACTGCTTGACGGGCTGAATCTGATTAGGGATCTGGCGAAGGAGGCCGCCGGGGCCGCGGAACGGGGCCTTGGGCAGATTCCGCCGGGAAAGGACGGAACCGGGGACCCCGTCCTGGGGAAGCTTCTGAAGCGGCTGGATCAGGTTAACAAGACCATAGCGGAGAGTGAAGTAAAGGATGCGGCAGGCTTCCTCTTCCCCCCGCTTCAGGAACTGGAGGGGAAGCTTAAGACCCCCCCCTCGGAACCCCTCAGGCGGTATCTGGAGTTATCCGCCGCGCTCTACCGGTCCCTGGGAGAGGCGGCGGAGTACAACCTGAACGCGCTCCGGTCCGCCCCCGGCATGGACGCCGCCGGCAGGCGTGGAAGCAGGGGGTGATTAGACAAACTGCGTTTATAGGCGCTGAGGGGCGATATATACGCAATACGCCTATACGCGGGGTGGGCGGCATATATACGAACTGCGTATATATGCCGGAGCGGGTGGATGTAACACGCATTCGCTTTATTTTCGGGGAAGAGTGGGGAGTAGAGGGTCTGGGGCGATATAGACGAACTGCGTATATATACCAAGAAAGGGCCGGTTAAACGCAATGCGTTTATAACAGGCAGTTCAAGTGCGGGGCAGACAAAATGCGCAAACCCCCTGGCACGGACGTCCCGGAAAACGACCCGAAGGGGCGTATGACGCCGGGCGCGGCAGCGCCTATTTAATCCATACCTTTCGGAAAACGACCCGAAGGGGCGTATGACGGGGCTGTGTCATTCGTGGTTAATCCCTGGGCTCGTATCCGGGTTCTTTTGCGGACGCGCCGCCTTAAGAGGTTTCACGCCTGCAATTTGGCGGACGGTGAGTCAGGGTATGTATTTCTGTAAGTTCTTTTTCCGGAAGACGCCTCGTTCGGCGTATGTTGCATTCGTTTTGTATGCCAACCCAGAATTCAACGCTGTTTCCAAACTATTTGGGAAAACGCAACGCGGTGTCTATGGTTATTTTTCGCTTTCCCTTTACAATTTCGGAAATCCGGGTGGCGGAGATTTTTTGTTTCCTTGGCAAACCAGTATACCGTAATCTTCAAGGGTTTAAGAAAATCCTCCTCAAGTATCTCTCCGGGCTTGATAGGTTTTTTTCATACTGCCTCCACGTTAATGATAGTCAACAATTTCAACGTTACCGGCATTTTTCTATCATTCCAAACAAAACAAATCCTCCACTGGCTGTTTATCCTGATGGAGTATTGGCCTTTTCTGTTTCCGCTCAATTGCTCAAGACGATTCCCCGGTGGAATTTTCAAATCTTCCCATATCAGCGATGTTTCTTTGTCCTTGAATGACTGTATCATCCTTCTTATTGAATAACTAGATTATACCATCACGTATACCCCGCTCCTATATAATTATATTAACCTAAGCTAATTATTATGAACAGTAAACCGCTTTTGTCATTCAAGAAAATCTATTTTGAATGTAACGTGAAACATTTAATTGAACAGGTTATGCGGGAAATGGCCGTTTATAAGTTAGAGGCTTTTGTAAGCCTACTTTTTCGGAGGCTTGAAATTGCGGCTGCTAAATCTAACCAGAGATTATTAACTTTGGATATGATTACAGGTATTCTTAATTACACCAGAGACAATAGTCATTGGACTTGTTCGATAACCCGGTTGGTTATCTCACAAGTCTCCCCAAAAACGTGGATTTCATTAAGAAATCAACGTTTTTTGTTGTTTTTAAGCGGTTGTTGTTCAAAAACTGAAGTTTCTGAACAACTCTATTCTGTAAATTCGCCCTTTGCCATTAAAGATAACGGCAACGCACTTTTGGTACCCGTCGAAGACTATTTGGCCTGTTTGCAAAACGCATTTCCCAATCAGTTTGCCGGACTTGTTAATGAAAATGAACTCAAACCTTGGGCTAAAAATATGGTAAAACAAGTAAAAGAAAAACTAAAATCATCTGAACAAGGAAGTTATAACAGAACCAAAATAGCAACAGGAACCGGCCTAATTATTAATGAATTTGCAGCGTTATATCCTGCATTAAGGACACCTAAAAATTAATCTTTGGGAATTTTCAGGCATTCATAAGTGTCAGATGTTTCGCCGGTCACTTCAAGCAGTAACTCTTTTGGATCACAAGGCGCCCCCTTGGTATTTTTTTCATCTAGAATTTTAAATTCATTTATCGTGTAACCATCTTCTGAAAGATGACCAAAAAAATGAAACTTTATTTGATAATAAGACCTCAATAATTTTTTTTAATAAAAATTAAAAATCCACCGCCTTTGGCGGTGGTCATGTACTGATGGTTATACCGTAAGAAAAGCAAGAAGGTAGGGCAGGGGATAGTAGCAATTATTTTGAAAAAAAGACGGATGGAAACAACGCAAAATTTGTTGC
>JAISPH010000007.1 GCA_031275035.1 Treponema sp.
CCGGCGCGTTCCTTTACCGCCCTGGAAGGCGAGCTGATCCAGCGGCTGGTTTTCCCCCCCGAGGGCTATGCGGTGGGGGCCTCCATGCTGCCGGATATACGCTTTACCTGGAAAACCAATCTGCCCTTTCAAATGCGGTTTCAAATTGCCGGCGGCCCCGATTTTTCTTCCCCCCTTATCGACGAGGCCGCGGGGGGCGAGGTCTTCCAGGGACGCATCCTGCCTGAGGGAACCTGGTACTGGCGGATTCAGGCCCGGGGGCCCGGCGGCGAGGTCTTTGAAACGCCGCCCCGATCCTTTGTCGCGGCGCCTCCCATAGCCGCGCCCCTTCTCCTTGAACCGGCCCCTGGCGGGCGGATTGTGCTACAGGAAGGAACGCCGGTGGTGTTTTCCTGGGCGGCCCCGGAGGGAGCGGAGTATTATCAGTTCAGATTGTACTATGGGGAAGACCGGAACAGCCCGATCTATGAAAACAACCTGGTGGAAGGAACAGGGGAGCGCTTTTCCCTGGAAAGCTACCCCGATGGGAATTACTATTGGACCCTTCGGGGCTTTGCGCCGGAAAGTTCCCTGAGTACCCGGCGGACGGGCCTGTATGCGGAAGGTTCTTTCAGGGCCAGGAGGCTCCGGCCGGTGACCCTGGATTACCCCGGCGACGGCGTCAGTTTTGAGGGCCTCCAGGCCTACCGGGAACCGGCGACCCTGCGCTGGAGTACCACGGATCAGGTGGGGACAAGCCGCTTCATCCTTTCCACGAGAAGTGATTTTACCGGGCCGGCGGCAGCCCTGGTCAACGACCCGCCCCGGCAGATTACCCTGCCCAGGCTCCGGCCGGGGACCTATTACTGGACCATCCGGGCGGAAACCCCCGACGGTTTTGACATCAGCCCCAGGGCGCCCCGCTGGTTCCGGGTGCTTCCCATCCCGCCCCTGCCCGCGGCGGCGAACCGTCTGCCTGCGGACGGAACGCTCATAGGCGCGGCGGAACTCAGGGCCAACCGGCGCATCGCCTTTTCCTGGGACACCGTAGCGGGGGCCACGGGGTATTTATTTACCCTGGAGAACGCGGATACGGGAAAGATCCTGATGCAGCGGGGGCCGATGGCGGAAAGGACCCTGATCCTGGAAGATTTGACCATCCTTGACGTGGGGAATTTTACCTGGCGTCTGGAAGCGGTACTGGCGGAGCCCGCTGCAGAAGAGATAATCCGGCGGGGAGAAATTGGCGAGAACCGGTTCAGAATTGACTTCGGCCTGCCCGGCGCGTCGGAAATACGGAACCCCGGAATGCTTTATGGGAGAGAGTGAAGAGAGTGTGAGAGGGATTGATGCATAATAGATATAAGTACAGGGGATTCCTGCGTTGCGGCTTTGGGGGCTTGGGGTTTTCTCCTGGCTTTTTTTCCCGGCTTTTTATCTTTCTTTTGACGGCTGTTTTTTGTTTGTCCGGAGGGGCGGTGCTTTGGGGGCAGGAAATGGGGTACCGGATTGAGGACGACGGACGCTTTATACAGATTCTAAGATGGGAGGAGCAGGAAAACGTTCTCTATTATGAAACAGAGATTGAAAAACAAGCGGGGGAATTGTGGGAAGAAACTTTAACCAGAAAAACGGAGGCCGCCTCTCTTGAAGTTTCCCTGCCGCCGGGGACCTACCGCTACCGGGTCAGACCCTATGACCTTTTGGAAAGGCCGGGGCCCGTGGCGGACTGGATCCAATTTGAGGTTCTTCCGGCAAAACAGCCCGAACTTTTGCGGTTCAGCCCGGAGGCCTTTTACCTGGATGAGGACCTTACCTGGGTCTTGTATGTTTTTGGAAAGGACCTTGTCAAGGGGATCGATATCGTCCTCCAGGGACCGCAGGGCAGGCTTATAAAGCCCCTGACGGTACAGGCAGGACCGGCGGAGGACGAGATCCGGCTGTCTTTCAGTTATGGGCAGTTGGATACAGGGGACTATACTATTCATGCGGTGAACCCCGGGGGACTGACGGCGGAACTGGGAACCTTTAGGATCGCCTTTAGGAAGCCGGTGGATATTACTATATCGGCAGGGTACAGGCCCCTGGTTTCTTTGTATGGGTATATTAACGAATTATTTGAAACGGTTTTTTTTCCTGCGGGTGCTTACAGCCGTTTGGGTGTTATCCCCATAAAGCGGCGCTGGGGTTATGTAGGCTTCGAACTTGAGCCCTCCTGGAACTACCTCCCGGTGAATTCGGGAGCCTATGAGGTAGAGGCCCATGTGTCCGGCGCTGTTATCTACGGGGTTTACCGGCGCTGGCTTTCGAACCGGGTAATGGCCTTCGACTTTCGTATAGGCGGCGGCGTATACCCGGTTCTGGAGTACCGTTTTACCTTCGACCGGGGAAAGACAGAGCCGATGACGATCTTTATCCCCGCCGTTACCGCCGGAGTTTCCTTCCAATGGTTTATTAAGAAACCCTTCTTTGTGGAGGCCGGGCTGGATTTTACCCACTTTTTTACGGTAGACAATCCTTCAC
>JAISPH010000028.1 GCA_031275035.1 Treponema sp.
CCAGCACCAGGTTCCGGGACGCCTGCTCCAGCGCCGCGATTCCGGCCTTTTCCGACCGTTCCGCGTCCGCCTTGCCCCGGCTGATAATGGCCGCCGCCTCCTTGTTGGCGGCGTCAACACTCCGTTTGGCCTCCGCCTCCGCCTGGGCCTTGAGCCGGGAAGCCTCGTCCGATGCGGATTCAATCCCGTCTTTCTTTATCCTATCGATGAGTTCCTGAAGCTGGATATCCATTGTTTCCTCTTTTGCCTTGGAATTAAAACGTCCGGCGTTTTAATTCATTCCGGCCACTCTAAAATATAGTTGAGAATTTTCCGTATTTTCCGTGAGATTATTCCGCCCACCGCCTGGGGGTCATGCAGTTCCTCCGCCTTCGCCGTCAATAGCGCCTCCAGTTTCCGGGCCAAGTCATGCACATCCCGGTAATCTTCCATTTTAACCGCATCAACGACGGGCAAAAGGTTTTTCAATCCCGAAATTTCCTGATGGAGGAGGGCTTCGTTTTCATTGTATACATAGTTGGTTATCTCTCCGCTGTCTAAACGGCGTTTACATAGAGCCGAAAGCTCCTCAAGTCCCTCGATACTGTCTTCCAGTTCGGCCCGGACCATGACGATAAACAGCTTTCTTTGGCTCATGTCCGCTCCTTCAATCCGAATTCCCGGGACAGCGGTTCCAAACGCCGGCGTTCAAAAACTGCCCTTTCACTTTATAATAGTTTGAAAATTTACAGGATTCAAGTACATTTTATGTTTTTCCTACCAATCGAAAGAAAAAAGTGTTCTTTCGTGATAGTCGTTACCGGGCCCGGCAATACAGGAGGGAAATTCAGTCCTGTTGGGAGAATCGGGGAAATGCTGGGTTTCCAGGCAGAAACCGCTGTGTTTCCCGTAGACCGATCCCGCCTTCCCCGGAACTCCGTCCAGGAAATTCCCTGAATAGAACTGAACCCCCGGCTGGGTGGTTAAAACTTTCATGCTCCGCCCCGACAGGGGCTCAAAAACCTCCGCACAGGGCCTCAGTTTACCCGGTTCCCCGTTGATCACATAGCAGTGATCATAGCCCCCGCCGGCGGCGGCTATATCCCTGCCTATGGGTTTCCGGGAGCTAAAATCAAAGGGGCCGTCCCTCACCGGGACAATCTCTCCGGTAGGAATCAGATCCGGGGAAACCTTAACATAAGAGGCGGCGTAAAGGATAAGTTCCTGGGAGAGGATGTCCCCCCGGCCCTCTCCGGCAAGGTTAAAATAGGCGTGGTTGGTAAGGTTTACCGGGCTCGGGGCGTCCACTTTGGCGGCATAATCGGCGATAAGTTCATTGGACTTGGTAAGACCGTAACTAACCGCCGCCTTGAGCCTTCCCGGAAAGCCCTCGTCCCCGGCGGGGCTTTCCAGTTCAAAGCGGACAAAGACCCCGTCCTTTTCTTCGTAGGACTCCCCTTTCCAGAGGAGCTTGTCGAAGCCCCGGCGGCCTCCGTGGAGGGTATGCTCCCCGTCGTTTTTGTAGAGCCGCAGAACCGTACCGTTCAGCGTAAAACAGGCGCCGCCGATACGGTTGCCGAAACGGCCTATGGTGGCCCCGATATAGGGTTTATTGCGGGTATAACCTTCCAGCGTGGAAAAGCCCAGCAGTATATCGTTCCTTCCGCCGGCAGAAGGAACCATGAGGGAGGTTAAAGCGGCCCCGAATTCGGAGACGGAGAGGATCAGATCCCCCGCTTTTAAGGTATAGATACGGACCTTTTTCCCCGAGGAAAGGATGCCGAAGGTTTTTCCGGTGATTTTCATGGCGCCCTCTTTTGATATGATACTGTTAGTATAAACCAGGAATAAACCGGCGTCTACTCTTTGCCGGGATTGAATAAATGTCCGCCCCGGAGTACAATACTGCCTTATGGGGCTTTTTGATCGTGTCGGCGCAGTTATCAAAAGCTATCTCAATGATGAGGATGCCCGCGTCTTTAAGCGATCCTCCCAGGAACCCCCCTATGACGATCCCGATATACAGGCCGCCTTTGAGGAACTGAACGATTTTCTGGGGGGAAAGAAAAAAAGCGCCGCCGGGGGGTTCAGCAAGACCGAATACCGCCGTACCGAGTATACCAAGGGGGGCGCCAAGTACAGCCGTACCGAGTATACCCGCACCGAATGGAGCCGGTCCAAAGGGGGGAGACAGAGCAGGACCGGCGCCGCCGAAACGGTGAATATCCCCGAAACCCTGCGCGGCGATTTTGCCGAACTGGGGGTTCCCTTTGGGGCAAAGCCCGAAGTCTGCAAAAGCGCCTATAAAAAACTGCTGAAGATCCACCACCCGGACCGCCATGCCGGACATCCCGGCAGGATGGCCCTGGCCACCGAGAAGTGCGCCCGGATCAACGCCGCCTACGACAGAATAGAGCGGTGGCGGGCCACTGGAACAGCCTGACCCCCGCCGCCGGGCCGGCGGGGTTTGGCATTACTTCGCCAGCTTCAAAATTTCCAGAATATCCCGGGTAGTCAGGGGCAGGAAATTACCCACCGTTCCCTTGACAGGATCGGAACGCTTAACCTTTTCGGCTATGGCTTTGAAATCCTTTTCCTCTATGCCTATATCCTTGAGAGCGGCGGGCATGCCGACGGAACTAAAAAAGTTCCGCAGGGCTCCGATTCCCCGCAGGATCGTTTCTTCGGGATTGTGAAAATTCTGTTCCACATTGAATACCCGGACCGCAAACTGCACAAAGCGCTGGGGATCATGTTTGTACACATACTTCATCCAGTTGGGTACCAGAACGGCCAGCCCTGCGCCGTGGGCTATGTCGTTAAGGCCCGAAAGTTCATGTTCGATCATGTGGCTGGCCCAGTCGCCGATCCGTCCCGTACTGAGGGAATTGTTATGGGCCACCGCCCCCGCCCACATGATCTCCGCCCGGGCGGCATAGTCCCCGGGATTCTCCAGCACCTTGGGGGCATTGTAAATGATGGTCCGCATTACCGCTTCGCAGAGCCGATCCGTAAGATCCACATTCGGCTCCCGCGTGCAGTACCGTTCAATTACATGGACCAGCATGTCCGAAATGCCGCAGCCGGTCTGATAGGGGGGCAGGGAATAGGTGGCCTCCGGGTCAAGGATGGAAAAGACCGGATAGATTGTCTCAATGTCGAGGAAACGCTTCAGGGCGCCGTCATCGTTGGTAATTACGCTGCTCAGACTGGATTCGCTTCCAGCAGCAGGAATGGTAAGTACCGCAGCTACCGGCAGGCTTTTTCCGGGAAGCGCCTTGCCGGCGTAAAAATCCCAGACATCCCCCTCATAGGGAACCCCGATCCCGATGGCCTTGGCGGAATCAATAACGCTGCCGCCTCCCGCCGCCAGGATAAAATCCACCTTTTTTTCACGGCAGATTCTGATCCCCTCGTGAACCAGGGAAAGCCGGGGATTAGGCTTAACGCCTCCCAGTTCCACCGTTTCGACGCCCGCTTCAGAGAGGGATTTTTTTACCGCATCATAAACGCCGTTGGCTTTGATGCTGCCGCCGCCGAAGTGCAGCAGAACCACCGAACCCCGGTATTCCTTTACAAGCGGCCCAAGCTTTGCAATGGTCCCCCTGCCGAAAATGATACGGGTTGGATTTCTAAAATCAAAATTAACCATCGGAACCTCCTATGTACCTGACCAGAATTTTGGCTCTGACCGGAAAAACGATCAGCGTTGTCCTGAAATTTCAGTTTCCAGACCGGTCTATTCTTTCGTATTGTACCCCGGCAGATCCATTTTTATCATCCCCCATCTTCCCCCTCCTCATCTCTGTCCTCCGCATCGCCCCATTCGGCAAGTTTCCGGTGCAGGGTTTTGCGGCCTATACCGAGGATCTCCGCTGTTTTGCTCTTGTTTCCTTTCTGTACCGAAAGGGTGTCCCGGATGATGATCCGCTCCCCTTCTTCCAGGGTTGACCCCAGGGGAATCCGTATCCAGCCTTCGTCGTTTTTGATGCGCAGGGTAGGGGGCAGATCCCCTTCGGTGATCACCGGACCCTTGGACATGACCACGGCGCTTTCCATGCAGTTCCGCAGTTCCCGGATATTGCCGGGCCAGTCATAGGCGTAGAGGCAGGACCGGGCCTTCTCGTCTATGCCCTCCAGGGTCTTGCCGTTTTCCGAAGAAAATTCCCTGAGGAAAGAAGCGACCAAAAGGGGGATATCGTCCTTCCGCTCCCGCAGGGGGGGCACGTGGATATTTACCACATTGAGCCTGAAATAAAGGTCCTCCCGGAAAGCGCCCTTTTCAATTTCCGCCTTGAGATCCTTATTGGTGGCCGCCACGATCCGCACATCCACTTCCAGGGTTTCCTCTCCGCCGACCCGTTCAAACTTCTTTTCCTGGAGGGCCCGCAGCAATTTTATCTGAATATTTTGATCGATTTCGCCGATTTCGTCGAGAAAGAGGGTCCCCTCGTTGGCCAGTTCAAAACGGCCCCGCCGCCGGGATACCGCCCCGGTAAAGGCCCCCTTTTCGTGGCCGAAGAGCTCGCTCTCTATCAGGGTATCGGGGATGGCCGCGCAGTGAACCTTGATAAGGGGCTTGTCCTTCCGGGGGGACAGTTCGTGGATGGCGTCCGCCACCAGCTCCTTTCCTACCCCGGATTCGCCGGTGATGAGGATTGAAGCTTTGGCGGGGGCGGCGCGGTTTATCGTATCAAAGATCCGGCGCATGGGAGCGCTGGTGCCGATGATGGTGCGGAACTGTTTTTTCTGCTCCAGTTCCTCCTCCAGGCGCCGGTGTTTCAGAACCAGTTCCCGGTTCGCCAGGGCCCGTTTGACCAGCAGGGAAAGCCGGTCCAGGTTTACCGGCTTGGTAAGAAAGTCATAGGCGCCGTTTCGCATGGCCTCGACGGCATTCTCCACCGTTCCGTGGCCGGTCAGGATGATCACCGGAATCCCCGGGGTTTCCGTACTGATACGCCTGAGGAATTCCTCCCCCGGAAGGCCGGGCATGCGGAGATCGGTGATCACCAGATCGATGTCCCCCTTCTGGAAACGCTTCCAGCCTTCGTCTCCATCGGCGGCGGTCTCTACCTGATAGCCGTCCATCTCAAGGGCCGCGGCCAGGCCCTGGCGTATATTCTTCTCGTCGTCGGCTATCAGAAGCTTAAACCGCATGGCTTCCTCCGGATTCTTCCGCAAAGGCCCGGGCTTCTCCAGGAGACGCAATGAGCCGCCTTTCCTTCTGGGGTATGGGCAGCATGATGGTAAAACGGGTCCCCTCCCCTTCCCTGGATTTTACGGCGATGTCCCCCCGGTGTTCCCGGACTATCTTAAAGACCAGGGTCAGCCCCAGACCGGAACCGGTTTCCTTGGTAGTAAAATAGGGCTCGAAAATTTTGGCGATCAGGGCTTCGGGAATTCCCGTGCCCGTATCGGACACGCTGATCCAAAACTCCCCCTCCTTCACCTCGGTCCTTATGGTAAGGGTGCCCCCCGTGGGCATGGCGGCAATGGCGTTCTTGATCAGATTGAGGAAGGCCTGTTTAAGGTAGCGTTCATCAAAGGAAATTTGAGGAAGGTTTTCTCCCAGATCAAGGACGCATGCAATCCGGGCTTCCTCCAGTTCATAGCCGACAAATTCTATCATCTCCTTGAGCAGGATATTGATGTCTCCCTCCCGCAGTTCCATATTCATGGGCCGTACCGCAAAGAGAAAGTCCACCACAATATGATTCAGCCGGTCTATCTCTTCGTTAACCACCGCCAAATACCTGTCCATCTGATCCAGATAACTCCGGGGATCGCCTCCGTCACCGGCGGCGCCCCTGGGGCGGGCCTGCGCAAACAGATCCCGGTTGGCGGCCATGGTTTTCTGAATCAGCTGGATGTGAATGGAAAGGGAGCCCAGGGGATTTTTGATCTCGTGGGCGACCCCGGCGGCCACCGTGGTAAGACTGGCCAGGTTCTCCACCCGGCGGAACTGGGCCTCCTTGCTCCGCTTTTCCGTAATATCCTCGGCGTGGATCAGGGTTCCCGTTACCTGATGATCCTGGACCAGGGGCGTTAAGCTGATGCTGAGGAGCCGCTGCAGGCCTTTGATCTCAAGGTCAAATTCCCGGCCCTCAACCCGGTCTCCGCTCCGCAGGGCTTCTTCGAAGAATTCCGCTATCTCCTCATTCCTGACCAGTCGCCAGATCGGATCGCTGCCCTGTTCATAGCTGATCATGGGAAGGAGACGCTCCGCGCACTTATTAGCCAGAATCAAATAGTGCTCCGTATCGCAGACCAGAATCCCCTCGGTAAGGGAGTCCAGTACCGTCTCAAGACGATCAATCTCGGCGGCCGCGGAAATAAGGAGATCCCTGGTCTGCTCTATCGTTATCTTGTTGAGCTTTTGCAGCGCCCGCTTAATAAACTGCCGCATCCTTTTTCAGTCTCCTTAGCGGCGGAAACCATCCGCCATGGACCGGCGGAGTTCCGTTCCAAGCCGTTCAAGGGCCAGGGCCGGATTCTGATTGTAGACATCCACCGCAGTCTCCGCCTCTTTTGTCTCTTTAAGCCAGAGCTCCGAAAGGCCTATTCTGCCCGGAGAAGGACTAACCCCCCCGGAGATCATGGAAAGGAGGAGCCGTAAAAAATGGGAAAAGAGAAAGCGGACGCTGAACTGATCCGTTCCCTCCAAAACCCTGCCCGCCGCCCCCTTTATATCCGTAACCGGCCTTCCCAGACCCGCGGCTTCGGCGATGGGGGCGGCATATCTGCCCAGCTCCACCAGTTCCTCCGGCAGGGACCGGCCTTTGCCGCGGATCTGAAGCGCCGAAGCGGCGCTTATGGAGGCGGCAAAAAAAGCCGCCAATGCCCGGAGGGTTTCTTCGGGTACGGGGAGAAAGGAATCCAGGTAGGCGTTGATCCCCGGCCCGGAACCCCGGAACACCCGGCGTATAAGTTCCGCCTCCACCGCCGCATCCCGTTTGACAAAGCGGTAAGGCCGAAGCCGGGACAGAACCGTGGGAATAAGCTCCTCCCGGCGGATAGTGGTCAGCACAATGGCAACCCGCTCCGGAGGTTCCTCCAGAAGCTTGAGGAGGGCATTTTTGCCGCTTTCCTGCATACGGCCGGCATTTTCGATAAGGATGAATTTCCGCCTGCCCGAGGGGGCAAGACGGCTCCAATAGGCGGCCCGTCTGATCTGGGCTACGGGGATCAGTTCGCCTATGCCTTCGGCCTCAAGCTTATATACACTCTTTACGATGCCCCGGCTTAACTTTTCCAGCTCCTCCGCCTTTCCCCCTTCCAGGGCTTCAAGTTCATCCAGATCCTCCTCCAGGGACGAAACCAGGCCGCCGAGCTTCCCCAGTTTAGGATCATCCTCCCAGAGTACCGGGGAAAAACGGGCGGTCAGCTTCCGCACCGAACGGATAAAAAGAAACCTGGTACTGGGGGATTCCTCCCGGCACAGGGCCGCCGCCGCAGCCGCGCTTTCCATGGAAAAGGACCGGGAGCCGAGGAGGAGCAGATCCGGGTGGGTCAGGGAACGGTGGCGGGAACAGGCGGAACAGCCGCAGTTCCAGGCAGCGGCGGCTTCGCAGGAAAGGACCCGGGCCAATTCCAGGCCGGCGGTTCCCTTCCCCGAGGCGGGGGGGCCGAAAAAAAACATAGCCGGCGCCAGGACCCCTCCCCTTATATCCGCGGACAACCGGGCTGTGGCGGCCTGGCCCAGGACATTTTCAAACACCGGACGCTCCCCAGGGAACCTTCACCCTGCTGGCCAGGGGCAGCAGAAAGCGGGCAAAGCAACTTTCTCCCAGGAGGGGGCCGGAATCAAAGAGGGGCTGTATTGTAAAAACAACGAGGATCAGAAAGATAAGGGTAAGCCCCTCAACTATGCCGAAGATAAAACCTAAAAAACGGTTTACCCCTCCCAGGTGAATCCGCTGGATAATATCTTCCAGAATATGGGCCAGTATTTTTATCAGGATGAAGACGATGAGGAACAGGATGAGAAAACCAAGAATTTCCGGGATCGCCTGCACCTCCGGCATATACCGTTCCCGTATAAAAAGTCCCGCGTTTTTATAGAAGAGCGCCGCCCCCAGGAGGCCCAGCACCAGGGAAGCCATGGACATAAATTCCTCCACAAAGCCCCGGAGGGAAGCGCGGATAATCAGGATAAGCGCCAGTACGGCGAAGACAATATCAATATTGGCAAAACGCATTATATGCGGACCTCCGTTTTTTTCTTTAGAAAGTTGACAATTGCCCCGGCGATGGCATTTGCCCCGTCGGCAGCGCCGATGGCGGCGGAGGCGGCGGCCAGGGCATTCCTCCGTTCCGCATCCCCCGCCAGGGCAAGCGCCGTTTGAACCACATCCTCCGGCGAAGGGTTCCGCAGCGCCACGGCGGCGCCGGCCCTTTCAAAAAACCCGGCGTTCTCCACCTGGTCCCCCCTGGTGCCGGAACCGGTTAAAGGCATAAGGATCAGGGGCTTGCCCAGGGCGGCGCATTCCCAGAGGGTGCCCGCGCCGCTCCGGCCCAGGACCAGTTCCGCCGCGGCAATCACGTGGGGAAGCTCGTCCCGTATATAGGGAAAGGGCAGATAACGCGGCCCCGCCGCCTCCGGCGCAGATTCCGCGTTGAGGCCTGTCTGGTGTACCACCACATAGGGACCGGTAAGTTCCGGCAGAACGGCCCGGATCATCCCGTTGATCTCCCGGGCTCCCTGGCTTCCCCCCAGAACCAGCAGTATCCGCTCATCCCCGCCCAGTCTCAAAAAAGCCCTTCCCCTGGCGGGATCCGCGGAACGGAAACCGGGACGCACGGGATTGCCGGTCCGCTCTATCCTGGACCTGAGGGCTGCGGGGAAAAAGGCCGCCGTATCTTCATAGGCGGTAAAGATCCGCCCGGCAAAGCGGGCGTTGATTCTGGTGGCCAGACCGGGGCTGAAATCCGATTCATGGGTAAATACGGGTATGCCCAGGGAGGCGGCGGCGGCGCAGGGGGGGACGCTGACAAACCCCCCCTTGGAAAAAAGCAGCGCCGGACCTTCCTTTTTGAGGATCCTCCGGGCCGCAAAAAAACCCGCCCCCACCCGGATAATGTCGGAAAGATTCTGAAATGAAAAATAACGCCGGAGCTTTCCCGAGGGGATGCCGAAAAATTCCAACCCCGCCTCTTCCACTATGGACCGGTCCATCCCCCGGCTGGAACCTATCCAGAAAATACGGCAGGAAAAAAGGTTTTGAACATAGAGGGCCACCGCCAGCCCGGGATAGATATGTCCGCCGGTGCCCCCGCCGGTAAAGGCAATTCCAACCATACCACAAAAATACATGAAAGCGGCGTTTTTCGCAATCGGAGGAGGGGCTCCGCATTCCCCGCAAAACGCCGGAATCCGCCTGAAAAGACAGCCCCGCCGGAACGGGGCTGTCTATGAGCCGCACACGATTCGAACGTGTGACCCACGCCTTAAAAGGGCGTTGCTCTACCTACTGAGCTAGCGGCCCGGAGTCATGGACAGGTAACTGCATAATTTTCTTACGGGAAAACAAACGCATTCATACCGATGGCGCCTATCATTGCACGGCAAGGGCCTGAAGGTCAATCCCCATGGAACTTATACGGAAACCCGGCAGGTTCCTGTGTTTCGGAACAGCCGGCTCTCCGTCCTGACGGCCTGCCCCGCTTCCTTTAATACCTGAAGAGGAGGCCCAGATCGACGGCATAGGTAGGACGAACCCCGGGGTCCAGTCCCAGCTCCTTCCCGTGAATGGCGAAATCCAGTTTCAGATATTTCAGATCCAGTCCGAATCCGGCGGCGGGAAGGGCGTCGCCGATCCCCAGCCGGAGGCTCAACACCTGGAGGATCCGCAATTCCGCTCCCAGCCCGATGTTGAGTATGGGGTTGCGGGGTATCAGGGCGGCAAGATCCAGAAAGTCATTGTAGTCCAGCATCACCACGAGGTTGGAAATATAGCGATCCAAAAAACCGGAATGTATGCGGTAGGAAACTCCCAGGTTCAAACGGGGCCGTACCGTGGCATAGGAACTGCCCAAGACGGAATCGTCCCTGTAGTCGGAGAGGGAATTGTAGGCAGTTAACAGCGCAGGGGAGTACGCGTCAAAGCAGACCAGGCCGACCGCCAGATCCTCCATAAAGGTATAGCGCAGCCCCAGATCCAGCCCCATGCCCAAATGGGTCTCGTAAGGGTTCCCCATAAAATCGTTTATGATATCTCCCGCATCAAAAACGGAAGCCTCCATATTGACCATGCCCCGGTAAAAACCCTTGGTCAAAAAGCCGCCGTCAAGGACATGCCGGGGCTTATCAAGGAACCTAAAGGAATAACCCCCCAGGAGCAGTATCTCCCCGGAAAGAACCGGCTTGACCATGCTGGAGGTCATCTTTATATCGGCCCTGGTCCGGCTGAAAACCCCCAGCCCCATCCTGCGGCCCACCCAGCCCAGGGCCACCGGACCGGCCATGTCAAAACCCGCGGATCCGGGGGCAATGCCGGAAAGATCCAGATCCCCGCCGGAGTAACCGGTAAGCATGTCAAACAATTCAAAGAGGGGGCCGTACATGCTCACCGTGATTTCGGCGGCGCTGAACTGATCCTCCACATCAACCAGAGCGGCGGGATTGGTAAAGAGGACATAAAAGTCGTCCGCAAAGGCCGCATGGGTTCCGCCCATCCCCCCCGAACGGGCGGAGGGCATGACAAAGGGATCTATCGTTTCTCCGAAGGCCGGAAGAATCAGCGCGGAAAAGAAAACAAGCACCGCAAGTCCCGGTACGCCCCGGCTCATCAAACGCTCCTTGGAATCAGATTGGACTTATTCGAGAACCCGGCCGGTTCTCAAACAAGTCTCAGTCCCTCTATAATGTCTTTTATTGAGCCGGAAACATCCGGTTTCCCATAAGCTGCAAGGGCCAATTTATAAATGAGGGATCCGGGGACAGGCGTATAGCTTTCAATAAAAGTTGAAGTTCCCGATTGTTTCGCCTCCGCCGCCAGAAAGATCACGGCGGCCATGGCAAGATCGCCGGCGCTGGAAGCGGCCGCAAAGGAAGGGTCTGCGGCCGGATCGGTCCCCAGCAGATCCTCCAGTACCGCCGCAGCGGACAGCAGGTTCCCCGCGTCGTTCAGCGCGCTATTGATCAAATCCTGAATATGGTCCGCGTCCAGATCGCCGGTTCCGCGGAGGTTCCGCAAAATGGCGCCGCCCAGTTCCGAAGCGTTGGCCGCCGCCGGAAGGCCCGCAGCCCGGAGCTTTGCCTTATCCGGGGAGGAAGCCCCCGCGGCGGCGTCCCGGATACGTTTAAGCAGCTCCAGGGACAGGCCGGGGTCGTCCTCGGCAAGCTCCGCCAGTTCCCGGACATTACCGGCATCCACATCGGGGATCAGATCCGCCGGATCCCGGGCCGCCCAGGGGGCCAGGGAACTTGAAAAGACATTGGAACAGCCCGCCGCGCATACCAGCGAAAGAAGAAACAAAAGCCCGCATTTAACCTGTTTCATAACTTAACTATACCACTATTCCGGCAATTAATCCGCCGCCCCGGAAACGGCCGGAACCAGTTCCGCTAGGGCGTCAAAGGCGGCGCCCTCCTCCGCCGGGGCGGTAATACGGCAGTCCGCCGTTCCGCCCGGAGCCATGCCGGGGCCGGTTTTTACCTTCAGCCTGAGATAATTATCGGAAACAGCGCCGGAATACTCCGGATCTTTTTTATCCCGGGCCTGCACGACGGCGGCCACGGTCCTTCCCACCCACCTTCCGCAGTAGCTTCTCCGGCCTTCCCTGGCCAGGGAGAGGAGGGCTTCAACCCGTCCCGCCGCTTCCCTTTCGGGGACCGGCTTTCCAAAATCGTAAGCCTCCGTTCCGGGCCGCGGGGAATAGGGAAAGGCGTGGATCCAGGCAAAGCCGGTGTCCCTGCAGAGGAGGCGGGTCTTTTCAAATTCCTCCCCGGTTTCGCCCGGAAAACCGGCGATAATGTCGCAAGCCAAAAAGGGATCCTCCTTGACCGAGCGGAGCAGCGCCGCGGCCCGGCCGGTCTCGCCGGGCCCGTAGGGCCTCCTCATCATCTCCAAAATCAGCGGGCTCCCGGACTGAACCGAAAGGTGAAAGTGGGGCCTGATCCGGGGATGGGAGAGGATCTCCCCCAGTTCCGGCGTAACCGCTCCGGGCTCCAGGGAGGAAAGTCTCAGGGCGATGGTACGGCTTCCCTCCAGGATGCGCCGCAGCAGGAAAGGAAGCCCGCCGCGGCCCCCGCCGTCCCGCCAGCGGCTGATATTTACCCCGGTAATCACGGTTTCCCCGTAACCGGCTTCTTCCAGCTCCCGGAGGCGGGCCAGCGCGGTTTCCGCGGGAAGGCTTACGGCGGGACCCCGGGCCAGGGAAACCCGGCAATAGGAACAGCGCCGGTCGCAGCCGTCCTGGATCTTCAGGAAGGCCCGGGAATGAAAGGAAAGGGAGCCCGGGTTAAAACGGAAGCGGTCCGCGCCGGGGCTGTCCGGGACCGGGCGGCTTTCCATCCAGTCCCGCAGCAGACCGGGAAGACGGTCCGCTCCGCCGGGACCCGCCTCCCTGAGAAAGAGGGGAAGGTCCAGCAGGACGCCCTTCATATTCCCCCCCGCCACAAAAAGACGGCCCGCGTAATCCGGCGATTCCCCCTCCAGGGCCTTCAGGGCGTCCCGGTCCAATTGGGCGTAGCAGCCGGTTACAATCAGGCACGACCGGGGATTGTCCCGTAGCGCCCGCCGTATGCAGCGCCGGGCCTTCTGTTCCGCCCTGGAAGTAACCGTGCAGGTATTGAGAATCACCAGGACCGGCCCTTTCCCCGGCGGCGGAGACAGGGAAAAGCCGGAATGGCGAAAAGCCTCCGCCAGGGATTCGGTTTCAAACTGGTTAAGCTTGCAGCCCAGGGTCTGGAAGGAAACGGAAAGCACAGTTACCGGGCGCCCAGGGCCCGCCGGGTTCTGTCCAGACCCCGGCGGGCGTCGGCCATCTGGGAATTCAGGAACAGGGCCCGCTCGTAGGCGTTTGCCGCGGACTGGAGCTCCCCGGCGCTCTCCCTGGCATAGGCCAGCCGCGTCCACCATGCGGCGTTCCCCGGCATGTAGTGTACCGCCGTCGAAAGGGCTATATCGGCGTGGTGAAAACGGCCCATGCGGATAAAGATCTCCCCCAGGAAATAGTAGACCGTGTCGATACGGCCCCCCTCGGGGGCAAGGCTGACATACTCCTGGAAATACTGGAGAGCCTCGGCGTTCCGTCCCTGGTAATAGCTGACCTCCCCAAGGATTTCAACCAGCCGGGGATCGTAGCGGCTGAGATCGCGCCCCGCCAGCCCGTGGACGCGGGCCTCCTCGTAGCGGCCCAGCCGGACAAGACTCCAGCATATTACCACCCGGGCTTCCAGATTATTGAGATTCGCCGCAATTTCATCCCGGCAAATCGAGACCGACAGCTCGTAATTGCCGTTCCGGTACTCCCGGAGCGCGTCGGGACGATCCTGGGCAAAAGAGGAGGCGGCCACAAGCATAAAAAATATTCCGGCCTTAATCCGCCTGTTCATACCCTATTCAGAAACCTTTCTTTCCGTCATGGTACAGCGGCCGTTAAAAACGCAGCCCATTTCCATAAAAATCTCCGGGGCGCTGACATTGCCCGCCAGCTTGCCGGTAATAGCCACCTCTACCTTTTCCGCCGCGCTGACATTCCCCTTGACGGAACCCCGGACGATAACCCTGGACGCGCTGATATTCGCCTCCACCACCGCCGCTTCATCAACAACCAGGAGGCTCCGGGCTATAATTTCCCCGGAAAGCCGGCCCCGGATCAAAAAGGGTTTGTCAAAGCGGAGGGTCCCGGAAAATTCAATGTCGGGAGACAGAACCGTGTCAAAATCCTCATCCCCCAGCGCATCGTTATGTATGTCCGTCATACCTTCTACTCTACCGGTTACGGCGGCAAAATTCAAGGGATCGCCGTACCGCCCTCCGGCCCGGAAGCCCTGGAGCGCCGATCATCCGCCCCGGAGAACAGGTCATTTTCCCGGGAGAATGAGCCGGAAGCCCCGGCGGAATGTTTGCGCAATCCGGCGGATCGCTTGCGTAATCCGGCGGATCGGAGTATGCTGTAAGGGTCGCCGCCCTGCGGCATTCCGCGCCTTCCCGGCCCGCCGGACCCGCGGCTTCGCGCCTTACCGGCGCGGGCCCGGCCCCCACGGCGGCGGCGGGAACATCGTCAAAAGGAGTCATTCCATGGATTTTGTAAAAGAAATGCGGGCCAAGGCCCAATCGCTTAAAAAGAGGCTGGTCCTTCCCGAAGGAACCGAGGGCCGGACCATCCGGGCCGCCCGGATCCTCGTTGACGAGGGGCTTGCGGCGGCGGTTACGCTGGTGGGCGGGAAAGGGGATATAGAGGCCGCCGCCGGAAAGGAGGGGGTACGTCTGGAGGGCATCCTCACCGTCAGCCCCGGTTCCTCCACTTCCCTGGAAACCTATGCCGGCGAATACTATGAACTGCGGAAGCACAAGGGGATGACCCCGGAACAGGCCGCGGCGGACATTACCGATCCCCTGCGCTGGGGGGCTATGATGGTCCGCCGGGGAGACGCCGACGCCATGGTGGCGGGGGCGGAAAATACCACCGGCGACGTGCTCCGGGCGGGGCTTGCCATCATCGGCACCGTTCCGGGCCTCAAGACCGCCTCTTCCTGCTTTGTCATGTCCGGCCTCGACCCTTCCTGGGGCAGGGAGGGGGCTTTGATCTTCTCGGACTGCGCGGTGGTGCCGGATCCCACGGCGGAACAGCTTGCGGACATTGCGGAAAGCGCCGCCCAGTCCTGCCGTGAATTCCTGGGGGCCGAGCCGGTGGTGGCGCTCCTGTCCTTCTCCACCAAGGGTTCCGCCAAACATGACGATGTGGCCAAGGTGCAGGCCGCGGTGGAACTGCTCAAGGCGAAGAACCCCGGTTTTATTTTTGACGGCGAACTCCAGGCCGACGCGGCCCTGGCGCCTTCGGTAACCGACAAAAAGGCGCCGGGAAGCCCCGTCCGGGGCAGGGTAAATACGCTGGTATTTCCCGACCTGGGGGCGGGCAATATCGGCTATAAGCTGGTCCAGCGCCTGGGGGGGGCGGACGCCTTCGGCCCCTTCCTGCAGGGTTTCGCGAAGCCGGTGAGCGATCTTTCCCGGGGCGCTTCGGTGGACGATATCGTGGTAACCTGCGCGGTTACCCTGTCCCGGGCAAAATAGCCGGCCGGAACCGAGATGAACCGCAGCGCCGGGGGCAGTTTCTACCGGCAGGCCGCCTCCAAAAGAAGCGCCGCCGCGGGACGGCGGAAACTTGCGGCGGCGGTGGCGGCGGGGACCCGGCGAGATTATAAGAACGCCGTATCCCTTCTGGTGGAGCTCATTTCCGGGTACGACGCCCCCCCTGAGGCTTATCTTTACCTGGGCCGGTCCTTCCACGCCCTGAAGGATTATTCCAGGGCCTTGGCGGCCTATAACGATTATTTAAGGCTCAGGCCCCGTTCTTCCGAGGGCCGCCTCTTTGCGGGCCGCACCTATCTGGCCATCGGCCTGCCCCACCGGGCGGTCCCCCTGCTGCGGAAGGCCCTCCGCCTTAATCCCTCCAGCGTCAGTACCATGGCCCTGCTGGGAACGGCCTACTTAAAATCAAAACATGCCCGGATGGCGGCGGATCTGCTCCAGCAGGCGGTGGAAACCGCCGCAAAGAGGGAACTGGCCCCCGGGGAGAGCCGCCGCATCTACCGGGCCTATCTCAACGCCCTTTTTATCCGGGGCATAGCCCTCTGCCGGCGGGAAAATTTCGATCTGGGTATGCAGATGCTCCGTTTTGTACTGGAAAACGGCCGGGACCTTAACGCCCGCGGCGTAAGCGCGACGGACACTCCCCTTTTAAGGCTGGAACTGGGCCGGGCCTGCAGGGAAACCGGGGCGCTCCGGGAAGCCCTGGAGCACTATTCCAGGGCCGCCGAATATGCCCCCGGAGATCTGCAGATCCGCTGGTACAAGGCTTCCGTTCTGATGATGCTGGGGAAAAACGCCGAAACCCTGGAAGAACTGGCCTACATACGTTCCAGAGAAAAGGGGAATCCCCTGCCGGATCTTCCCTGGAACAGCAGGCTGGTTGATCAGTTTATGATCCGCTCCTTCCTCATGGCCGGGTCCTGGCGGCGGGCCGCGGAGGTATGCCGGCTCTGGCTTAAAAACCGGGAGGCGGATCCCCTGATCCATGCCATGTACGCCGAGGCCCAGCGGAACATGGGGGACTTTGGCGCCGCCGCCAATCACCTGGAACGGGCCCTGGAGTTGGACGGGGAGCGGGTTGAACTGTGGTACGAGTATATCCTTGTCGCCTGGGAATCGAAGAACTGGAATAAAGTTAAAAAGATCCTCACGGTCCTGCAAAAACTGGGGGGCGATCCGGATCTGATCGGGCGTTTTTCCGTTTTATACAAAGCCGCAACGGGAGAAGACGACAAGGCCATCATCGGCCTGCTCCAGAAGGCCATCCGCAGGCTGGGGCCCGAACCGGAACTTATGTATACCCTGGGGGAACGTTACCTCAAGGCGGGCCTGGTGGAGGATTCCGTAAGCTGGTTTGAAAAAACCCTGGTCCTTAAAAAGGACCACGAGCGGGCCCGCCTGGGGCTTATCGCCGCCCTGGAGGCCCTGGCTGACGAAGGCTCATCCGGCGTTCGGGACAGGCTCCTGACCGCCTACAACGATTACCTGGACCGCTGGTCCGACAACCTGGGGATACGCCGGGACCGGGCCCTCTTCCTCATCAGAATCTGCGAATTTGCCCGGGCCGCGGAGGAACTGGAGGCCCTGCTGGTCTGGGAACCAGCGAATCCCACGCTCCGGCGGGTTCTGGCCTATGCGTACCGTAAAAACGGCCGCTACCGGGAGGCGGCGGTCTTCCTCAAGGCCCTGCTCAAGGGAAAACCCGGGGACATTCCCCTGCTTTTGGAATTTTCCGGCTGCCTTGAACGGGCCGGAGCGGGGTATTATGCCCGGGCGGTATTGGAAAAGGCCATGCTTTACTTTGAAAAGTCCCCGGAAATCCCCATGGCTCTGGGACTGCTCCGGTTCAGGGAGAAAAAAATCGAACTATCCCTGGATCTGCTGCGGGAAGCCGCGGGGAGAAACGCCGGAGACCCCCGGCCTTACCAATGGATGGCGGTAATCTCACGGAAAATCGGCGACCAGGAGGGGGCCAGGAAATTCGAAGAAGAGGCGGAAAAACGGAAAAAAATACCCGTAAAGGGCTGAAATTCACTCGCTTTGAAAAAAAAGGGTAGTATATTTTATAAAGACCCCTTATAATGAGGGGAAACGTGAAATATTTTTATGATTTTACGATTGAAGGTAAGGGGGAAAACAATGGCTATTAAGGCTATGGATTTGTTCGAGGCCTATGCTCAGGATAAACTGCCCAAGGATCAGGGATACATCATCTCTTCTTTTTTCAGCAACAATTCGGCCTATTCAATATATGAGATTGTTTCATATTCAGGGGTAAAGTCCATTTACCTCACCGAAACGGGCCTGACCTTTCAGACCAACGGCCGGAAGCTCCACGTGCTGATCGAGCCCGCCTCGTATCCGAACAAGTCAATAGAACCCTACGTGAGGAGCAACAACGAGCAGATACCCCTCCGGTTCAGCGAACTGGAAACGATTGTCGCCAAAAACCAGAGCAAGATTATGATAGCCAAAAAACCCCTTGACTCTTTCTCTTCTTTCACGATTTTGAAGCCCACGGGCATCAACTTCGCCCTGGTCCTCTACCGTCTGCCGGATCTCTTTGAAACGGTAGCCGCCTTCTTTGAGAAGACCTTTAACAAAGAAGCGGGTATCCCCATGGTGGACGCTAAAAAAGGCTCTAAAAAAGTTGCGGAAATAATTGAAAAAACCATGAACTTTGTAGGGGATTATACTTCTTCTTAGGCTTTCCGACCGGCAACTCCATTCCAGAGCTGGAGTTGATCCCTGAAACAAAAAGGGCTGCCCGGGAACCGGGGCAGCCCTTTTTTACGCTTTGTTGTACGCCTGCGCTTCCCCGGCGGACCGGGGAAGGGTTTAAGGGGTCTTTCTTTCCGTCTTTTCCAGTTCCGCCTGTGCCACCGCCAGCAACGCAATGGGCACCGAGTAGGAGGAGCAGGATACATAATTCAGCCCCGCCTCCATGCAAAACCGTACGTTCCCCGGATTGGCTCCATGCTCGCCGCAGAGGCCGCAGACCAGATCCGGCCGGGTAAGCCGTCCCCGTTCAACCGCCATGGCAATCAGTTCCTTAACCCGGGGATCCAGCGTGCTGAAGGGATTCCCTATAATCAGGTCAAAGAGGGTATAGTCCGGCATAAAGGCGGTAAAGTCGTCCCTGGAAATTCCCAGGGTAGTCTGGGTCAGGTCGTTGGTACCGAAGCTGAAGAAACGTCCGTACTTGGCGATCTCCCCGGCCCCCAGGGCGGCGGCGGGAAGCTCTATCATGGTGCCAATCTGGTACTCAATCGGCCTGGCCTTTTTCTCCTTCCTCAGGGTTTCTTCGATATCCACAATACCGGTATAGCTGGAACCTTCGATCTTCTTCCCGTAGGCGATAAGTTTAAGCTCCGAAGCGTTCATCACGATGGGAACCATGATCTCGGGACGGGCGTCCACCTTTTCGGCCCGGAGCGCATAGGCCGCCTCGAAGATGGCCCGCACCTGCATAGCGTAAATTTCCGGGTAGGAAACGGCGATGCGGCAGCCCCGGTGCCCCAGCATGGGGTTAAACTCGTGGAGGGCTTCAATCTGGGCCACAACCTCCGCTTTGGAGGGTTTGACATTCTTGGTCTTTGCCACATAGGCCAGATACGCCGACAGTTCGTCATCGTTGTGGGGCATAAATTCATGGAGGGGCGAATCCAGGAGGCGGATGGTAACCTCCTTGCCCGCCATAACCTTGAGGATCCCGTAGAAATCCTCCCGCTGCATGACCTGGAGCTTATCCAGGGCCTTTTTCCGTTCCTTGGGAGAATCGGAGAGCAGCATCCCCCGGAATACATTGATCCGCTCCGCCTTAAAGAACATGTGTTCCGTACGGCAAAGACCGATCCCGTCGGCGCCGAAACTGAGGGCCAGGGCGGCGTCCCTGGGGGTCTCCGCATTGGCCCGGACATGGAACTTTTTGAGGAAACTTTTGCTCAGGTTGATAAGATCCAGCAGTCCCGATTCCTTGGGGTCCGGCTCGATAAGCCTGGCCGTTCCCATATAGACCGAAGACTCGCCGTAGAAGGGAACGTTGATGGTGATATAGTCCCCTTCGGAGATGTTGAGATCGCCCAGGACAGCCTTCTTTCCCCTGATCTTTAAGGCCGGCGCTACCAGGGACACCTTGCCGTACTGGCGGGCAACCACCGAAGCGTGGGCCGAATAGCCCCCCTCCGCGGTCAGAACGCCGGTACTTACCTCGATGGCTTTAACATCTTCGGCAAAGGAGGATTCCGCCACCAGGATGGAACGGGCGTCTTCGCCCTGCTGCAGGGAAAGCTTCCGCCCTTCCAGAAGCGCGTCGGTGCTAAAGTAGACCCTGCCGATAGCCGCCCCCGGAGCGCCGGCGATGCCGCCTTTCCAGCTTTTAAGCCCCTTAACGCTGGGGGCATCGATAATAGGATGGAGAATTTCGTTAAGCCGGAGGGGATCAATGGCTTTGATCACATAGGAGTTGTTGACAATTTTACGCTTGGCCAGATCCAGGAGCAGTTTAATATCCGCCTGGGTGGATTTCTGATCTACCTGGCGCTGTTCGATAAGCCAGAGTTTGCCGTTTTCCACAGTAAACCGGACCATGCGGATTTCCTTAAACTGGTCCTCCAGGGTCCAGGCAATCTTCTGGAGTTCCTTGAGATGCTTATCGCCGACCTTGGCAATATCCTGGCCGGTGGCGTCGCTTACGTTGAATTTCCCCCGGAAGAATTCACCCTGGAGCTTCTTCTCCCCGGTTACCACATTACGGCTGAAAAAATCGCCGGAACAGGAATCCTTGCCGTAGTTTCCGTACACCATGGGGGCAATCATGATGGCGGTGTCATTGTCGTTCTGATCGTCCATCTGGAACATGCGGGAAATTTCATTCAGCGTGATAAGGAGCTGGCTTTCGGCGCTGTCGAAGAATCCTATGGGGAAGTATTTGGCATACTCCTCCATATACGCTTCGGCGCTTTTGTCGATTTTAACGGGCTTTTGCTTTTCACCCAACTCGTTGGAGGGACCGGCGATACCCAGGGCCCTGTTCAGGATCTTTATGCGGGAACCGATCTCCTCCTGTTCTCCGGTTTTTCCCTCAAGCTCCTTGATCCGCTCTTCGATTTTGAGCATCCCCCGGACCAGGAAGAGCACTTCATGGGCGGCAAAATCCTTGCCCACCCACTTTGCAAAACCTTCAATGGTGGGTTTTACAAGGCCGAAGTTATGCAGGGTGGGATAGGTGGTGATGACCAGGTTTGAGGAAATAACCACTTTGAGGAGCATGGGATTGTCCGGATCCCCGTACTTCTTCCCCACGATGCCGGCGCACTTGTCCAGAAGGGTCTTTACGTCCTTCTTGATGGCCGCCGGATCAATTTCCGAAGCTATCGTCGTGTCCAGAATGAATCCGGGCAGAATAGGAAACCCCAGTTCTGCAAATTCATTGGCCTGACGGCCCCGAATACCCAACAATTCAGGAGCGATTTTGCTGGAAATCACATCAATCTGACTAAAAAAGTGTATTCTGTTATCCATAATCGGGCATCCTCTGAATCAAAATAGTTTCAAAACACTATTCACCGGGCCATGGAGGAAAGCCTCAAATTGATGGCTTGCCCCCTGGATTAAATAACGTTGCAATTTGGCTACATCTTTAATGTCGCTGCCCGCGACGGCAAATTGAATGGCGCTTCCGTGTTTTACCTTCCCCCATTTGAAGAGGGAGTTAATATCCAGAATCCGCTCGCCCTCATAGTATATGTATACCTGAAGCTCCGGGTATTTTGCATTATAACTTGCCACAATGCGCTTCCAGGCCTCCACATTTCCATTATGGAAAAGTTCGTTCTGAACCACCACGGAATACATGGGGGTCATCCGAACCTTCCCTGTGGCCACCGGGGGCGCAGTGGGGGTTACCACCGGCGCAGCGACGCGCTGGCTCTCCACAGGAGCGGCCGGCGCGGCAACGGCAGGCCTGCCCCTGCCGGCGGCTTTCCTGACGCCGGCCCTTGGTTTGGCGGCCCTTGCAGCCCTGGGCGATTTGGCCGGTTTCTCTTCCGCCGGCTTTTTCAGTTTTTTTACCGTAAAGGAACCGCGGTACACCGCCGCCGGAGCCTTGAGTTTTTCGCCTTCAAACAGGGAAATCGCAGCCTGAGCCGCCTGGACGCAGATATCATCCGCAGGAGTCCCGAATTTCCCCGCATAAACAACAAGCAACTCCCGCCTGCGGAGCATACCGAAATTGGCCAGCTCCTCAGCCATTTTGGGATTAGCGATCAATAACCCCATATCAGGATGGTGATAGGCTACGATAAGATCCACGCCCTTCCATTTTTCAAATTCCTTGGCAAGAACAGTGGGATCGGAAACCACCGATTTGAGATTGGATGAAACCGTTTTATAACCCAGTTTATCCACCAGCAGCATCCGCAGAAGCAGTCCTACCCGCTCTCCGGTAACGCCGCCCTCTCCCATTTCAAAGAGAAGATCCCCCAGGTTTTTGCTGCTCCCGATATCGTCGGCAATGCCTATGGTTTTCTGAATCTGCTGTACCGCAGAATTAAAACCAGATCGGGTGGAAAGCACCTCAAGATTTATTAAATCCCCAGCCATTTTTCCCTCCTAGAAAAAACGCCCCCGGT
>JAISPH010000043.1 GCA_031275035.1 Treponema sp.
GATAAGATAAAAACGGATTATACCACCCCCCGAAAGAATCCGGGGTTATTATTGTGCTGTAAAAAAACGATTAATTTGCTTTTTTGTGGGATCCGTGGTATCCTGTACCGGGATTGCCTTTTGCCGAGGCCCGGCATACCGGCGCAAAGGAAGGGTCTGAATGAGTAACGAATACGAAATTATCGACTATGAACAATTAAGCGGCATTAAATTGTTTCTTGTGGATTTAAAACACCGGAACCTTCACATGCACAAGGAATTTGAATTATGCCTCATCATGGAGGGAATTTTAGAGGTATACACATGCAGAACCCTTACCACCCATCACAAGGGCAGCCTCCTGTTACTTAATCCCTATCAGCCCCACGAATTGCGGGCAGGAAACGATCAAAACGTACTGATCCTGTCTTTACAGGTTTCATCCCGGTTTTTCCTGCGATATTACCAGACCCTGGACAGCCTGGAATTTGCTATATACGACATTTCAACCTACTGTAACGATACGGACTGCAAAAAAATACGGGACGATATGCTGGCCTTATCCGGGGTGTATTTCAGCAAAACGGCCTTTTATGAGCTCCTATGCATATCATATATTTCGTGTATCTTTTACCGTTTGTTGAACATCATACCAAGCCGCAGCATAAGCGAAAAAGAACGGTTCCATAAAAGGACCATGAACGAACGCCTGGGATACATCCTCTCGTGCGTGGACGATCATTTTACGGAAAAAATTTTATTATCCGGCATAGCGAAACAGACGGGGTTAAGCCTGTTCTATCTGTCCCATTGGTTTAAAGAGCATTTAGGGCTGCCCTTTCAAAAATATATAGAACTGTTGCGGTTCAGGGAAGCAAAGAGGCTTCTTGAGCAGACATCCATGGGCATAACGGATATAAGCATGGCCTGCGGCTTTTCAGACCGCAGATACTTAAACCACGTATTTGTAAAACAACTGGGATGCACGCCGAAGGACTACCGCGCCAAAAGAAATTCCTCCCCCAAGCCTGCCGGGGGGGAGGGGGGACAATCCGCCGAAATCCAGCGTTTTTTGTCCGCCGCCGAAAGCTTAACCATTATCGGCGAAACACCCATGGATGACCCCCCCCCCCCCCCGTTCCCGGGACTGAGCCGGCCCCCTATTCCTCGACAATCTCCGGGTTATATTCCTCTTCCGCCGCCGCCGGTTCGGCGATCTTCTCCAATTTACGCCGTTCCAGAATTTCCTGCATATAGAGGTCCAGATCCTGCTGATCCTCATCAAAGAGCTTCACCTGGCGGTAACGCTTCATCCCCGTACCGGCGGGGATGGGATGGCCGATAATGATGTTTTCCTTGAGGCCCCGGAGGTAATCGGTAGAACCGGCGATGGCGGCGTTGGTAAGGACCCGGGTGGTTTCCTGGAAACTCGCCGCGGAGAGGAACGAATCGATATTGAGGCTTGCCTTGGTGATGCCCTGGAACATGGGCCGGGCCACCGCAGGCTGGCCCCCCTCGCCGATAACCCGGCGGTTTTCTTCGTGGAAACGGTACTTGTCTACCATTTGGCCGTAGATGAATTTGGTGTCCCCCACGGCGACAATCTCCACCTTCCGCATCATTTGGCGTATAATAACGCCGATGTGCTTATCGTTGATCGATACCCCCTGAAGGCGGTACACCTGCTGGATTTCGTCCATCAGATAACGCTGCAGGGTACTTTCGCCCAGAATGTGCAGTATGTCGTGGGGATTCACCGCCCCCACACAGAGAGCCTCGCCAGCCTCCACGGTGTCGCCGTCCCGGACCAGGAGCCGCTTGGTCATGGGGATGAGGTGCTTGTACTCTTTGCCGAAGGCGTCCTGTACAATCACCACCCGCTTGCCCTTGACGATACCCTTAAAGAGAACTATCCCGGCCACCTGGGCCAGCACCGCGGGGTTTTTCGGTTTCCGGGCCTCAAAGAGCTCCGACACCCGGGGCAGGCCCGAGGTAATGTCCATGGCCTTGGCGCTTTCCTTTAAGGTTTTGGCGACGGTCCGGCCGGCGTTGATCTTCTCTCCCTCGTCCACCAGGAGATAGGCCCCGCCGGGGAGGAAGTAGGATGCGATTTCGGTTCCCTCGTCATCCACGATGTAGATCCGGGGCTGCTTGCTTTCAAGCTGAAATTCGGTGATCCGCTTCTCTATGTTCCCCCTTTCCTCGTCGATCTCCTCCTTTAAGGTGGTGCCGGGGATGATGTCTTCGTACTTTACCGTCCCGCTGGCTTCGGCGATGATGGGGTCCGAGAAGGGGTCAAAGGCAGCAATGGCCTTTTCGGCCCCCACAATATCCCCCTTCCTAACGACGAATTCCGATCCGTTCCGAATTTCGATTTTCTGATCCTGTCCGATAAGGTAAAGGGTCCGGGACTCGTCCCCGGTCAGCACCATGGCGTAGGCAATTTCCGGGGAAAGAATATCCTTCCCCTTCTGCTTGATGATGGGCTCCCCCCGGATGATCCGTTTGCCGTCTTCTATTAAAAGCTCATCCTTCGCATCAAGCTTGTACTCCTTCATCACCTTATTGACCACGGCATAACCCCGGCGGGTAAAGAGCCAGCGGCCGTCGGCCAGTTCTACGTGAGCTCCGGAAACCTCCCGGACATACACGGGATACTTGAGGAATGTCCGGTTTTCTTCGCTGATTTTGGTGGCGGCGCCGCCGATATGAAAGGTCCGCATGGTAAGCTGGGTACCGGGCTGGCCGATGGACTGAGCGGCGATAGTCCCGACGGCTTCGCCGATGTCCACCGAACGGTTGGTGGCCAGGTTCCGGCCATAACAGCGGCGGCAGACCCCGTGCTTGGCCTCGCAGGTCAGAACGGTACGAATCCGCACCGATTCAACCCCGGCGTCCTCTATCTGGGCGGCAATGGCCTCGGTTATTTCCTCGTTCACATCGATGATAAGCTCCCCCGTGATGGGATGCTTAACCCGTTCCAGGGTATAGCGGCCCACGATACGGTCCGAAAGGGGCTCTACAATGTCTTCGCCGTCTTTGATGGCCGAATAGGCTATGCCGTTAATGGTGCCGCAGTCGTCCTCGTTGACCACCACATCCTGGGCAATGTCCACCAGCCGCCGGGTAAGGTATCCCGCCTCGGCGGTTTTAAGGGCGGTATCGGCAAGCCCCTTCCGGGCGCCGTTGGTAGAGATGAAAAATTCAATAACCGAGAGGCCCTCCTTAAAGTTGGACCGGATGGGCAGTTCGATAATATCCCCTGAGGGTTTGGCCATGAGGCCCCGCATCCCCGCAAGCTGGCGGATCTGGTTACGGCTTCCCCGGGCGCCGGAATTGGCCATCATGTATACCGAGTTAAAGCCGTCCCGGTCCGCCTCCAGGGTCTTCATCATAATATTGGTAAGATCCTCGTTGGTCTTGGACCAGACTTCAACAACGCGGTTATACCGTTCTTCGTTGGTGATATGGCCCTGGCGGTACTGCGACTGGATCGAATCGACCTTCTTGTTGGCCTTGTCGATCATGTCGGTCTTTTCCCTGGGTACCACAATGTCGTCCACCCCAATGGTGGCGCCAAAGACCGTGGCGTACTTATAGCCCGTAGCCTTGATAACGTCCAGCATACGGACCGTGGTCCAGGAACCCTTCTCGCCGAAAACATGTTCGATCAGAGCCCGGAGTTCTTTGTCCTTCAATTCATAATTGATGAAGGGAATTTCCCGGGGCATCTCCTCGTTAAAAACCAGCCGCCCCGCAGTGGTTTCGACAAGATCGTCCCCGCCAAGCCGGACTTCCCTGCCCGCCTTGTCCCAGACGGGAAACTTGGGGGGCCTGACCTTAATGGCCGCCTCCCAATCCAGGGCTTTGGCCTCCACCGCCATGAGGATCTCTTCCGCAGTGGAAAAACACCGGCCGGTTCCCTTGGCCTTGGGCTTAATCCGGGTAAGGAAGTTGATCCCCAGGACCATATCCTGGGAGGGGAATACGATGGTTTTGCCGTTGGCGGGGTTAAGGAGATTCCTGGCGCTGAGCATCAGGGTCCAGCACTCCATCTGGGCCGCCTGGGTCAGGGGTACGTGGACCGCCATCTGGTCGCCGTCAAAATCGGCGTTAAAGGCATGGCAGACCAGGGGATGCAGCTTGATGGCCTTCCCCTCCACCAGGACCGGCTCAAAGGCCTGAATCCCCAGCCGGTGCAGGGTGGGCGCCCGGTTCAGAAGAACCGGATGTTCCTTGACCACCTCGTCCAGAATGGCAAAGACCTCGGGGGTTTCCGCCTCCACCAGCATCTTGGCTTTCTTGATATTGTAAACCACATCCTTATCAACCAGCTTCTTCATGATAAAGGGCTTGAAGAGTTCCAGGGCCATCTTGGTGGGGAGTCCGCACTGCCACATCTTAAGATCAGGCCCCACGGTAATAACCGAACGGCCCGAATAGTCCACCCGTTTGCC
Organism: Treponema sp.; assembly: GCA_031275035.1. The sequence continues at coordinate 4,437 of JAISPH010000043.1, forward strand.
CAGCAGGTTCTGCCGGAACCGGCCCTGCTTCCCCTTGAGCATATCGCTGATCGACTTGAGGGGCCGGTTGGAAGCGCCCTTCACCACCCGCTTCTTTTTGGAATTGTCGAAGAGGGCGTCCACCGCCTCCTGGAGCATGCGCTTTTCATTCCTGATGATGATGTCCGGCGCATTCAGGATCTGAAGCCGTTTAAGCCGGTTATTCCGGTTGATCACCCGGCGGTAGAGGTCGTTGAGATCCGAAGTGGCAAAACGGCCGCCGTCAAGCTGCACCATGGGCCGCAGCTCCGGAGGAATTACGGGAATCACGTCAAGGATCATCCACTCGGGCTTATTGGTGGAATTGCGGAAATTCTCCACGATTTCGATGCGCTTGAGGAGCCGCTTGTCGCTTTTGGCTCCCTTTTCGATCATCCTGACCCGGAGCTCCTGAGCCATCTGATCCAGGTTAAGATTTTCCAGCAGGGTCCTCACCGCCTCGGCGCCCATCCCCGCGGAGAAGCCCCCGCTGTAGCGTTCCTGGGCTTCGTAGTACTCCTCTTCGGTGAGGAGCTGCATCTTTTTGAGGTCCGTATCCCCGGCGTCGATGACCACGTACTTCTCGTAGTAGAGCACCGACCGGAGGGCCGCCATGGTCAGATCCAGAAGCAGCCCCATGCGGCTGGGAACGGAACGGTAGTACCAAATGTGGGATACCGGAGCGGCCAGCTCAATGTGGCCCATCCGCTCCCGGCGTACCTTGAAGTGGGTAACTTCTACGCCGCAGCGGTCGCAGATAACGCCCTTGTAGCGGATAGACTTAAACTTGCCGCAGTAACATTCCCATTCCTTGGTGGTACCGAAGATCCGCTCACAGAAGAGGCCGTCCTTCTCTGGCCGGAGGGTCCGGTAATTGATAGTCTCCGGTTTTTTTACCTCACCGTAGGACCAGGCCCGGATCATGTCCGGGGAGGCCAGTTTTATCATGATGGAATCAAAATCCTGTATATCCCGCATGTTTTACTCCTCGCTATAAGAGAGTAGGGAGTGGAAATTCCACTCCTCACCTTAAAAATTCGATCCGCTTTTGGTGATGAGTTCCTCGTCCCGTTCGGTAAGGGGAATCTGCTTGCCCTTGGCATCGTAGATGGTCATATCCAGCGCCAGGCCGCGGAGTTCCTGGACCAGCACATTGAAGGATTCGGGAATCCCCGCGGTGGTGGAGGGTTCCCCCTTTACAATGGCCTCGTAGATCTTGGACCGTCCCGTCATATCGTCGGACTTAATCGTCAAAAGCTCCTGCAGGGTATTGGCGGCGCCGTAGGCCTCCAGGGCCCAGACCTCCATTTCCCCAAGGCGCTGGCCGCCGAACTGGGCCTTGCCGCCCAGGGGCTGCTGGGTTACCAGCGAATAGGGGCCGGTGGACCGGGCGTGCATCTTGTCATCCACCAGATGGTGCAGCTTGAGGAAGTAGATAATCCCGCAGAAGATAGGATTGACAAAGGTTTCGCCGGTACGGCCGTCCCGCAGAATGGTTTTACTGGTAACGGGAAGCCCCGCTTCCTTCAGCTTTTCCTCGATCTGTTCCGTGGTGGGAGACTGGAACACCGGAGACGAGAACCACTCGTCCAGAGTGGAGGCGGCCCAGCCCAGTTCCGTTTCCAAAAGCTGGCCGATGTTCATCCGGGAGGGCACCCCCAGCGGGGTCAGGCATATATCCAGGGGGGTTCCGTCCTCCATGTAGGGCATGTCCTCTTCGGGAAGAATACGGGCCACAACCCCCTTGTTGCCGTGGCGGCCCGCCATCTTATCCCCTTCCCGAAGCTTCCGTTTGGTGGCGATTAAAACCTTTACCATCTCGTCCACCCCGGGGTTAAGATCGTCCCCTTCGGTACGTTTAAGCCGCTGAATGTCGATGATGGTCCCCTCAATGCCGTGGGGTACCCGGAGACTCGAATCCCGCACCTCCTTGGCTTTTTCGCCGAAGATCGAATTGAGAAGTTTGAATTCCGGGGTCGTCTCTGTTTCGCTTTTTGGGGTTACCTTTCCCACCAGGATATCCCCGGAGCGGACCTTGGCCCCCACCCGGATGATCCCTTCGGCGTCGAGGTTATCAAGGCTCTTTTCCGAGGTATTGGGGATGTCTCTGGTGATCTTCTCCGGTCCCAGCTTGGTCTCCCGGACCTCGGTGATAAATTCCTTTATGTGGATGGAGGTGAACATATCCTCCTTTACCACCCGTTCTGAAATGAGGATCGAATCTTCGTAATTGTAGCCGTTCCAGGGCATGAACCCTACCAGGATATTCCGGCCCAGGGCCAGTTCCCCAAGGCGGGTAGCGGGGCCGTCGGCAATAACCTGTCCAGCCGTTATCTTCTCTCCAAATTTTACGATGGGCCGCTGGTTGTAGCAGGTATCCTGGTTGGTCCGCTGGTATTTGACCAGCCGGTATACGTCAAGCCCGGCCGCGTTGGTTTCCGCAATGGGCCTGCCCGTTTTGGCGGGAGCGGAAGGGTCGGGCTTAATGACAATTTCGTGGGCGGTAACCCGCACCACCGTACCGTTCCGCCGGGCCTTTACCAGAACCCCCGAATCGTAGGCGCACTTGCCCTCCATCCCCGTACCAACCCGGGGGGCCTCGGGAAAGACCAGGGGTACCGCCTGACGCTGCATGTTGGAACCCATCAGGGCCCGGTTGGCGTCGTCATGTTCCAGGAAGGGAATGAGAGAGGCGGAAACCGAGATGATCTGCTTGGGGGACACATCCATGTACTGAATATCCTCGGGGCCCCGGGTGGTATAATCCCCCTGGCGGCGGCAGGAGATCTGATCGTCCGCAAAGGAACCGTTGTTCTTCAGCTTTGCCGAAGCCTGGGCGATGTAGTACCGGTCCTCGTCAATGGCCGAAAGGTATTCAATCTCTCTGACCGCCACCCCCTTGACCACTTTCCGGTAGGGGGTCTCCAAAAAGCCGTATTCGTTGACCCGGGTATAGTTGGCCAGGGATACGATAAGGCCGATGTTAGGACCTTCCGGGGTCTCGATGGGACACATCCTGCCATAGTGGGTATAGTGAACATCCCGAACCTCAAAACCCGCCCGGTCCCGGGAAAGCCCTCCGGGACCCAGGGCATTGAGGCGCCGCTTGTGGGTCAGTTCCGCCAGGGGATTTACCTGATCCATAAATTGGGAAAGCTGACTGGACCCGAAAAATTCCTTGATCGCCGCCACCACGGGCTTAATGGAAATCAGGTCCTGGGGTTTGATGGTATCGGTTTCCTTGAGGCTCATCCGCTCCTTGGCGATACGCTCCATCCGGCCGAAGGCTGTTTTCATCGCATTGGCCATCAATTCCCCCACGGAACGAACCCGCCGGTTGCCCAGGTGATCGATGTCGTCGATATTTTCATCCCCCACGTAGACCTTAATGAGGAATTTCATCGTGGCGATGATGTCCTGTTTGGTCAGGGTAAATTCCTCCAGGGGAGGCTTGAAGTCGAATTTTTTGTTCAGCTTATAGCGCCCCACCCTTCCCAGATCGTAGCGCCGGGCGGTAAAGAACATGCCGTTAAGGTCCTTTTCCGCCGCATCAATGGTGATCGATTCTCCCGGCATGAGCACCGAATAGACGTTGGAAAGGGCGTCTTCCTTCGAGGGCTCGTCCCGGCTGGAATCATCCTTGACGAATTTGATCTCCTCCCGCTCGAAACAGTTAAGAAGCATCGGCGAACTGAGACCGCCCTCCGCAAAATCAATGATCTCCACCGACTCAATGCCGTTGGCCAAAAGCTCATCCACATTATGGGGGTGCAGCTTTTCTCCGGCCCGGTAAAGCTTTTTCCGCTCGGGGCTGTTCTCCTCGCCGGTCCATACCGCGGCGGCAAGGATCTTGCCGGAAAATTTTTCCCTGGTCTCCCGGTCGTCCTTTACTTTGAGGCTCTTGACAGTATAGAAGGCCCGGATAATCTCCTCCCGGCTGTCGTAACCCAGGGCCCTGAGGAAGATGGTTCCCAGGATCCGTTTTTTCCGGTCGATCTTGGCATAGATCAATTCCCGCTTCTGATCAATTTCAAATTCCAGCCAGCTCCCCCGGTAGGGAATGATCCGGGAGGAATAGATCCCCTTTTCGTGGCTGAAGATAACTCCCGGAGACCGGTGGATCTGGGAAACCACCACCCGTTCCGCCCCGTTGATGATAAAGGTCCCCCGCTCGCTCATAATGGGAATATCCCCCATGTAGATATCCTTCTGGCGGATTTCACCGGTCTGCTGGAAGATAAGGTTGATCCGGGCCTTCAGGGGCAGGGCATAGGTAAGCCCCTTCTGTTTGCAGTCCTGCTCGGAAAATTTGATGTTTTCCTCATCCAGGGTATAGTACTCGTATTCCAGCACCATATCGCCGTTGGGGCTTTCGATGGGAAAGGTGGCCCTGAAAACCTCTTCAAGGCCCTGCGGCTCCGGGGTTTTCTTATCCCTAATCCGTTCCCGCTGGAGGAAGCGTTCATAAGAACAAAGCTGAATATCTATCAGATCCGGCAGCTCCATCACATCCTGAATATCCACGCCCACGTATGTCCGTTTAGCGGTTGTCCTTGTCTTTGTCATGCTACCCCCAAGCTCTGTTAAAAAATAACCAAAGGATGACCGGAAAGCGGACAGCTCCCCGGACATCCTGTATGGTGAGAATTAAATTTTGTCTTCTTCCCGCGTTTACTGAATTTCAACCGTACCGCCGGCGGCAGTAACCGTTTCCTTGATCTTGGCGGCCTCATCCTTGGAAACATTTTCCTTGAGGGGCTTGGGAGCCCCTTCAACAAGATCCTTAGCTTCCTTGAGACCAAGACCGGTAACAGTGCGGACCTCTTTGATGACCGCTATCTTTTTGGATTCATCAAAGGCCTTAAGAATAACGTTGAATTCCGTCTTCTCCTCGGCGGCATCGCTGGCGGCGGCGGCAGGGGCCGCGCCGGCGGCGGCTATCGCCACGGGAGCTGCGGCGGAAACGCCGAATTTTTCCTCCATGGCCTTGACCAGTTCTGAAACTTCCAGAACCGTCATAGAAGAAATCGCCTCTAAAATCTGATCGGTAGTAAGGGCTGCCATATTATCTTCTCCTGAAATACAATGTAACGCGCTTCATACGATGCGCGCCCGGGCAGGCCCGGATACGGACCCGGCAGAACAGCAGCGACAGGTTTTAACCCGGAAGTCTGAAGGGCCCTTTACCCCCGCCTGCGGCGGGGTTTGATTGCTAAAGTTACGCGCTTTCCGCCTTTTTGTCGGCAATCGCCTTGACGGTCCGTACCAGCCGGGCGTTAACATCGTTAAGCGCCCCCGCCAGATTCCGCGCCGGCCCGTTCATCACCGACATAAGCATAGAGATAAGCTGCAGTCTGCCGGGCAGCTTGGAAAAGGCCTCCACCTGTTTATCGCTGTAGATGGAGCTGCCCACCAGGCCGCCTTTAACCTTGAGGGTCGGGGCCTCTTTGGCAAAATCAAAGAGGATCCTGGCCACCTCGTTGGAATCCCTGGGGGAGATGGCCACCGCCGTAGGACCGACAAGATAGGCCGATACGTCGGGAGCGAAGAGCTGTTCAAAGGCTATCCGGGCAAAGTTATTCTTTACCACCTTGAACCGGGCTTCCTTTGCCCGAAGCTGCTTACGGAGGGCGGTAATCTGCTCCACCGTAAGTCCCCGGTAATCGGCAAAGATAAAATCCGGGGAATTCCCAAAGGATTCCTTTAATTCGTTTATGGCCGCCGTTTTGGCGTTCTGTATTTTTTTTGCGACTATCGCCATTTTTTGCTCCTTATAAAGCCGGGAAGGCCGCGGTCCATCCGCAGCAGGGGTTATTCATCCTTCATGGCGACCCACACGCCGGGTCCCATGGTGGAAGCCACCGAAACGGTCTGGACAAATTCACCCTTGGCGTCGACGGGCCGTTTCCGCCTGATTTCGCCCACCACCGCCTTGATGTTTTCGGCAATCTTTTCCGGTTCCATGGAAACCTTGCCCACCGCAAGGTGCACCACCCCGGTTTTATCAGCCCGGAATTCAACCCGGCCCTTTTTTAGCTCTGAAAGGGCGCCCTTGAGGTCAAAGGTAACGGTACCGGTCTTGGGATTCGGCATAAGCCCCCTGCGGCCCAGCACCATACCGAGCTTCCCCACGTCCTTCATCATATCCGGGGTAGCCACGGCCACATCAAAATCGAGCCAGCCCCCCTTGATTTTCTCGATGAGGTCCTCGGCGCCCACAAAGGCGGCCCCCGCTTCCTGGGCTTCCTTTTCTTTTTCGGCCTTGCAGAACACCAGCACCCGCTTTTCGGCCTTGAACTGATGCGGCAGCACCACCGTATCCCGGACGGACTGGCTCTTTTTAAGATTAACCTTAACCGAAAGATCCACGGTCTCGTCAAATTGAGCATAAGCCATGGATTTGACCAGATCCAGGGCCTGTTTCAATTCGTAGGAAAGGGTATTATCGTACTTTTTGAGGCTTTCGAGGTGTTTTTTGCCGCGTTTCATTTTTCCACCTCAACGCCCATGGACCGGGCGGTCCCGGCGATAATCTTCATCGCCGCATCGATGTCGTTGGCGGAAAGATCCGCCATTTTCAACCTGGCGATTTCTTCACACTGCGCCCTGGGCAGCTTACCCACCTTGGTCTTATGGGGCTCCCCGGAACCCTTCTCCAGGCCTATAGCCTTTTTGATCAGGACCGCCGCCGGGGGAGTCTTGAGGATGAAGGTGAAGGACTTATCCGCATAAACGGTGATAACCACCGGTATAATAAGTCCCGGCTCCATTGATTTCGTCCTGTCGTTAAACTGCTGGACGAACTGAGGGGCGCTGACCCCGTGGGGCCCCAGGGCCGGTCCGACCGGAGGGGCCGGCGTAGCCTTCCCCGCGGGGCACTGAAGCTTAATAAAGGCGGCAATTTTTTTCTTTGCCATGTATGCTCCTTTGTAGTGGGTCCTGGGGATTGGCCGGAACCGTTCCCCGGATTTGCGGGGGACAGACCCCCCTCCTACTGCCGTTGAAACGCCCAGGCGCTTCTTCATTACAACGGCGCCGGGGCGCCGCTACATTTTCTCCACCTGCAAAAGGTCCACTTCTACGGCGGTATTCCGTCCAAAGATACCCACCATGACCTTCAGCTTGTTTTTCTCCTGATTAACGGTTTCAATGGTTCCCGTAAAGGATTCAAAGGGACCGTCAATGATCTTAACCTGTTCTCCGGCGGCAAAGGACTGTCTGGCCCGGACCGGCCGCTCGCCCTTGATCTCCCCGGATTTCTGCAGTATGGACCGGGCTTCGTCCCCGGTAAGGGGGTTGGGCTTCCTGTCCGCGGGGGTTCCCACAAAACCGGTTACCCCCTGGATTTTCTTTATCTTTGAACAGGTGGCCTTCCACTCGAGATCGGGCAGATCCATCTCCACCAGGATATAACCGGGAAGAAACTTTTTGGTCAGGGTCCGCTTTTTGCCGTCCTTTACCTCCACCACTTCTTCCGAAGGAACCTTTACATCCTTGACCACTTCTTTGTCGAGATCCCCTGATTCGGCCATCATGCGGATGGTTTTTTCTATTTTGTTCTCATAGCCTGAATAGGTGTGGAGGACATACCAGCCGGTCGCCATAGTTTCCCTTTATTTAAAAATTGCCTGTACGCCAAGGAGGAGGAACACATCCGCCAAGCCCAGGACAACGGCAAATACAATAGTAGAGATGATAACAACCTTGACCGAACTGATAACATCATCCCGTCCCGGCCATACGACCTTACGAAGCTCGGCATAGGATTCTTTAACAAACTGAACCAATCTGTTCATGGTATCCTCTTAATAATGACCGGTCCCGCCAAACCGGACGGAGTCTCTCCCGCTCTTTCAAAACCAGGCCAGGTAGGACTCGAACCCACAACATTCGGTTTTGGAGACCGACGCTCTACCATTAGAGCTACTGGCCTAAATTTCAGGCTCTAACCATGTTATTTGACCTTGGTTTCCTTATGCAGGGTATGTTTCCGGTCAAAGGGACAATATTTATTTAATTCCAGCTTTTCCTGCGTATTCCGCCGGTTTTTCTTCGTAGTATAATTTTTGCGCTTACATTCACTGCATTGCAGCGCAATAAGCTCCACCGCCGTTTTTTTAGTCGCCATTTTCTCCCCCTAACCTGTAAACACGCCGGTTTTACGGCTCAAAGTCCCTGCGGTCTATCTTCCCCTGGAAAATCCACAGCCCTCAAGCGGATGACGAGAAGCGGCAACCGCCTTGCAGGTCCGGTTTTCCCACGGAAAACAGAGAGCCCTCAAGCGGAATCGAACCGCTGACCGCATCCTTACCATGGATGTGCTCTGCCAACTGAGCTACAAGGGCATAATAACAGGTCCCTTCAAAATAGCAATTTCCCCGGACCATGTCAATAGGGAAGTCCCATAAGTTTGAAATCCGGATTTTACCGCTCTTTTTTTTTCATCGCCCGCCTTTTATAATAGAATAATAGGAGCGTGTATGTCTATTCATATTGCCGCAAAACCCGGTGAGGTTGCCGGGGCGGTTTTGTTGCCCGGAGATCCGCTGAGGGCCCGGTTTATTGCTGAAAATTTCCTGGAAAACCCCTTCTGTTATACCGAAGTACGGAATATGCTTGGTTATACCGGGGTCTACAAGGGTAAAAAGGTCTCGGTACAGGGTACGGGTATGGGAATTCCCTCTGTTTCCATATACATGAATGAATTATTCAAAGAATACGGGGTAAAACGGGCCATACGGGTTGGAACCGCCGGCTCCCTTCAGCGGGAAGTGGCGATCAGGGACCTGGTCTTTGCCATAACGGCCTCCACCGATTCCGGGGTCAATGCTATCCGATTCGGAGGCAGAAACTATGCCCCCGCCGCCTCCTTCAGCCTGTTAAAGACCGCCTACGACGCCGCCGTTTCCAGGGGCTGGCGGCCCAAGGTGGGCAATGTGGTCTGTTCCGATATGTTTTACACGGAGGACCCGGAAGAATGGAAGCTCTGGGCCAAATTCGGCTGTTTGGCGGTGGAGATGGAGAGCGCCGAGCTCTATACCCTGGCGGCCAAGTACGGCAGGGAAGCCCTGACCATTTTGACTATCTCGGACAGTATGGTTACCCATGAAACCACCACCGCGGAAGAGCGGCAGACCGCTTTTACCAGAATGATGGAGGTAGCCCTGGAAACGGCAGTTTCCTAAGCCGTTCAGCTTCAGCGTAAAAAAATGGAGAAAGGTATGTTTACCACCACAGTAACCCCCCGGTTCGGCGATGTTGACGGCCTGGGGCATATCAACAATGCGGTTATGTCTGACTGGTTTGAATTGGCCAGGAATCCGGTATTTAGGATCTTCGATCCCCTCATGCGTATCGAGCACGAGTACTGGTCCCTCATTATGGCCCATACGGATTATGACTTTGTGGACCAGATCTACTTTCAGCATGAGGTAGAGATCAGGACCTATGTGGATCATATAGGGAACAAATCCTTTTCGGTCTACCACGAAGCCTGGCAGCAGGGAAGGCTCTGCGCCAAGGGTCATGCCGTCATGGTTCATTTTGACTTTACGGCAAACCGGAGCACCCCCCTCCCGGAGGACAAGAAAAAACTGCTCGCGGAACATCTGTTTAACGCGGAAAAGAAAGACCCGCAGGTCCCCGCCTCCTGACATATATAAATTGAAGCTGTTCCAAAACTTCAGTTTTCGGAACAGCTTCCCTGGATTTGACTGTTACGCCGGCTTTCGGACAAATTCTATTGTTCCCTAGAGTTTTTAACCCCATTCATCCGGGCTTTAGCCTCTGTTGTTCCGGGCCCTGGCCCCCGCTGTCCGGCAAGCGGAAGCAAGACGGCCCCGGCAGAACATCTGAAAGCGGACACGCCCAAAAATGGCACGCGAAACATTGAGCGTGTTTTGGGAGTACCGGCAACAGGGCGTGGACCCCGGAAAAGGGAAACCCGCAAGGA
>JAISPH010000064.1 GCA_031275035.1 Treponema sp.
CGGTCATGCTTGGGGAACTGCGATCCGAAGTTCTGGATGAACTATTGGTTATGCGGTACCTCAAGGTTCACAAAAAGTTTGATTCTTCTGATTTCATTTTGGGCCTGAATAATATGGAAGATAACCATATCGCCGGATTTGTGGAAAAGGCGGCGGAGGAAACAGAGCCGGAGTACCTCCGCTTATACACCCTGCTTGCTTTGTATGCCGGAGAACCAGAGCGGATCGACAAAGCATTGGACGAGACGCCAGAAAAGGCCGCAATCATTATTGAACGTTGCAAACGGCGCCTCGCCATGCTGCGGAATATTCCGGCCTCAAGCCCGGAGGCGGATGATCGGCGCCATTACAATCATACCGCGCTTTACGCCGCGGGTTTTGTAGCTGGCAGGACAAGCTGCTGGAATGGATTAAAGCCTCTGCTGCTGGCTTTCAGGCGCGCGGATACGGCGTTGCTGGAACCCGATCTGCGGCCCGCCGGGGGGATAGAAGAAAACATCGCCGCCCAGATTGACAGATTTTTGCGTTGGGATTGGGGTGATGAAAAAATGAAAAACCTGCGGCGTGATATGGCCAATGATCTTTCAAATTATTTAAAGCCCCGGAAGATCAGAGCAGGAGACGTTACGGGACAGCGGAACGGCGGGCCTGAGTATGGCGGCTATGAACGGGGACTTGAAGGGTTTGATCGTAAGCTCACGGAGCCGAATCCCCTGTGGCGCTATGCGTATGTCAGGGCCCTGGGAGACTTGGCCGTAGACAGCGGCGGGAATGGGCGGCTGATCCACAACACCCTGGACAAGACGGCGGAAAATGATCCCGCTCCCCCGGTACGGGAAGGGGCCAAAAAAACGGCGGAACAGTTACGGCGCATCCGGGGCGGCTATGAAACGGATTTCCACAACCGCTGCCTGCTTCAGGCTTTTTGGTGGATGTGCCGGGCCCATCTGCAGACGCTGGGCATACCCTTTGATGAAGCTGTGGCCCTCAAAACGAGAAATACAGAATACCGGTAACGCGGGAACGGGCGTGGCAGACACAGAATTCATTTGCTCCCCGACGCCTTCGCTTCCGGGACCTTTACGCCGGAATAATCCGGCGCCAGAACCTGTCCGATGCCGCTATGAACAATGTCCTGCAGCCGTTCCGCCAGTTCCAGCCGTACCCGGACAGGCAGCGCTGCCAGATACTCAAGGGCCTCATCACTGCCGCTGTTTGTTTCGTCTACAAAAAGCCGGTAGGCTTCAATGTTCAGGGCTCCGGCGATTTTTTCGATCATCTCGACGGAGGGAAATTTCCGCCCTATTTCAATTTCTCCGATATAACTTGCGGCGGTATCGCACTTTTCCGCCAGATTCATTTGGGAAAGATGTTCGCGCTTTCTGAATTTTTTTAGATTAAGGATGAAAATTTCCCGCAAATTCATGAATTTATGCTAATAGCCAATAATATACCTTTACAATTAGCTATAAACCAAATATAATAATAAAAACCATGGCTTATAGCCAATCAAATAAGACTTTATAGCTGTTTTGTTTCAGAGGAGGTTTTTTATGAAAAAGGCGGGTTTTCCGTTGATAGTGGTATTGTGCTTTTCCCTGTCGGCCTGCGCCTCCTTTATGGAGGACATTGAGAATTTTTTTGCCGTCCAGGAAGAACCTGCGGCAGGCCCGGGCAGCGCTGTTTCCCAAAGCCAGGTACTTGTCCGCCCCGCTCCTCCGGTACAGCAAACCCGCAATTATACAAAGCCCGAATCCTATGAAGCCGCCTATGCATACAGAACCGATGGGGCGGACCCGCAAATCAGAAGCATACCCCGGAATATTGAAGCCCTCCGGCCAACAGACCAGGCCGAATATGTCCGTCAGGCGGCGGCCTATATTGTGAAAAACGCGAAAGATCCCTTTGACAAAATAAAGAAGGCCCATGACCTCGTAGCCCTGACCATACGGTATGACGCCGCCTCTTTTTTGGCCAACCGGAATACCCCTCAGGATTACGCCAGTGTGGTAAAAAGCAGACTGGCGGTCTGTGAAGGCTACTCAAATCTATTTAAAAAATTGTGCGATGAAATGGATGTTCCCTGTGATGTGGTTCACGGTTATGCCCGGGGAGTTGGTTCCTCGCCATTCCTTAACGAAAACCCCTCTGATTCAAACCACGCATGGAATATAGTTAATATTGAAGGCGCCTGGTATTTTATTGACTGTACCTGGGATGCGGGGAACCTGAGGGGTAGCAGCTTTCAGGCCGATTATACGACGGATTATCTTTTCATAAGACCCGAACATTTTATCTACAACCATTTCCCGGAAGATTCCCGTCAGCAGCTTCTTGAAAATCCGCTCTCCCCCGCTGATTTTTCCGGCCTTCCCCTTTACCGGCCGAAATTTTTTGAAGTTGTTGACGGCGGTATTGCCGGCCTTGATAAAGTGTCAAGGATAGATGGAAAAACCGGATTTGAGGTTTCCGTTAAAGATGGGTTTATTCCCGATATTGAAGTGTATGACGCCGGCGATAAAAAGCTGGAATACCACTCTTTTATTCAAAAAGAAGAAAACCGTTATAAGGCGTACCTTTCTTTCCCTGCCCCAGGAAATTATATAGTCCGATTTTTTACAAGAAAACAAAACTCCCAAAGCGGTGAATCTTGCGCCGAATTCGGGATTATTGCCAATACCGGATCAGAGGTACGGTATCCCCTGCAATATGCTTCTTTTGGCAGCGCCATTACCATCATAAGTCCCATCGAAATGCCGCTGAAAAAAAACACAAAATATGAGTTCAGAATTCGGGCGGATAATAAAAAAATCATGGCCCTCATGTATAACCGGAGTTTTATATCCTTTGAACAGGATGAGGATGGGACTTTTTATCTTGAAACGGAAATTCCCTCCGGCCTAAAAGAAGTTTCAGTGGGAACGGCCAACAGCGCGCGGGGCTCATATAACTTTTTTGTAAAATATCTGGTGAATTGAGGAAAAGAAAACATTGCGGAAATATAATTGAGTTCCATGACAATCTCTATGTGTTCCCACCCCCTGGACAAAGGATCCCCTCTCCGGGAAAATAGAAATTATGATGAAAGATATCCGCATAGTGTCCGCCGACCGGTATGGATACGATTTTATTCCCCCCGAATACCTGCCCCCGGGGAAGGATGAATACTGGCTGCGGAACGAGCAGTCGCCTCCCCAATCCTGGCGCAGGCTGGAATCCCACGAGATAGAAATCCTGGTTAAGAACGAAAACTACTGTTCCTCCTGGGATAATTTTCTGGTAAGCGATCCCTTTGATCCCGCGCTGATCAGGAATTCCAGCTTTTACGGCCTTATCCGGCTGGGGATTATGCGGGATGTCCTTCTCCAGCACCACGACTTTCGTATTCCCGCGGGGATCCGGAACAGCACCATCATCTCCTGCGATATTGGAGATGACGCCGCCATCCAGGACTGTTCCTATATCTCCCACTATATCATCGGCAGCCGGGTGATCCTTTCCCGAATCGACGAGATGCAAACCACCAACCACGCAAAGTTCGGGAACGGAGTGCTTAGGGACGGGGAAGACCAGGAGGTTCAGGTATGGATCGATGTGATGAACGAGGCCGGGGGCAGATCCATTCTGCCCTTTGAAGATATGATACCGGCGGACGCGTATCTCTGGGCCGCTTACCGGGATGATACGGCCCTAACCGCCGCCCTGGCCCGCATTACCCAGGAAACCTGGGGCGGCCGGCGGGGCTGGTACGGAACCATCGGCTCCGGGGCGGTGATAAAGAGTTCCCTCATCATCAAAGATACCGCGGTGGGACCCGCGGCGTATATCAAGGGAGCCAATAAGCTAAAGAACCTTACCATCCATTCTTCCGAGGATGAGCCCACCCAAATAGGTGAAGGGGTGGAGATGGTGAACGGCATTGTGGGTTATGGCTGCCATGTGTTCTACGGCTCCAAGGCGGTCCGCTTTGTCATGGGCCGGAACTGTAACCTCAAGTACGGCGCCCGGCTTATTCATTCGGTGCTGGGGGATAATTCCACGGTCTCCTGCTGCGAGATCCTCAATAATCTAATCTTCCCCGTGCATGAACAGCACCACAACAACTCCTTCCTTATTGCCAGCCTTATCCAGGGCATGTCCAATATGGCCGCCGGGGCGACCATTGGTTCTAACCATAACAGCCGGGCCAACGATGGAGAGATCCGGGCCGGCCGGGGATTCTGGCCGGGACTTTCGGTTACCCTGAAACATTCCAGCCGTTTTGCCAGTTTTGTCCTTATCGCCAAGGGGGATTATCCCTACGAACTCAACATCACGCTGCCCTTTTCGCTGGTAAACAACAACGTAAAAGCGGACCGCCTGGAGGTAATGCCCGCCTATTTCTGGATGTATAACCTCTACGCCCTGGAGCGTAATTCCTGGAAGGCCGCGGACCGGGATAAACGGAAGGTCCGGCTCCAGCATATCGAAACGGATTACCTGGCCCCGGATACGGCGGAGGAAATAATTGCGGCCCTGTCTTTAATGGAGACCTGGATGGCCGGTACGGGGTTCGACGCCGCCGCCCCGGCCAGGTCCTGTCCGGAGGGCGCCGTTAAGGACGCCCCGGAAGCCGCCGAGGATGAAGACCCCGAATATGCCTACACCTCCGGCGGGGAAGACGAGGTCCCTGCCCCGGGGCTGGAGCGCCACAACCGGGGATCGGTAATCCTGAAACCCCGGCGGGCGGTAATGGCTTACCGGGAGATGCTTCGCTACTATGCCGCAAAAACCCTGATCGAATATGCCCAGGCTTTGCCGGACCTGAGCTTCCGTAATCTGGCGGCGGCGATGGAAAGGCCCGATGGGGAATGGGATGCCGCCCGGTCTCCTGCCGGCAGGGTGGAGGACTGGGTCAACCTGGGGGGGCAGATCGTCCCGGCCTTTCGCCTTGACGCCCTGCGGCGGGATATCCGGGAGGGGAAGGTCTCCGGCTGGGGGGCCATTCACCGCCGGTATGATGACATGATCGCCCACTATCCTCTGGACAAGGCCCGCCATGCCTGGTCGGTACTTGGCTTTTTAAGCGCCGCCCTTCCGCCGGAGGAAAGCCCCCTTAGGAACAGCGGCCGGTTCAAAGAGGAACTCCGCCGGGTCCTGGAAACCCGGCGCTGGATTGCCGGGGAGGTATACCGCAGCAGGGCCAAGGATTTTCACGATCCCTTTAGGGGCATCACCTACCGGAACCAGGAAGAGATGGATCAGGTGGTTGGAAAAGCGGAGGATAATTTTTTTGTTAAATTTGCCCGGGAGAATCTTGCCGCCTTCGAGGC
>JAISPH010000121.1 GCA_031275035.1 Treponema sp.
TCGACACATTCGTCGCAGATAAACACATCGTTGGGGCCGGCAATTAAACGCCGGGCCATGTCGGCGCTTTTCCCGCAGAAAGAGCAGGATCGTTCAAAGCCGCCGGAACCGTTACGCAACCGTGCCATTTTTTTCCCTCGTTAACACTTTATCCGCCACGCCGTAGGCAACCGCGTCCTCGGCGGACATATAAAAGTCCCTTTCCATATCAAGGGCAACTTGTTCCGTACCCTTGCCGGTATGCTTTGCGAAGTAATCGATGGTGAGTTTTTTGAGCCGGAGTATCTCTTTGGCCTGGATGCCGATGTCCCGGGCCTGTCCCTGGGCGCCTCCCCAGGGCTGATGGATCAGAACCCGGGAGGAGGGGAGCACCATGCGCTTCCCCGGACTGCCCGCGGTAAGGATCAGCGCCGCCATGCTCGCCGCCTGTCCCAGGCAGATAGTCTGAACACCGGACTTTACATGCTGTATAGTATCGTAGATCGCCAGCCCCGCAGTTACCGAACCTCCCGGGGAGTTAATGTAGAGATTGATATCCTTTTCCGTATCCTGGCCGTCCAGAAAGAGAAGCTGGGCCACCACCAGATCTGCGGTAAGGTCGCTGATTTCCCCGTCCAAAAAAACAATCCGGTCCTTGAGGAGCCGGGAATAGATATCGTAGGAACGTTCGCCGTTCCCGGTTTGTTCAATAACGTAGGGAACGAGGCTGTTCATGTATACATTCATGTTTATAATCTACCCATTATTTGCGGCCAGGTCCAGATAGTTTACCTTTTTTCCGGGTTTAACGGTATTCTCCTTTATTAATATATCGAACAATTTCCGCTCTTTTATCTCCTCTTTCAGATATTCCTTCATATTTTCCTGCTGATAGTACTTTTTTATGTCCTCCAGGGGGCTGTTTGATTCCGCCGCCATGTTCTCAAGCGCCTGTTCCGCATCCTCATCGGAGGCTTCCAGGGCCAGATCTTTCATCAGGGTTTCCACAATAAGCCGGCTGTGGAGGGCCCTGACCGCATCGGGCCGCCATTCCGCAGTAATCGCCTCGTAACCCTGGCCGGATTTGTCCATAATCTTTACCAGCTCCTCCGGGGAGGTGTTGAAACGCCGGGCCAGGTTCCGCCACCGGGACTCAAGCTCGATGCGGATCATGGACTCGGGCGCCTCTACGGGGGTATTTTCCATCACCTTTTCGAGGATCTTACTGACCGTAATATCCCTGATCCGCTTTTCCAGGTTCCTGGTAAGCCGTTCCCTGATACTGTTCTTGAGGTCTTCCAGGGTTTTGTATTTTTCATCTACATCCTGGGCAAGATCGTCGTCCAGTCCGGGAAGTTTCTTTTCTTTGAGGGCCGACAGGGTAATGCGGATCTTTTTGGTCTTACCGGCCAGATCCTTGTCCTCAAAATCAGCGGGATAACTTTTTTCGATATCCCGGATTTCGCCTTTTTTCATTCCCGTCATTTCATCGTCAAACTTGAATGTATTGTACCCTGTTCCCAGGGTAAAAACAAAATCCTCCCGTTCCGTTCCCGGAAGGGGCTCCCCCGTACCGGAAAGTTCCAAATAGTTAACGGTTACCACGTCGCCCGCGGCCGCCGCGGCGCTTTCGTCCTTATCCATAACGATGGCGTTTCTATCCCTGATGGTTTCAAGCTCCCGGTTTATGTCCCCGTTGGAAACAGCCGCCTGGGGAACTTCAACCTCAAGGCCCTTCCAGGTTTTTACGGTAAATTGGGGAAGCGTGTCGTAGACCACGGAGAAGGTAAGATCCGCATCGAAATCCAGAACCGGCTCGTCCTGCACCTGGGGAGTGGAATAGGGGAGGGGCCTGTCCTCCTTGGGAAAATTTTCGTCCTCGAACAACCCGGTGATGGTCTTTTCAATGATACGGCCCAGGGCCTCGTCTTTCAGGGCGCTGCCGAATTTCCGTTCCAGTACCTCCCTGGGGGCCTTACCCTTTCTGAAACCCGGAATCTGGAGGCTCTTGGTATAGCCCGCAAGCATCTCGTTGTACTGGGAACGGACCTCCTCTTTACCGACGGTGAGGGTCAGCTTAACGCTTGAATGTTCAAGCCGGACGATGTCTTTTGATATAACCACTTTATTCCTCTTTATAATGGAATTGTTCGGAAACTTCAGGTTCCTCACAACAACCGCTTAAGAATAACAAAAAACGTGGATTTCATTAAAAATCTGCGTTTTTTGGGAGACCTGTCCGGAAACCAGCCGGGTTCTTGAACAAGTCTAATATAGATACTGCGACAGAAACCGCCCCAGCCCTCCGGGCGGCGCGCTTCGGACCTTTGCTCCCGGCATCCTGCTTTAGACCCGGCTGCGGCTTAATCCTGCCGGCCTTTGTTGGAAGGAGGGGTCCATACCGGCAGGCGCCGGAAACATGGTTTCCGCGCCTGCTTCGGGGTATCTTCGTTTTCAATGCTGAAAAGCCAAAACCGGCTTTTCTTTTCGTTGACCGGCGGGCTGAACTTTCAAGCCCCTTCTCACATACCTTGTGCGAGAGAAGGGACTTGAACCCTTATGCCGGGGGCACCAGATCCTAAGTCTGGCGTGTCTACCAATTTCACCACTCTCGCGATTAGCGGCTTGTCAAAACAGCGAAACCCGCCGAAAACTTTCAACGATCTGTCAGGGCAAAACAGGGGCAGATCCGGGGCTCCGGCAGCCTGTCAACTAAAGTGTACCGGATTGAAATATCCCTGTCAATGAGGGTTTTTTTCGGTTATACATGAATTATGCATGGATTATTCTGCTGCGCAAACGTTTACTCAAAGATAATCCCCCCGCGAAAGTCTTTTGAGGGCGGAAACCTTATACACGGACGGACCCGCAGTCCGGTTTCTACCGGAGATACGGACATAAAAAAGCCCGGACACGTTATATTCCGGGCTTTTGTTACGCAAAGCGGGAAACGGGAGTCGGACCCGCGACATCGACCTTGGCAAGGTCGCGCTCTACCACTGAGCTATTCCCGCGTATATTTTGAGCCGCGCAGGGATCGAACCTGCGACCCGCAGATTAAGAGTCTGCTGCTCTACCAGCTGAGCTAGCGGCCCGTTGCATTATAAGCCGCTTTTCGGAAAACCCGAGGGATTCCCATCGATAATAGACAAGCTACTATCTGCGCCCGGCAGGACTCGAACTAACGGCCTACGGATTCAAGGTCCGTATACTTTAGTATACACCTACACCGTACTCACTAATAATATAAATTGTCCAAAAAAGTGTCAAGCGATAATTCACTCTAAGGACGCTCTTTTCCCGCATTCACCCGGCGGGTCAAACCCGCTAATCACATCCGCAGAAAACCGGAGGTTTTCTGCCTGGACAAAAGTCTCCGGAATATTTGTCCTGCGTCCGGCCTGACTCGAACAGGCGGCCTACGGATTCGAAGTCCGTCGCTCTATCCAGCTGAGCTACGAACGCATTCCGCCTAAACGCCGGACACAACCGAAGGGTGGACGACGGGGCTCGAACCCGCAACATCCAGATCCACAATCTGGGACTCTACCATTGAGCTACGACCACCGTTTAACGAACATTTCTATATTAAAATATTTTTTCCGGTTTGTCAATATTTTGTGCGGTCTCCGGGCAGTTCAAAGGAAAAGAGCCAAAATGTCCTCAACCGGCGTTCCGAACTGCCGATACTCTATTAGAGGTATTCTATGAGGACGGGAAAGGATAAAAATGGCGCCGCAGGTTATTCCTGTATTTTAACCGGGGAAATCGGCCTTCTGGAGAAGATCGCCCTGATTCAAATGCAGGTAAAAAATGCGGTTATCAACCGGGAATGGGCCGATTTTGAACTGCTCCTCGATACTTTGGGCAAATTCAGCGCCGAATTTGAAACCCTGGAGGAGGAACGAATCAGGCTCTTTGCGGATCTGCTGCCTCAAAAAGACGGAAAGGGTGAAGGCGCCGGTTTTTACGCCATGATTTCCCGCTTTTCCGCGGAGGAACGAAAGGCCCTTACCGGTCTGTACCGGCAGCTCAAAATGGAGACCTTCAAGATCCGTCTTGCCAACGATACCCTTCTCCGTTACCTCAACGAGGCCCGGACCACCGTGACGGCCTTTCTGGAAGCGGCCTTTCCCGACCGGAAGGGCCGGCTGTATTCCCGCCGGGGCACGCAGGTTCCCGCGGACATGCGGAGCGTAGTGCTGAGCCGGCGCCTTTAGGAGCAAATTATGACGTCAACCTTTCAGGGTATAGAAATAGGAAAGCGGGGAGTTGCGGCCCATCAGCAGGCGATCAACGTTACCGGCCATAATCTTTCCAACGCATCCACCGAGGGATACTCCCGGCAGCGGGTGGAAATGTCCCCCTTTGAACCCATCTACCTTCCCGGCCTTAACCGGGAGGAAACCCCCGGCCAGATAGGCCAGGGAACCGTTATTGAACGGATAGAGCGGCTCAGGGATCAGCTGCTGGACAGGCGCATCGTCGCCCAGGCCGGAGGGGAGGGCTTCTGGGGCGCCAGGGATAAGTACATACGCCTGATGGAACAGGCCTATCTTGAGGTAGGGGATATGTCCATCCGGGGTAACATGGATAAATTCTGGGATTCCTGGGAGGAACTGGCCAATTATCCCGCGGACAGCGCCCCCCGGGAATCGGTGCTGCAGCGGGGTAAAACCCTGATTGACAGTATCCATGAACGGTACAGGGCCTTAAAGGGCCTCCAGGATATGACCGAAGGAGATATTCAGCTTACCGTAGACCGGGTTAACGATCTTTCCAGCCAGATTGCCGCCCTGAATAAAGACATTCAGAAGATCAGGGCCCAGGGGGATAATCCCAACGATCTTTGGGACCGCCGGGATCTTCTGGTGGACAAGCTTTCTTCCATCATCAATATTACGACCGATACCCGGGACCCGGACGAATTTATGGTTCATACGGCGGGGATGGTCCTGGTCCAGGGCGGCATAGGCCGTCAGTTTTCCCTGATCCGGGGTATCGAGACCGAAGGTTATTCCCGGGTAGTCTGGGAAGAGACCGGGGAACTTCTGGATTTTAAAAGCGATCTTGTCCACTCGGGCAGTCTGGGTTCCCTGCTGGAACTCCGGGATCATACCATCCAATCGGAAATTGAAGTCCTGGACACCATGACCATGAATTTTGCGGATCTGGTGAACGAAATCCACCGTTCCGCCTACGGCCTCAACGGAACCACGGGACTCGACTTTTTCTCCGAACAGCCCTTCGTAACCAACGTTAACGGCAGCTATGACCGGGACGGAGACGGCGAATACGACAGCAGCTATATTTACCGGATCAACGGGGTCAATACCCTGGATGAACGGGCCCAGATAGGCCTTGAGGGCATTATCGCCCTTTCCGGTTCCGAAGGCAATGTGGAAGTACCCTACTATCCCACCGACACGGTGGCGGATGTAATCGCCCGGATTAACAATTCCGGCGCCGAAGTAACGGCCCGCCTTAACCGGGAGGGCAGGCTTTCCCTCAAGGGAACCCCTGCCAAAAGCTCCGGGGAAATGGCGGCTCTCCAGCCCGTACCGGGGGCCCTGCCCAGGGAAAACCCCGATTTTGTCATCCGCCACATTGAAGATTCGGGGCGCTTTCTCGAAGGTTATGCGGGGCTCCTGAACGCCTCCGGCCCCGAAGGGGCCTATGACTGGGAGAGTCCCGATGCGGTAACCAGCCTCAGGGGGGGAGCCCGGGATTATGCGCCTGCCCCCGTGGCTCATCCTTCGGGCTGGATTGAGGTAAACCGGGCCCTGCTTAAAGACCCCTCTTCGGTGGCCGCCGGTTTCGGTGAAAACGGCAGAGCCGCCAACCCCGGAAACGGCCGGGCCGCCCAGGCCATAGCGGCGATCCGCAATACCCCGGTGATGGTGGGCCAGTTAAGGACCTTCGACGATTATTTTGCCGATGCGGCGGGCCGTATTGCCGGACTGGGCAAGCAGAGCGAAGAAGAACTGAAAACCCAGAACCTCATCATGAAACGGCTCCGGGAAACGCGGGAGTCCATTTCCGGGGTCAATATGGATGAGGAACTGGCGGCGATGATCAAGTACCAGCACGGCTATTCTGCGGCGGCCCGGTGTATTACCACCGTCAATTCCATGCTGGACACCATCATTAACCGGATGGGAGTATAGGCGCCGGCCGCCTGAAAAGGAGATGCCATGAGACGGGTAGCTACGGACATGCCGAATAACGATATGCAGTATTACCTCAGACGCCGGGAAGAGGCCCTGTCCAATCAGCAGGCCAGGATTGCCGGCAACAGCAGGATCAGGGATCTGCGGGATGATCCCCTGGCCGTCTCCCATGCGGTGCGGTACGAGTCGTATTTGGCCAGGCTTGAACGGTACGAAAAAAATACCCTCTTTGCCAGGGACCATTACAACGAAGTTGACCTCTACCTTAGGCAGACCAACGATGTACTCCAGCGTATCAGGGAACTGGCCGTAGCCGGAGCCAACGGTCCCTATGCCCCGGAGGATCTGAAGTATATGGCGGTGGAGATCAATGAACTGCTGAAAGAAGTAATCGCCGCTTCCAATGCGGTAGGTCCCAATACAAAACAGCTTTTTGCGGGGGAAAAGGTCTTTACCGAACCCTTCCGCCCGGTGGAAGGAACCGTTCAGGGAGGCGGAGAATCCATGGTGGTCCGGGTTGAATACCGGGGCGCCGGCCCCGCCCGCAATACGGAGATAAGCGAAAATACCTACGCTTCCCTGGACATAGGGGGAGGGGAGGCCTTCTGGGCGGAAAAGATGCAGATCTTCTCCACCCTGGACGCTACCAACTACCGGGTTCCCGCAGAAGGGGCCTTCTATGTGGACGGCGAGGAGATCACCGTAGACCCCGGGGATACCCTCCACGCCATTGTGGCAAAGATCAACGAATCCGCCGCTCCGGTCAAAGCCTATGTGGACCCCGAAACCAAGGGCATAGCCCTGGAGGGTACCAGCGCCCATCTTATCCGCCTCGAAGATCGTCAGGATTCCAGGGTGCTTCAGGATTTGGGTCTCATTGCTCCTAATAACGATCCCGCCGCTCCCAACTGGCATCCCGGAGCCAGGATCGCCGGCGGTTCCGCCTTTGATATGATAATCCGCCTCCGGGACGCCCTGTACCGGGGGGATCAAGACTTTGTGGGCAGCCAGGGTATAGGGGGTATCGATCTGGCCCTGAACAACCTGGCCGGCCGCATAGCCGATATAGGAAGCCGTCAGGAACGGGTGGAGATGACCTGGAAGCGGATCAACGGCGAGATCCCCGCCGTTACTGCCGCCCTGGACCGGGAGACGGGCCTGGATCTTGCCGCCGCCGCCATGGATCTGAACATGATGGACCTTGCCCGGCGGGCGGCCCTTCAAACTGCGGCACGGATAATCCCGCCCACCCTGCTGGATTTCCTCCGTTAAGCAAAAAAGCGGCATGAGGAGAACGATGTGAAAGTAACAACCAAGGCATACGGCCTAATCGACGTTGATGAACGGCAGCGGATTACCTTTCCCGATGGACTTTTCGGCTTCGAGTCCTTTAAGGAGTATGTGCTTCTGGATGCGGAACGTCAGCCTTTTTACTGGCTCCAATCCCTGGATGTGGAAGATGTGGCCTTTATCCTGGTTAACCCCTTTCTTTTCAGATCCGACTATGAGGTGGACATCAACGACGACGAGATGCGGGAAGTCGGCATATCCGGCCCCGAGAAGGCCCTTATCTTTTCCGTTGTTACCATTCCCGCGGAAGGCCCCATGACCGCCAACCTCCAGGGGCCGCTGATCATCAGCCGGGAAACCCGCCGGGGCAGACAGGCGGTGCTTATCGATCCCCGGTGGAAAACCAAGCATGACATTATGGCGGAACTGGCGGCGGCAAAGCAGGGCGTCCCCGTTCCCGATACGAGGGAAAACCCATGCTGATACTTTCCAGAAAGATCAACGAAAAAATAATGATAGGGGACGACATATCCGTTTCCATAATAGAGATCCGGGGAGACCAGGTCCGCCTGGGGGTCAGCGCGCCGAAGGCGGTCAAAGTTTTCAGGCAGGAAGTGTTTGACGCCATCAGGGCCGAAAACAAGGCTGCCGTTGAATCCGCTCCGGTATTTCCCGAACTGGATTTCGGCGCAAACCGGGAGCCCCTCTAGGAGCCTGCTGCACCTGTAGAATTTTTGCATATATATGCAAAAATTTCCGATTATCGGGGCTCTTTATGCAGTTTGCAAGGTAAAAAATCGCCTAATCGGCGATTTTTGGAGGTTTTATGCGCAAAGCGCAGTAAACTGCCGGGCTGCGGCCGGGTTCAATCCGCCCTTGTTGAAACCCGGCAGGAGAGGATCAGCCGTCTTTGTTTTCTTCAAAGAGCCTGTCAAAATCCCGGTCTATGGTGGTAAAGACTTCGACAAGGGCGGGATCAAAGTGGGTTCCCGTTTCCTCCACCATCTTTGCCATGGCGGTAGCATGGTCAAAGGCGGGCTTATAGCTCCGTTCCATCCGCAGGGCGTCGTAAACATCCGCTATAGAAACGATCCGGGCCGCCAGGGGTATCATAATTCCTTCAAGCTGGAAGGGGTAACCCGAACCGTCCCACCGTTCATGGTGGGAGAGGGCTATTTCCTTGGCCATGGGGTTGGGATAAGTTGAAAGGATAAAGGCGCCGTTCTTCGTATGTTCCCGCATGACCGTCCATTCCCAGTCCGAAAGGGGCCCCTCCTTGTTAAGGATGTCATCCGGGGTGCCTATCTTGCCCACATCGTGCATGGAAGCCAGAAAGCCGATATTGTCGATAAAATCCGCATCTATTCTGTCGTAGCCGGTCCGGTTGTAGAGCTCCTCCGCCAGCCGCTTTGAATAGAAGTTGACACGGCTGATATGCTTGCCCGTATCGTTATCCTTCAGCTTCGAAGCTTCCAGGAGGCTCATAAAGACGCTTCTGAGAAGTTTCTTGTTTTCTTCGGTTACATCGTCAAACATGACGATAAATTCTTCCGGCAGCTTACTGTCCGTATCCGCGGGGAAGAGGTATACCCTTGTCTGGACCGAGACCATTTGCCGGGATTTAACCCGGGCCAGGCCCTTCCACGAATAGCCGTTTCTTCCGGTAAGGATCGTGTCCCGTATGGTCCGGATATCCTCCATTTCAAAGGATCTGCCGAAGGCGTCAATAAAATAATTACCCGCCAAATTGAAGAAGCCCGTAAAGAGATTTTTGCATGCGTCATTGGCGAAGAGAATTTTCATTTTTTTATTGATAAAGAGAACGGGAAAGATGCTGTTGAGAAACGGGTTAAACGCCGAAATCCGGCGTATATTTGCCTTTTCGTCATCATCCGGCTCATCGCCCAGTTCTTCTATATCAAGGGGTTCGAGATCTTCCAAATCATTTTGAATATCCGCCATATTAATCCAGCTGCTTTGTTAATTCAGCGTCGCTTTTCCGCAGGTACATGGGACCTGTAAAAAGCGTCTCCCTATTATCTAATATTATATTCTTTTTTTTGACAATTGCCAGTAATTCCCGGGCCCTTCCTTTCCGGCAGCCGGGATCAATGAGGATACGTTCCGGGGGCAGGTCATCAAGGAGGGAGGCCAGCTCCGGGGCGCCCGGTCCGGTAAGCAGGGTTTGTCCCTCTTTGGGGATCAGCGCGCCGATTTCGGCGGTTTCCCCGTCCAGGTAGGACGAAATCCGCCCGCCCCCCCGGTACAGGGCGGTGAAAAAACGGCGCTTTTTGGCGTCAATCACCGGCAACACCGCCCCGGGCCAGTGGAGGCAGGAGAGGGCCATGCAGTCCAGGGTAGGGGAGGCCGCCAGGGGAATCCCCAGGGCCAGGGCTATGCCCTTGGCGGCGGAAAAGCCTATGCGGAGTCCCGTAAATGATCCGGGCCCTCCCATACAGGCCACTAAATCCAGATCCGCCGGCTCCATACCGGCGTTTTTCAGGAGGGTATCGGTCATCTCCATGAGGAATTCCGAATGCCGGAGCCCCAAATCAGCCTCCATATACCAGCCGTCCCGGTTTGTGGAAACGGCCCCCCGGGGAAGCCCGTCCGCCGCCAAAGCCAGGGAGAGGATCTCCGTGGCCGTATCCAGGGCCAGGATATTCATTGCAGTCCCTCAAGGCCCCTGATCCTGAGGGTCCGCCGGGTTTCCCCGGTAATTTCTATTTCGATCGCCGCAGCCCCGGGAGGGATAGAACCGGCTATGTGTTCACTCCATTCGATCAGGGCGGCCCCGTCTCCGTAGAGGTACTCTTCTCCGCCCATGGCAAGAAAATCGCCGGCGCCGTTTAAGCGGTATGCGTCAATATGGTAGAGGGGCAGCCTTCCCCTGTATTCCGAGACAATAGTATAGGTGGGACTGGTAATCTCTTCGTCAATACCCAGACCCCGGGCGATGCCTTTGACCAGACAGGTCTTACCCGCCCCCAATCCGCCCCTGAGGGCGACAATGCTGCCGGGGCGGAGCAGGGGGGCGATCCGTTCCCCTGCGGCCATGGTTTCTCCGGGGGAGGCCGAAAGGATAACGGCGCCTTCCGCCCCGGTTTCAGCCAGGGAGCCCTCCCGTATTATGCAGGTGATGGATGTAGGTTTTTATTGCTTTGATCAGGGGAACCAGGGGATAATCGACGGGATCCGCCAGGGTAACGATAATTTCCCGTTGTCCCGTAGGTTTGATCTCGATGGAAAAATCGATGCGCCTTTCTATGGGTTTGTTTACCAGTTCCAGAACGGCAATCCCCGTATAGAGCAGCCGGTAATAGATGGGAACGTCCTTTCTGACAATATCCTTGATCTCAAGTACCTTCATAGGGCCTCAACCATGACTGTTCCGTCACTCTTCATTATTATACTCAAATACCATAGCGTTAATCATATTCATGGTTCTGCGGGGTACCTTGAGGAACTTAACATGAACGACGGTGCCTATAGTCCCGCTCCGGTTGGTCCTGAGCACCTGTCCCAGGGCGGCCGCCGTAATTCCGGTTTGGGTAAATTCAATTTTCAGGCGGCCGCCGGCATTTACCACCGCGGATGTCATAATGGCGCAGCCCCCTATGGAAATATCCGTAACGGAACCCTTAAAGCGGTTCCGGTCCACCACCATTTTCTTTTCTTTTTTCCGGCCGTTTTTTACCTCTTCCACTCTGACAAAGGAGAAATAGCAGCTCATGGTGGTCCGTTTCCGCCTGAAGCGCCGCTGAGTCAGGGCCTTTGCCCTGTTTGAATGGGCCAGCTGAATAACCGGGCCGTCGTGGGTATCGCTCATCCCCGCCACATGGCTGTCGAAGGAATAACCCTTGCTCGATTTTGTAAAAAAGGAAAGGGAAACCCTGGTCCCCTTGGGGAGCCGTATAGGGGTTCCCAGGGCATTCCTGGGGCATTCTACCAGCAGATTCATCCCCTTGGAGGAAACAACCCGCACCGGATAGGAATCCCTGCCGGTAGTGATAACCGCAGACATATTCTCCGCAACCTGGGTGGTGGAAGTGATATTTCCCTTAGGGCTGCCGGTGGATTCAATAATATTCCTTACCGAAAAGAGGAGGGCGAACTTTCTCTGCATATCCTCTTCGCTTTCGGAATTCCGCTCAATCTGTTCATAGGCCCGCTTAAAATGCCGGTCCAGCAGATTCGGGCTGCTCAGGACTCTGGCGGGATCGGTTACTTCGTCGTTTCTGAGTACATACTCCAGTACCTTCGCCTGATCCCTGTTTAATCCATAGGAACTAGCCAGGCGGTACAGGGTAAAGCCGCTGAATTTTCTGGGAGCCAGGGTAGAACGGGAACGTCCGCTTCCCATAGCGCCGCCCACGCCTTTTCTTACCAAATTGACGATTAAAACGATAAGAATAAAGGCTCCCAAGCCTATAAGAAAAATAAGGGCCCCGACAGGATCGTCTTCTTTGAAGTATTGGACAGTTTGCAGAAGGTACATGTCCGGGAACCTCCCTACATTCCGGTCTCAGCACCGGGATTTAATAACAGCATAGAACTTCCCAAGCCGGGGCGCAAGCTCATATTCAGCCAGATCCCCCGCCAGAACCGCATCCTTGGTTTCATAGGCCGCCAACAGCTCTTTTACGGCGGCGGTAAATTCCTCAAGAAAGGCCTTGAAAGGAACCCCCTCTACTTCCAGGGAATCCGGGTCCAGCCCCTGGGATTTCAGCAGAGGGAGGAGACGGAAGATCTTTTCCGAAATGCCGGTAAAGAGGGATACCGTTTCCGCAGCCCGGCCGTCCTTGCCGGTCTGAACATCCAGGGGCAGATCTTCCAGGCGTTTTACAATTTCCGTAAGCACCGGCTCGGCGCGGCCCAATTCCTGCCGGGGATTTTCAATTTCCCGTATCCTTTCCTCCGTCAAAAACCGGATTTCCCCCGGGGAGAGCCCCTCTCCGGCAAAGGTTTTACCCGCCTTTACGGACAAATCGGGAAGCTTCTCCGCAAGAAAACGGGCGGCGGCGCTCTCCGCCCAGCCGGAGGCCAGACTTTTCTGTTCCTCAAAAGAGGCGGCTTCATAGTCGTTCAGGGTATTCCGCAGGGTATAGAGAGCTTCCAGGGCCAGCAGGAACCAGGTGCTGGTCTTGATGTCCAGGGTTTTGATCTGTTCCAGGGACAGGCCCAGGGCGGAATCCACCCCTTCAACGCCTATAACTTCACCATCTACAGTCAAACCCGAAAGATAATGCCCGGATCCTTCAAGCCAGTTTTCCAGGCCCGAAAGCAGATCTTCAATGGTTTTTTCGGTTTCCAGAGTAATGTCCGCCGGAACACCGTTGATAGTAATTTCCATTTCTCTACCTGTTGTTGCTGTTCTGCCGGCTGAATTGATCCAGGGAAGTGGACATCCGTTCCATGCGGTTATAGGCGCCCTCCATCGTTCCATACTGAATTTTAAGGCTGGCTTCCTTGGCGGCAAGCTGGCGGTCCATGGTATCCATACGCCGCTGTTCCTGGGAGATCTTTGTATCGATGGTTCCTGTTTTAAGGGTGATAAGACCTCCGGTTTCCACAAAGGGCTTGACAATCCCGTCGATGGCGATGGCAACGCCGGTGTCGGCGATAAGATCCCCGTCGGAATCGGAACCAAAGAGCTGCTGAACGGCGGGCAGCTTTGACGCCAGAACTCCGTCCAGAACCTTTTCGTCAATCTCCAGATAACCCCGCAGCCGGGAGGCGTCGTAACCCGAACTGGCCCCGGCCCGCCGTACATCGGTGCCTATGCCAATCTGGGCAAGCATGGACAGGGCCCGTTCCTCCGCGGTGGGGTAGGGGCTGGCCGCCGCCCGCTGAAGGTTGGCCTTGAGCTGATTCAGGCCGGTATCGCCCTGAAAGGCGCCCATCCGTTTTTTCAGCTCCCCCTGTTCTTCTGGAGAGAGATAGGTCAGCTCCTCTACAATACGGTCATCCTGGCGGGTCAATACGTTAAGTTCCGCCACAAGCCGGTTATAATTTCCCGTGAGGGTGATGATTGCTTCTTTTATCGATTCACGATCGGGCTGAACCCCCAGCTTTACCGGCCGGTCCGAAGGATTTCTGGCAGTAATGGTAACTCCCGGGATAAGATCGCTTATTTCATTGGCGGGACGGCGGACTTCAATCCCGTCCATGACCACCACCGCGTCCTGAGCAGTGGAGATGGCGTTAAGAGGATTTGCCCCCCCGGAGGTCCGGGGATCCAAAATTCTGATATTTCTGATGGAAACGTCCCGGTTGGTGTTGTTGTTTACCAATTCCATGGAGGCGATGGTCTTGCCTCCGGCTATACCGGAAAGATCGTACTGATACGATGCAAAATCCTGGGAATCCCGGATGGGGGGAACCGGAGCCTTGGTGCCGTCGGTAAAGGTAAGGGAGAGGATTCCCAGATCATCCACCCGCTTCGGCATTTCCGGGGGAACCCAGACGGGAAGGGGAACCGAGGAAAGGTCGTTTTCGATGGTAACGCCCCCGTAGCTTATAGAACCGGCATCGGGGATTGAAGGCCCCGCCGGGGGCGCGGGAATATGTTCGCCGGGCAGCAGCCTGGTGGCCGCCTCAAAACGCAGGGCCATGCCTTCGGAGAGAATGGCTTCGCCGGGATAGATCTGGTTTCTGCCCCCGGCGGCTACGGTGAGGACATTTTCCTCAAGCCGGAGCTCCGGGCCCCGGACGGTATCGGCGTTGAGAGCCAGGTCCCGGCGGGTATTGTAGGACTGGCCGATCATGCCGGTTTCAAGGGCCAGCTTTTCCGCTTCACCGGAAAAACCGAGCCGCTTCTCGGCGCCCGTAACCAGGGATTCTATAAGCAGGGAATGGGTTTCAGGATCAACTGCGACAAGATCCGCCCGGATCTTGTCGCGGCCCCGGCGGTTCAGGGCGTCGGCAAAGTCCCTCAAAGAGCCGCCCCTGAAACTGAAGGAAATTTCATCCTCTCCCACAGAGAAGGTATAGGTTCCCCCTTCAACCCTGAAGGATCTGTCCAGGGGAGCTGAGAGAAAACGGTCGGACCGGGCAATTTGTTTTACGGTAAAGCTCCGTTCCTGTTCCACCGCATTTCTGGTGGCAGTCCCGGTAAGCACCGATTCATCCTGGGAAACGACGATGCGGTCATTAAAGGGATTCTGAAAAGAGTAGAGGAGTTTCGCGCTGTCCCGCAGGGAAGTGATGCGCCGGCCCACTTCCTGCCAGTATGTTTTTTGAGTCTCGAGATCCTCGACATCCTTTGCAACCCGGTCCCGGGGAACCCGCTCGAGTTTCATCAGATCATCGATGATCTTTTCCGTATTGAACCGGCTTTTTACCCCCGGAATATAAACATCGGACATGCCGTTTTCCCCTCCCCAGCCGCCGGTCAAACCCTCTCGTCAAAGAGGAAGCCTATGGTCTCCTTTAACTTGTTGTGCATGCGCTGCAATTCTTCTGGTGGAAGCACTTTGATTACTTTATCGGTTTCCGGATCGATAACCTTTACGGTTACTTCGTTGGACTGGTGATCCACCACAAACTGAAGTTTACGGTTAAAGGCAAGGCTGATCCGCTCAAGATCCGCGGTAATGGCTTCCAATTTTTGGGGTTCACGGTTTCCCGGCAGGGACGCTTCAAATCTGTCAAGGACGGCGGTCCGTTCCGCAGTCCGGATCTGCGCGGCCCGCGCAGATCCCCTGTCCTGGGGAAGATCCTGCTGCTGGATCGCTCCTGCAGCGGCGATTTGTATACCCATGGAATACCTCCCTGTACGGCTGTTCATACAGCTAAGTTCCCGCCAATCCGTGGCAAGAACAGATTATCCCTCCACGCCGGAGAGAATCGTAGTCTCTAAAGAAAGGACGGAGAAGAGCGCGATCTTCCCCGTCCTCATTGGTCATTTTACTACTGCTCAATGCCAATGTTTTTCAAAAGACGACGTCCAGAGGTCTCTTGAAAGATACGCCGCCGGTATTAACCGAGGAGCTGCAGTACCGATTGGGTCCGCACGTTGGCCTGAGCCAGCATGGCGGTTCCCGCCTGGTTAAGAATGCTGTCCTTGGTGTAACCGACTACTTCCTCCGCCATATCCGCATCCCTGATCCGGGATTCGGCGGCCTGGAGGTTTTCCGACGCAATGGCGACGCCTTCGGCGGCCATTTCAAACCGGTTCTGATACGCGCCGAGATCGGCCCGCTGTTTGGAAACCTGTTTGAGGGCGGAATCCACCATCCCGATAGCCTGGTTGGCCTCTTCGGGGGTGGTAATAGAAACGGTTCCGGCTTCACCCTGAGCGGTTTGTAAACCAAGGGCAGTGGCGGTCATGGTGCCGATATAGACCTGTTCGTTCTGGTCCATATTGGCTCCAACCTGGAACTGCATGACCCGGTTCACCGCCGAGTTTTGGGCAAAGGCCCCGGTCAGCATGTTCATACCGTTAAATTGAGCGTGGCTCGCAATACGGTTGATTTCATCGACCAGCTGGGAAACCTCTACCTGGATCTGCATACGGTCCTCATCGGTATAAATACCGTTGGCGGACTGTACGGACAGCTCCCTGAGGCGGT
This sequence comes from Treponema sp., assembly GCA_031275035.1. Next base: position 16,013 of record JAISPH010000121.1, read on the forward strand.
GCAGGATATCCTGGGTTTCCTGAAGGTAGCCTTCAGTAGCCTGGATAAAGGACACGCCGTTCTGAATATTACGCCCGGCCTGATTTAAGCCCCTGACCTGGCTCCGCATTTTTTCGGAGACCGCAAGCCCGGAAGCGTCGTCCCCGGCCCGGTTGATCCTCAAGCCGGAGCTGAGCTTTTCAATGCTCTTTGCTACATCGGCATTGGTAACCCCAAGCTGGCGGTTGGCGTACATGGCGCTCATGTTGTGATTAATAATCATATAACCCTCCTTGCGTTGGTAACCCCGGCTGTCCTTAGCCGGAGCCGAACCGCACAATCTTCCCTCCAGGAGAAGGTTCGCGCCGCTCCTCCTGAAGTTCCAACGACGGAACGGGAGACCCATCTCCGAAACCGGAGATGAGCCGCCCGAACCGTTGTGCGCGCCGGGTAAGCTGAACCCCTACCCGGTTTCCAACAAAGGGTTTTTGTCAAAGAACACTGCCATCCCCGGAGCTCTTGCGGGGACCGGGACGGCGTTTACAATAAAAGATACTCTTTTATTGTAAACCGGTAAAGCCTTTCTTTTAAGAAAAGCTCCGGGGGAATCCGCGGGAATTCCCCCGTCTAAGCCTTTCCTCCGGGGAACTCTCCGGAGGGGAGAGAGAACCCTCCACTTGTATTGTAACTTCCTATTGCAGAAGCTGCAATACCGAAGTGGCCCTCTGGTTCGCCTGGGCCAGCATCGCCGTCCCGGACTGGATCAGAATCTGGTCCCGGGTATAGTCCACCATCTGGTTGGCCATATTGGTATCCCGGATCTTGGATTCCGAAGCCTGCATGTTTTCGGAGCCGATGTCGAGACCCACCACGGCATGTTCCAGCCGGTTCTGATAGGCCCCCAGATCGGCCCGCTGCTTGTTGATGATCTTAAGGGCGGTGTCCAGGGTTCCTATGGCCCGGTTGGCGTTGTCGGGAGATTCGAGGCTGATAAAGGTCTCGTCCCCGGCGGAACGGATTCCCAGGCCCTTGGAGGTCATGGTACCGATGAAAACCTGCTCCCGCTGATCCATATTGGCGCCGATGTGGAACCACATGGACCCGGTGATAAGGTTTCCCCCGGTATCCCGGGCAAAACGGCCGGTCAGCATATTCATGCCGTTAAACTGGGCATGGCTGGCAATGCGGTCCACCTCGTCCACCAGCTGGGAGACCTCTACCTGGATGTACATCCTGTCCTCTTCGGAGTAGATACCGTTGGCGGCCTGTACCGCCAATTCCCGGATGCGCTGGATGATATCCTGGGTTTCCTGAAGGTAACCTTCGCTGACCTGGATAAAGGAGATGCCGTTTGTTGCATTGGCGGAAGCCTGGTTCAGACCCCGGATCTGGCTTCTGAACTTTTCAGAAACCGCAAGGCCGGAAGCGTCGTCCCCGGCCCGGTTGATACGAAGCCCGGAAGAAAGCTTCTCCATGTTCTTGGTAAGGCTATTGTTGGTAACCTTGAGGGACCGGTCCGCAAACATGGCGGACAGGTTGTGGTTGATGATCATGTCATCCTCCTTGAAAATATTCGAAAGACGTCCTTGTCTTTCCGGGAAGCCTTAAACTTCCCGCAACAGCTCAAGTTCTTTCCGGGCAGGCCGATATTCGTAAGGAGAACGAATAACAGCATACGCACCTCGCCGCGGATAAGGCGGAAAGACCTTTCACTAACCCCATTTTCGGCATAATTCCGCCGGAACTTTAGGAAAATTTTCAAAATACGGCAAAACCGCGCTTAAAACGGCTTCAATCGTAAAGGACATTGAAAGCATCCGCGGATCAGTTTTGCCGTACCGCTTTCAGCAGAAAACTTTTCCACCTCCAGGTAAGCGGTCCGGCCGCGGCCCGTTCCAAAAGCAGGGCTTTAAGGACGGCAAGATCCGCTTCGCCGATGGATTCCGCCATGGCCGCTCCCCAGCTGGACTTTTCTCCGTCGAACCAGCGGGCAATATCCGCCCCCAGGACAAGGCGTTCTTCCCGCTGGTCAAACATTTCTTTTGAAACGGAGAACCCTGCGGCGGCGGCGGCGCTTTCAAGCTGTTCCGGCATCCAGGCCCAGTAGTTTTCCGCTTCCGCCCCGGAGGGACTGAAGAAATGTTCCTCGGCGCCGTGAAAAGCCTCCAAAAGGTCCCGGGAAACCGCTCCTTTACCCGGCAGGCCCTCCAGCAGGCCCGAAAGACGCTGTCCCAGTCCCGGCGGGGAGGCGAGGATCACGAGGGTCCCCCTTTTTTCAAGCAGGGCCGCCGCTCCGGCGGCGGTTTCTGCAAAGACAGCCGCCGGAGGCTGCCCGCGGAAACCCCGCCGCCACGGTTCCCTCAGGACGATGCCGTCAAAGACGGAAGAGCCGAACCAGGAATCCGCCTGGGCCGGGGAGGGAAAGCCGGAGGAGGAAAAATTGTTTTGCGCCGCGCTATGCGCCGCATCCTGCGCCGTTTCCGCCGGGACCGCGGCGATCTGCGGCATTTCGGTTTCGTCAAGCCTGGAGGCGGAGGCAAAACCGGCAAGCGCATCC
>JAISPH010000153.1 GCA_031275035.1 Treponema sp.
TTTTTTCCGCCGCCGCCGCCGCGGGATCCGCCGCCCCGGCCACGTCAGGTTCCGAAAACCGGTCCTCCGGGGCACCGTGGGTCTCTTCAAAACCGCCCAAGATCCGGAGGCCGGTCCGCAAAACAAAGGCCACGTCTTTTCCGTCGGCCGCGCCGCTGATGGTGTAATCTCCGGCGTACTGGGAATTCCATGAACCGGGGTCGGGGGTGTAGGTTCCCCGGTGTATCCATATTTCATCAAAGGGACTATCGTTCCAGCTGTTAATCACCGCCTGGAGGTCATTGCTGGCCGTGCCCCAGCTGGTGCCGGTTTTGCCGTCGCCGCCGGACCCATAGCCGCCGCTTCTGGATGCCTCGGAAGCGACATAGGCTTTTCGGTTTGAGCCGGCGATGGTTTCTTTGTATTCCACTTCAAAACGGATGTTTTGATCCGGCATAATAAACCGGTAGGTTCTTTTTTTAATTTTGGCCGCGTCCGCCCCTTCTTCATTTTCCAGCCAGACATGGGAGCCCATTTCAAAAACGCCGTTTCCATAATGCGTAACCCGGACCCCGCTTACATAAGCGTCGTCATTTTTATCCGCGTGGATATACCATCCCAGGTTGGCGCTGATGGAAAGTTCGATTAAATCCCCCGGCAGGGCGTGGACCGCCGCAAGACCCGTGTTGGGCCCGCTGGCGAACACCGCCCGGACTATGCCGTTCTGGGGGCCTTCGGGAAGGAGAATGTCGCTGGGGGTTTCGGAAAGGATATTCAGGACATATTCTTTGGAGCTGTAGTGGGGGATATCCGTTACCGCCACCTGAACCATGGTATTGCGGCCGTTTAGTTCCACATCGGCAAAGGGTGTGATGGAGCCGTAATTTGTGTTATTTTCGTCCAGCCAGTTACCTGAAGAATTCTTATAAAAGCTGAAGGTCTGGCCGGAAGCGTACACGCTGATGATCCGGTTTCCCGTGCCCTGACCGCCGTTGTTCAGGAAGATCCGGGCATGGGTGCTGCCCGATCCGGCCGGAGCGGTGGCCTGGGCGGATTTTTCAGGGTCAAAGGAGGGCAGGGCATTTGATATCACCGAAAAGTCCGCCGGCGTCGGAAGCACAAAGGGTTTTACCTCTATGCCGTCCAATACGGCTTCCGGATTTTTCCGCCGGATCATCATCCGGTAGGTGGTTTCGGAACTCAGGGGCGGAGCCTTTACGGTAACCACCACTTCCATCCGGACAAAATTGTCAAACACCGCCTGCGCCGGGGGAATGGTGTCGGTGATGGGAAAATACATGGCTATGGTTCCGGGGTTTCCCGTCCGCTCTAAACGCCGGGGATAGGGGTTGACCGCGGGATCCAGGGACGGATCGCCTAAAAAATCATTAGGATACTGGTAAAGCGTGCCGTCTTCCTGGAAGCAATAACGGATTCCGCTGCTGTCGAAATAATAGGGGGTAAACGTATATTCCGCCCCCGGCGCGGTATACCGGTCCGGTACGGCCTTGATATAAACCCCGTTAATCTGCTCGTCTTCGGACAGGGCCCCGTCGTAACTATAATTGGTTTTGGCAAAATTCCCTATCCGTTTACTCACGGTCCCCAGCGTCCCGGTACCGTCGGTTTCAGGAAAATAGGGGGTTCCCGGAACGGGAATGGCCGGAACAGGGCCCGCTTTGGCGGCGTTGGATATTTCGAACACTTCAAAGGCTTCCAGGTAGGGCGCTTCTTCCTGGCGCTGCAATTCTATGACGTAGGTTTTTGCCGCCAGTTTGTCCGCCCAGGCGGTTATCTCCACAAAGGCCTTTTTTCCGGGGCCAAAGGGATTGGGATCCCCGGGGTTAATCGTACCCTTGCCGAACCACGTTCCCTTATTATCCGCGTAGTCATAAGCGCCGCCGGGAAAGGTCAACCAGTCGCCCCAGGGAATCTCGGGATCCGGGTACCAGGCCGGCAGGGGGGCGGAAAAATATCTTTCCGCCGTTTTGGTCTTCCGGTATCCGGCCTCGGGGGTTCTGCCGTCGGCCCCTATGGTATCGCCGTTGTGGTCTTTGAATTCATAGGTAACCTGGGTTATTTTGTTTTCTTCGTTGGTGTAAGAACGGACGATAAAGGCAAGATGATGGGCATAGGCGGGTATTTTTATGGAATAATCGCCCCTGGCGGGAACAAAACCGGCGATATAATTATCCGCTTCATACTGGTTTAAATCTTGCGGGTCTATGTCGGCCGTATGGGGGGGCGCGGGTTCTTTGCCGTCGCTGATATAAAGCTCAATGCCGGCGAGAATCGCCTCGGGAAGGCCCCGGAGAACCTTTACCGTATAGACCGTGGTCAGGCGGTTTGGTTTTTCCACCCCAAAGGTAAAAACCGTTTCCTGCTCTCCCAGGGAGAAACGCCGCACCCGCTCGCCGGTAAGTTCCGCCCCTTCCTCGGGAAAGCCGGTAATGGACACTTCCTCCGCGTTGTAGGGAACCGTAACGGTATAAAAGGTCAACTCTTTGGTGAACACCTGATCCAGGGGATGGGAAGGATCGTCCGCGGCAAGCTGATCCGAGCGGACCTCAATACCGGTCAGGTATACGGGCCGTTCAAGATTATGGATGATATAGGGGTTCTGGCAGGCCGAAAAAAGAAGGGCCGGCAGTAATATCCCCGGCATACGCAGGTTGAGTTTTTTCATCATGTTCCCCTTACCACTCATAAGCGCCCACGGCGTTTCCTATCGGTTTGCGGGTTCCGTCAGATTCGGGGGCCCGTTGATCGCCCTTGGCGCCGCCGTTGTCAAAGGCGAGGTAATTTTCAATAACAATATCTGGATAGAGGACGTCGGAAGACCACCGGTAAAGCGGGCCGGTAAAGAGTCCTTCCATGGCCGCTATCATGCCGGCCACATTCGCCGTACCCGCGGTAACGTAGTTCGTGGGACCGAAACGTTCAAAACATTGGTCCACAATATCGCCGGCGGTAGACGGCCTGAGGCTTGAGTCTCCCCCCGTAGTCAGGTCGTCGTGGGGCCGGTAATTGGCGTCCAGAAATCCGCCGGTAATAAGGCTTCCCGATCCCGGCGCTTTATCGGCGCCTTCGGCCATGCTGTGGTCCCAGCTTACGCTGCCCCGGAGGTTAACAAAGCTGCTGCCGGGGAAGACCAGGTAGTCCCCCGGCAAATAGGTACCTGATCCGCTTGAAAAAGTAACTGCGCCGGTCAGGGGATCTGCGCTTGCCACCATCAGGGCGGAACCCGAAACCGTCCCGTCCGCGGAGCCCCCGGCTTTGTTCAGGGTGTCGCCGGATGAAAGCAAGGCCGCCTGGGCCGGGTCCAGGT
>JAISPH010000221.1 GCA_031275035.1 Treponema sp.
GCCGCCGCCCGCTGGACCTCGCTGTCCCGAACCCGCCGCCGGCCCTCGTTACGGTTCCGGTCTTCGCCCGCTTCCCCGGAGGCAGGGTTCCTCCGGCCGCCGTCCCGCTTGGCCCGGACTTCGCCCTCCGCCGGAACCCGCCGGCCCCGGTTTCCCTCATCGCCGCCCCGTTCCCTGCCGCGGTCTCTGCCGCCCCGGCGGAAACCTTCGCCGCTCCGGCCAAGGCTCCGGCGGGAATCCCGCCTGTCCCCTCCGGGTCTGTCGTCGTAGGCATCGGTACGGATACGCATGCCTTCGCTCTTATCTTCCTCATAGAGTTCCGTCACGGCGGTTTCCGAGGGGATCTTCTTGCCTATGTACCGTTCAATTTCGGGAAGTTCGTATACGTCCTGTTCGCTGGCCAGGGTAATGGCCCTGCCGGTTTTTCCCGCCCGGGCGGTCCGGCCTATGCGGTGCACATAATTTTCCGCCTCCGCCGGAAGGTCGTAGTTTACCACCAGGGCAAGGCCCTCAATGTCGAGGCCCCGGGCGGCTACGTCGGTGGCGACCAGAAACCTTACGTTCCCCGCCTTTACATCATCGATGATCTTAAGCCGCTTTACCTGGGGCAGATCCCCGATGATAAATTCACAGGGTATGCCGTTGATCCGCAGCCGCTTGGCGGCAATTTCGGTGTACCGCTTGGTATTGCAGAAGATGATGGCGCTTTCCGGCTGTTCCCGTTTTATGATTCCCAGGAGGAGCTTCATCTTATCGCCGCTGGGTACATGGTAGAGAAGCTGATCCACCTCCTCCACCGTAACCGTTTCGGGGGCGATTTCAATCTCCACCGGGGACTTGGTATACTCCCAGGCCAGGTTTTTGACCCAGGCATTGAGGGTTGCGCTGAAAAGCATGGTCTGCCGCCGGTCCGCCGGAGGAATCACCTTGATCAGTTTCCGCAGATCCGGGTAGAAGCCCATGTCGAACATCCGGTCCGCCTCGTCCAGCACCAGAAAGGCAATCTCCATCAGGTTCATCCTGCCCGATTTATTCAGATCCAGTACCCTGCCGGGGGTTCCCACCATGATCTGGGCGTTTTCCTTTAACAGCTTCTGTTGCAGGGTATAGCCTACGCCGCCGTAAAAACTTCCCACCTTGAAGGAAAGGTACTTTCCCAGGAGCTTTGCCTCTTCTTCAACCTGTACCGCCAGTTCCCTGGTAGGCACCATGATTATCGCCTTCTTTCCGTTTAATTCCGGTTCCGAGAGGAGGCGCTGAAAAATAACGATCAGAAAGGCCGCGGTTTTGCCGGTTCCGGTCTGGGATTGGACATAGAGGTCCTGCCCTCCAAAGGCGCTGGCCAGCACCTGCTCCTGTACGGGCATACAATCCACATAACCCGCTTCCGCAATGCCCCGTTGAAGATCGGGGTGAAGATGTAACGCTTGAAATTCCATATTTATAGATTAGTTATATCTTTTTTTGGAGGCTCTGTACAGATGTATTCCGGCGGCGTCAGGCTTGTTTTAAGCTTTTCGAGATACTATAGTCTTTTTATGGAAGCGATGAAGCGTACAACGAACTGCGGCGCCCTGAGAAAGTCCGATGCGGGCCGGCGGGTGATCTTAAACGGCTGGGTCCACCGGAAACGGGAACACGGGGGGGTTTCCTTTATCAACCTCCGGGACCGTTACGGCATTACCCAGGTGGTGGTGGATTCCGCCGCCGAAGATCCGGCTCCCGCCGGGGACGAGGGGGGCCTTGGCGGACTGGCCGCCCTGGTAACGGAACTGCGGAATGAATTCTGCATCGCCGTAGAGGGCCTGGTCCGCCCCCGCCCCCCTTCTATGGTAAACCCGGAAATGTCCACCGGAGAGATCGAGGTGGCGGCGGAGCGCATGGTCATACTGAACCGTTCCGGGACGCTTCCCTTTCAGATTGATGAAGAATCCGACGCCAGGGAGGAACTCCGCCTCAAGTACCGCTATCTGGATCTCCGTTCCGCCGGTATGCAGCGGCGGCTCAAGCTGCGGCACGATGTGGCTTTTGCGGTCCGGGAATGGCTGACGGGCCGGGGGTTTTATGAGATAGAGACCCCCACTTTTATCAAATCTACCCCCGAGGGCGCCCGGGACTACCTGGTTCCCTCCCGGCTCTATCCGGGCAGGTTTTACGCCCTGCCCCAGTCCCCCCAGCTCTACAAGCAGATCCTCATGGTCGCCGGGTTCGACAAGTATTTTCAGATTGCCCGGTGCTATAGGGACGAGGATGCCCGGGGGGACCGGCAGCCCGAATTTACCCAGATCGATATCGAGATGTCCTTTGTAGACCGGGACGATATTCTGGCCATGACCGAAGGGCTTATGGCCCATGTGTTTAAGAAGATCCTGCAGGTCGAGCTGTCCCCCCGTTTTAAGCGGCTCAGTTACGAGGAGGCCATGGAACGTTACGGTACGGATAAGCCGGATCTTCGTTTCGGCCTGGAACTCCAGGACTTTGGACCCTATGCGGCGGCTTCTTCGTTCCAGGCTTTTAAGGAGGCCCTGTCCTCCGGGCCGGAGGGGACAGTCCGGGGCGGGGTAAAGGCCCTGGTGGTTCCAGGGGAAGCCATGGGAGAGGTCCCCTATTCCCGGAAGCAGATTGAAGAACTTGAAGCCCAGGCGAAGATCTACCATGCCAAAGGTCTTGCCTGGATGAGGGTTGCGGGGACCGGACCCGTCCTGGAGGGGGGGGCGGCGAAGTTTTTTGCCGGAAACGCCGCCGCCGTCATCGAAGGACTGGGGGCGAAGCGGGGGGATCTGATCCTCATGGCGGCGGATTCCCGGCGTAAAACGGCCAACACGGCCCTGGGGGCGGTACGGTCCAAGCTGGGAAAGGATCTGGGGCTCTGCGAAAAGGGGAAATTTGAATTTGTCTGGATAGTCGATTTTCCCCTGTTTGAATTTAACGATGAGGAAGGCCGCTGGGAGGCGGCCCACCACATGTTCTCCTGGCCCCAGGAAAAATACCACGCCGTTCTGGAACAGGACCCGGGATCGGTCAAGGGAGACCTCTACGATCTGGTCCTCAACGGCTATGAACTTGCCTCGGGTTCCATCCGTATCCACGACCCGGAACTGCAGAAACGTATTTTCAATATTGCGGGCTTTAACCCGGAAGAGGCGGAGGCCAGGTTCGGTTTTCTGACCGAAGCCTTTAGGTACGGGGCTCCTCCCCACGGGGGCATCGCTCCGGGGCTGGACCGGCTGGTGATGCTTATGGCCGGGGAGAGTTCGATCAAAGAGGTCATCGCCTTCCCTAAAAATTCCTTTGCGGTAAATCCCATGGACGGCAGCCCCGGAGAGGCGGATCAGAAACAGCTTGATGAACTCCACCTGTCGGTAACGTACCCGGAGGAAGGTCCCTCAAATGCCCTGTAAGGGTAAAGCATGAAGGCATACCTGGACCTGATCTGGACCTTCTTCAAAATGGGATGCGTTACCTTCGGCGGAGGCTATTCCATGCTTCCGGTGATCGAGCGGGAACTGGTGGAAAAGAAGAAATGGGCTTCTCTGGAGGAAGTAACGGATTATTTTGCCCTCGGCCAGGTTACGCCGGGGGTAATAGCGGTCAATGTTTCCACCTTTATCGGTTACAGGCGGAAGGGTATCGCCGGAGGCATCCTTACTACGCTGGGCTTTGTGTCGCCCTCCATTATTATTATCACCGTCATCGCGGCTTTTCTTAACAATTTTGCCGGGATGCCCCTGGTCCAGCATGCCTTCGGGGGAATCCGCATAGCCGTGGGGGCCCTGATCCTTGAGGCGGTGGTTAAGCTTTTTAAGGGGACGGTCCGGAATGTCAAGGCTGTCCTTATCAGTATCGCCGTCTTCGGCCTTTCGGTGTTTTTTAAGACTTCTCCGGTGTTCATCACCGCCGCCGCGGGACTTGCGGGCTTTCTCCTTGCCGGGAGGAAAAAGCGGGGACGGGTTCCCCCCGGTTCCGCCGGCGCCGGGAAAGACGGTACCGGGGAAACCGGGCCGTGACGCTCCTCCTCCTCTTTGCCGAATTTTTTAAGACAGGGCTTTTTTCCGTCGGCGGAGGCCTTGCGACTCTGCCCTTCCTCTATCAGCTTGCGGACAAATACGGCTGGCTTAGCTACGAGGCTATCGCCAATATGGTGGCGGTGGCGGAATCCACCCCCGGGGCCATCGGCGTGAACATGGCGACCTATGTGGGCTTTCAGTGCGCCGGCGTCCCCGGTTCGGCACTAGCTTCCCTGGGGCTGATAATGCCCTCAATTATCGTCATTATCATCGTGGCCCGCATCCTTTCAGCCTTTAAGGAAAGCCCCCTGGTGGCGTCGGTCTTTTCCGGTCTCCGGCCTGCGGCGGCGGGGCTTGTCGCCGCCGCAGGTTTTGGGGTGATGAAGCTTTCACTCTACAACGGGGAGGCTCCGGTCTGGTACGGACTGTTCCGCTGGCGGGAGGGCGCAATCTTTGCGGTCCTCTTCTTCCTCATCCATGTATTCAAGAAACATCCGGTTGTCTACATTGCCGCCGCAGGACTTGCCGGGATAGTCCTGGGCTTGTAGGGTCCGGGAATCCGGGTTTTTTAAGGCTTTTTTATGTTCTCTAACCGTAATGCCTCATTTAGAAAAGTAACCGAAGGGCTGGATGCCCCATTTAGAAAAACGTAACTTGAGGCCGCAATGCATCCTTGTCGTTTTTGAGGCGCCGGTCTATGGCCCCGGGGTTTATCGTTTTGAGTTTTTCCGCGATGCCGGCGGTGAGATGAAAGGCCGGCCACCGGGCGATAGACCGCATCTGCTGCCGCATAAGCGGGGCGGGTATTTGCGGAAACTTCGTTTAATCGCCGCTCCCGACGATATATATGTACTTCGTATATATCCCCACTCCCGGAAGTAAAGCGAATACGTGTTACATCCGCCCCTGGCGATATATACGCAATTCATCTATTTGCCGCTCCTATCCCTAGCGATATATGTACTTCGTATATTTCCCCCTTATCCCGGTATATAAACGCACTACGTCTAATCGCCCCATCCCGTCTATAGACGTACTACGTATATATCGCCACTTCCCGGCATATATACGCAGTTCGTATAATCGCCCCTCCCCGGCATATATATGTATTGCGTATATATCCCACCCTCCCCGGCGTATATACGCAGTTCGTATAAT
>JAISPH010000238.1 GCA_031275035.1 Treponema sp.
ACCGGGGGCATAGACGTTTCGGTGGCTTCCATCGTTACCGCCGTAACGGTTATTACCGGAACTTTTCTGATCCACGTCAGTTCCAACATCTTTGCGGCCCTGGCCGTCGCCTGCCTGGCGGGAACCCTGATGGGCTTTATCAACGGCTGTTTTATCTCCCGGCTCAAGATCCCGCCCATCGTAACCACCCTGGGAACCATGAGCATTATCCTGGGGCTGGTGCTCTACAAAACCAACGGCAACTGGATAACGGGGATTCCCACGGATTTTATCGATCTGGGACGGGCCACTATCTTTACCATTACCCTCAAGAACGGCCGGGTAACGGGTTTCCCCATTCAGGGGCTGATCCTGATCCCCGCCATTATCCTGACCTGGTTTATCCTGAGGTATACCGTTATAGGCCGGGGAATCTACGCCATCGGGGGCAACCTGGAATCGGCGGAACGGATGGGCTTTAAGTCCAGCCGTATCCTGACCTTTGTCTACAGCTACGAGGGCTTCCTCATCGGTCTTGCCGCGATATCCCACACCTCGATCATGCGGCAGGTGGACCCCAACGCCTTCCTCGGTTTTGAGATGCAGGTAATCGCCGCGGTGGTTCTGGGCGGGGCCAGTACCCTGGGAGGCGTGGGAAGCGTCCTGGGGACCCTGCTGGGGGTGGCGATTTTTTGCGTTATCAACAACGGCCTCATCCTGATGAAGATCCCCACTTTCTGGCAGAAGATTGTGGTGGGCATCATCATCATCGGGTCCATTGCCATTGATATGATTCAGAAACAGCGGGCCGAACGCAGGCAAATTAAGGTGGATGTGGAGTAGCTATGAAACAGGCAATTACCCAACGACTAAAAACCAACGAGGGGATACTCTTTGTCCTTTTTATCGCCGCCTTTGCGCTGATGTCGATTCTCTCTCCGGGGCGTTTTTTAAGCAGGGGCAATCTCCAGTCCATGGCCTACCAGCTCCCCGAATTCGGCATTCTTGCCCTGTCGATGATGCTGGTCATCGTGTCGGGGGGCATCAACCTCTCCCTTACCTTTATGGCTACCCTTTCCATGATTGTGGGGGGCCTTGTTATGGCGGAACTGACCAAGGGCGGCGCCGCCGGGCCCATCGCCCTGCTTGCCGGGGTCGGGCTTATGCTGATTACGGCCCTGGCCTGCGGCGCCTTGAACGGGTATACGGTGGTCTATCTGGGGATTACCCCGATGATCGCCACCCTGGGAACCTCCACCCTCTTTGAGGGGATAAGCCTCAACATCACCAAGGGCGGGGCCATATCGGGCTTTCCCGCGGAATTTCTAAAAATCGGGAACAGCGCCTTCCTGGGGCTTCCCATTCCCCTGATCGTCTTCCTGTTTATTGTGGCGGGGGTACACCTCTTCCTTGAACGGAGCAGTTTCGGCAGCGCCGTGTATATGACCGGCAGCAACGCCAAGGTCGCCCGGTATTCGGGGATCAATACAAGGCAGGTGCTTTTCTGGGTGTATGTGGCCGCGGGTTTTCTTGCCGCCGCGGCGGGGATTCTGATGGCCTCCCGGTACAATTCGGCCAAGGAATCCTACGGATCTTCCTACCTGCTGCAGTCCGTGGCGGCCTCGGTGCTGGGGGGAACCAACATCAACGGCGGAGAGGGCAAGATCATCGGGACGATCATAGCGGTAATGATCATCCAGGTTATTTCTTCGGGGCTTAACATCTTCGGCGTTAACCGTTATTTGACTAATATCATCATGGGCGGTATTTTGCTCCTGGTCCTGACCATCAAGTTCTTTACGAACAGGACGGCAAAATAACCTGTCCCGGCATGGGGACAAGCGGGGCGGCTGCGGACAAGCCGCAATCGTTAAAAACGGCAAACATCCAAAAGTATTTTTGGATAATTTTTTAGGAGGGTGATATGAAAAAAATCGTATCTATTGCGTTGATAGCTCTGGCTTTAACCGGCATGGTTTGGGCCAAAGGCGGTTCCGGCGGCGCACAGTCGGGAGTACCCACCATTGTGGTTATGCCGAAACTGGTAGGCATTCCCTACTTTAACGCTTCCGAGATTGGAGCGGTGCAGGCGGGCAAGGATTTAGGGATCAATGTCATTTATACCGGACCCACCACCGCCGACGCGGCGGAGCAGGTGAGGATGCTGGAAGATTACATCAGCCGGGGCGTGGACGCCATCTGCGTAGCCCCCAACGACGCCGCCGCCCTGACCCCGGTGCTCCAGCGGGCCAAAAACGCGGGCATTAAAGTCCTCGACTGGGATACCTCCGCGGACCCCTCGGTGGTGGATCTTTCGGTACACCAGATCGACGACAAGGCCTTCGGCGAACTTTACTTTGATCTTTTGGTAAAGGCGGCGGGCGATTCCGGGGATTACGCGATCCTCACCGGCGGCCTTTCCGCGGCGAACCTTAACACCTGGATCGATTATGGCCAGGCCTATGCCAAGACCAAGTATCCCCGGCTGCGGCTGGTAACCGACAAGGTTCCCACCGATGAAAAACAGCAGGTCGCCTACCAGCGGACCCTGGACCTCATCACCGCCTACCCCAACCTCAAAGGCGTCCTCGGCTACAGCACCCCCACCCCCATCGGAGCGGCTCAGGCTGTCCAGGAAAAGGGTCTTAAGGACAAGATCGCCGTCATCGGTTCCGGCATGCCCACCGATTCCGGCCCCTACCTGGAAGACGGTTCCCTGGATGCGTCCATACTCTGGGACCCCTCCAAGCTGGGCTACCTGACCGTGGTACTGGCCAACAATTTACTGAAGGGCCAAAATCCCGTTGACGGGCAGGATATTCCCAATGTGGGAAAGATCAGCGTCAACGGCAAGAACGTCATCATGGGGCCCCCCACGGTCTTCACCAAAGAAAACTACAAGCAGTTCTCCTTCTAGGTTGAAGGGCGTGGGCCCCGCAGGGGGTCCGGCTGTGGAAAGGGCTTGGGCATCCAAGCCCTTTTTTTCGGTCCCGGAACTCAGAAAAAAGTACGGTCCTTGAAATATTGAGGCGGGAAAGACGCCGTTTCACAGGCGGCTCCTGGGTATGGCAAGCGGTCTCCGAATGAAAGCGGGAGACGTTTGCGATCCGGTTTAATTCGAATGCCCTGTTTTTTTGTGTATCCTTTATTCATAAAAAAGTACATCTTTGGTAATAAAAGATAAAAGTTTATAAAAAAATATGAATTGTCATGTCCATTTATAGCATTTATCATAAAGTACTTTTTAGTTATCAAACGAATCTGAACAAATTTTGTTTTGGGGGGGAATTTGAGACGTTTATTGATCGATACCGATACGGGATCCGACGATGTGTGGGCCATTATAGGGGCCCTGCGGGCAGTCAAACTCGTAAAGGTAGAAGCCATCACCGTTGTCTGCGGCAATGTGGCCCTGGACCTGTGCGTAAAAAACGCCTTAATAGCCGTTAATGCAGCGCGAACCTATGCGCCGCCGGTATACAGCGGAATGGCGCGTCCGATAATGCGGGAAAAGCTGTTTATCGCCGATTACGTACACGGCAAAGACGGTTTAAGCAATTTGAACCTGCCGGATCCGCCGCTGAAACCGGCTGATGGACACGCCATAGACGCCATTATTGATGTGATCATGAAAAATCCGGGAGAAATCGAAATTGTAACGCTGGGGCCCCTGACCAACATTGCCATGGCATATCTAAAAGAACCGGAGATAGCAAAAAACATCAAGAAAATCTACATCATGGGCGCAAGCGGCCTTGATCAGGGCAATGCGAATCCCGCGGCGGAATTTAATGTGTATGTGGATCCCGAAGCGGCAAAAATAATTATGCATTCCGGCATGAATATGCTGTGGGTTACCTGGGATATTTGCCGCGGAGATCCGGCAATTACGCCTACGGACATTGCGTATTTGAAAGGGCTGCACAGTCCGATAGCGGATTTCTGCATTGCCTGTACCGCCTGCCTGCGGGACTATGAGCAAAAAAAATACAAGGATGAGGCATACGGCGTTATCGACAGCATTATCATGATGGGGGTAATTTACCCTGAAATATTCACCGGCATTTGTCCGGCCTATTGTGATGTGGAAACAAAAGAAGGACTGACCTACGGATATGTATCTATTGATAAGCATGGGCAAACCCACAAAGAGGCCAATGCGTTGATCTGTCAGAAGGTACATGCGCAGAAATATAAAGAATATCTATTCAACCTTTTACGGGCATGATCTTATGTGCCTCAAATTTGATCTTATCAGGCAGGAAACCAAATCAATGCCCTGCCCGATACATAAACCAGGAGGAAAAGCATGAAGAGGCAAATGTGGATGTGCATGGCAATGGCGGCGGCGCTATTGTTTCTCAGCGCCTGTGGCGGCAAAGATACTTCCGTTGCGGTTGAGAAAAAACTCAAAGTCGGCATGGTCTGCGATTCGGTATCGGTAGATGATCGATCTTTTATGCAGGCCACATGGGAAGGAGTTACCCGGGCGGCCAAGGATTTCAATATCGAAACCAAATACCTTATTCCATCAGAAAGAACAACCGCAGGGTTTTTACAGGCCATTGCAAATTTATACGACGCAGGCTTTAGAATGATCGTAACTCCCGGGTATACCTTTTCGGAAGCCATTCATGAAGCGCAGTTTAAGTATACGGACTGTTATTTTGTTATCCTGGACAGCTCTCCGCAGGCGGCAGGAGCCGATAAGTCCGAAATCGCAGACAACTGCGCCGCTATTGATTATGCGGCCCAGGAATCCGGCTTTGTAGCCGGTTTTGCCGGCGCCCTGCAGCTGAAAAAAGGATCTTTCGGGTCCGTGTTTGGCATAGAGATCCCGCCGACTAAATTATTCAAGACCGGATTTCTGCAGGGCGTAATTTACGCGAATGAGAACTATGGCTGCGATATAAAGCTGAAAGAGGAAAATTTTGTATGGTCCGGTACATTCAGCGATGCGGCGTTGGGACAGCAAATCGCAGGACAGCTCTTCAACAGCGGCGTAAATTTGGTATACTGCGCGGCGGGAACCACGGCGCTTGGCGGATTCAATGAAGCAAAAGCCAGGGCCGAAAAGGGCGAACAGGTGTGGGTCGTCGGATGTGATGTTGATATGTATGAGGACGGACTTTTATCCAATGGCCGGTCCGTAACAATGACCTCAACTATGAAAAATCTTGCTAATTCAACATACGACATGATTCAAGCGGCCGTAGAGGACCGGTTTGAAGGGGGCCGTCTTATCCTGTTCGATGCAAAAAACAACGGCGTAGGCATACCCCCCCAAAACCCCAATTTGGACGATCCGGTACAGGCCGAGGCGGACAAGATCCTTTTAATGATAAAAAACGGAGAAATTGCCGTTTCCGCAAAGGATACGGATATATCCGCATGGCGGTAGAATTTCTCTCCTGAGCGTATTCCTGGGGCCGTTGCGTAAGCAGGCCCTTGGTATTAAACCAGGCGGATAACCCGGATCGGTCATGGAAGATTATGTTATTGAAATGCGGGACATCGTTAAAGATTTTCCCGGTATCCGCGCCAATGATCACGTCAGCCTTCAACTGAGGCGTGGTGAAATTTTAGCGCTCTTAGGAGAGAACGGCGCGGGAAAAAGCACGCTAATGAGCATTCTGTTCGGCCTCTACAGCGCCGACAGCGGCTCTATCTTTGTTAAAGGCCGTCAAACATCCATCTCCAGCCCCATTGCGGCCAACAACTTGGGCATCGGCATGGTACATCAGCATTTTAAGCTGGTCCGGCCTTTTACCGTTGCTGAAAATATCGTATTAGGCATGGAACCCCGCCGGGGTCCGCTGCTGGATCTTAAACAGGCGGTGGAAAAAATTGCGGCCATATCAAAGAAATACAACCTGGACGTGGATCCCAACGCAAAAATCGAGGATATCACGGTAGGCATGCAGCAGCGCGTAGAAATTATAAAAATGCTGTACCGGGATGCGGAAATTCTCATTTTTGATGAACCGACCGCCGTACTGACCCCCGCCGAAACCGGCGAATTAATTTCCATCCTGCGCAGCCTGACACGGGAGAGCAAATCCATAATCCTCATAACCCATAAGCTGAGGGAAATTAAACTGGCAGCCGACAGGTGTACGATCCTTCGGCGCGGGCGGACAGCCGGTACGGTAGACGTAAAGCTTACCACGGAAAAACAGATGGCCGAAATGATGGTAGGGCGTGAAATTTCTTTTGTCATCAATAAAAAAGAAACCCGGCCGGGCGATCCGGTATTGGTCATTGACGATCTGAATGTAAAAACCCATCTGGGCAGCATGGGGCTGCACCACTTTTCCCTGATTGTGCGGAGCGGCGAAATTGTAGGGATCGCAGGCGTAGACGGAAACGGACAAACGGAACTGGTAGAGGCGATTACCGGCTTGCGGAAAATAGAGAGCGGTAAAATCCGGTTAAATGGAAAGCCTTTGGAACGATGTCCCGTCGTAGAACGCATCGCGGCCGGTATTTCCCATATCCCGGAGGATCGCCAGAAACACGGTCTTGTAATGCAGTACACGCTGGAAGATAATTTTATCCTTGAAATCTATGGCCGCCGGCCGTTTTCCAAATATGGAATTTTAAACCGGCGGGCAATACGGCAGTATGCTGAGGGAATTATCAGGGATTTTGATGTCCGCAGCGGAGAGGGTCCGTCGTCGTCTGCCCTTACCCTTTCCGGGGGCAATCAGCAAAAAGCAATCATAGGGCGGGAAATAGAAAGAAAGCACTCTCTCCTGATTGCGGTACAGCCCACCCGCGGGCTGGATGTGGGCTCCATTGAATACATCCACCGGCGTATTGTTGAACAGCGCGATAAAGGCAAGGCGGTATTGCTGGTTTCTTTGGATCTTGACGAAGTCATGCAGTTATCCGATCGAATCGTTGCCCTATACGGAGGACGCCTGACCGGTGAAGTCACGGCTAAGGATGCAACGGAAAGCGAAATCAGCCTGATGATGGCGGGATTAAGCGGAAAGCATGGCAAAGGGGCGATATGAAAAAACAGCTTATGACTACGGCTAAAAGCCTGCTCATTTCAATGACCGCCGTTTTTATCGGACTGATCTTCGGCGCCCTGCTGATGCTGATAAGCGGAAATAATCCTTTGGAGAGTTTTATGTACCTGTTTCAGGGCAGCCTGAAGACCCCTGTCAGGACCAGCAATACACTGGGCTACATGGTACCGCTTATTATGACCGGTTTATCAATCACCTTTTCCTTTAAAACGGGATTATTTAACATCGGCGCTCCGGGGCAGATGCTGGCCGGAGGTCTATGTTCGGTCGTTCTTGGTTTAACCATGCATCTTCCCCGGGCGATCTTTCTGCCGTCAATGATCGTTATATCCATAACCGGCGGGGCGCTGTGGGCTTTTATACCCGGTTACCTTAAAGCCAAATTCAACGTAAACGAAGTTGTGTCAGGTATAATGATGAACTGGGTTGCTTATTGGGTAGTTTATTTTGTCATTT
>JAISPH010000109.1 GCA_031275035.1 Treponema sp.
CAAAATCAGGATAATTCCTGCTAAAACGTATAACTTGGCTTTCATAGTAACTCCTTAGACTGTTTTACCTCTCTAACTTAGTTAGTTCAGAATAACAATCTATGGAAAATATGTCAAGCGATATTGAAACCCAGACTATGGCCGGCGTCCGCCGCAGAGCTTCCCCCGCACGCGGGTTCTTGAGTAATAGACCCCGCTATGCATAAACTGAACAGGTGAAAAAAGTAATTATCCTTGCGGCGTTTTTGGAGTTCTGCGCCGCCGTCTTTGCCGCCCCCATCCGGGAGCGCGGAAAACACATTACCATAGAGCTTGAAGGCAGCCCGGCCACCGGTTATTCGTGGACCTATACCATGGAGCCCGCGGGCATTGTGCGGGAACTTTCGGCGGAATACCGGAGGGACGGTTCCGCGGATACCGGAGGCCGTGCCGGCAGGGGCGGCGTTTTTGTTTTTGTCTTTGAAAGCGTAAAGCCGGGTTCGGCGGATCTGCGGTTCAGCTATGCCCGCCCCTGGGAAAGCGGCGTTGAACCGGCGGAAAGGGCGGACTACCGCCTTACCGTAAACAGGGCGGGGGAAATACAGGCGCAAAAACGCTAAGCGGCCCCGGCTAAGGCATCACCCAAGACCGGCATCCAGGGCCCGCCCGGACACGGCGCTCAAGACATCGAGCGTGTTTCCTGGACCAGGTAACGCGGCGTGGCCCCGGCTAAGGCATCACCCAAGACCAACATCCAGGGCCCGCCCGGATACGGCGCTCAAGACATCGAGCGTGTTTTCTGGACCAGGTAACGCGGCGTGGGCCCCGGCTAAGGCATCACCCAAGACCAACATCCAGGGCCATCATCAAAGCAAAACCCAGCATCAGGCCCGAAGTGGCAATGTGGTCGTTTCCCTCCCGGTATGCCTCGGGGATCAGCTCTTCCGCAACCACAAAGATCATGGCCCCGGCGGCGAAGGAGAGGGCGTAGGGAAGTATGGTCTGCATCGAGGCGACCAGGGCCGCCCCCAGAACTCCGGCGATGGGTTCCACTATCCCCGAAGCCTGGCCGGCGAAGAAGGCCCTGAACCGGCTCATTCCGTCCCGGCGCAGGGGAATGGAAACCGCCGCCCCCTCGGGGAAATTCTGAAGCCCTATCCCCAGGGCCAGGGCAATGGCGCCGGCCATTCCCGCCCCCGGTATGCCCGCCGCCGCCGCCCCAAAACCTACCCCCACGGCAAGCCCCTCGGGGATATTGTGCAGAGTAATGGCCAGCACCAGCAGCAGGGACCGGCTCCAGTTAGTCTTGAGCCCCTCGGCATTATCGTTTCCCTCGTGGAGATGGGGGAGGAGCCAGTCGGCAAGACGGAGAAAGAGGCCCCCCATAATAAAGCCGGCCGCCGCGGCGGCCCAGGGGGGAAGCCCCCTCCCCGCAGCGGCGGCATCCTCGGCCATGGTGATCGCCGGAAGCAGCAGGGAGAAAAAACTGGCGGCGATCATCACCCCGCCGGCAAAACCGAGCATACCGTCCAGAACGCTGCGGTTTATGGACCTGAAAAAGAATACCGTAGCCGCCCCCAGTGCGGTTACGCCGTAGGTAAAGAGACAGGCCAGCAAAGCCTGAAGGATAACATGCTGCCGGAGAAACCATTCCATAACTCTTATTATATATACCTGAAACCCGGTTTTGTATATAATAAACGGATCATGCCGGTATCCGCCGCCGGGGGACGTTCCCCCAGGGGAAGCTTGAACGGCGTCCCCCCTGATAACGTTGTTTTTTCTCCGGGAGAGAAGCCGTTAATCGTGCAGAGCGACAGGACCCTGCTCCTGGACGTTCATTCCCCCCTGGCCGGGGAGGCCCGGATAGCGATTATGCCCTTTGCGGATCTGGAGAAGTCCCCGGAACACATGCACACCTACAGGATCAGCCCCATCTCCCTTTGGAACGCCGCCAGCGCGGGCCTTACCCCGGCGGACATTGTCAAGGCCCTGGAACGCTACAGCCGCTATGCCGTACCCAGGGGTATCCTGGAGGGCTTCTCCGATACCATGGCCCGCTACGGGCGGCTCAGGCTTACCGCGGATACGGCCTCCGGGGCCGCGGAGGATCTGCTCCTTCTGGCGGATGACCGGGAGGCCGCGGCGGAGATAGGGGCGGCCAGGGCGCTGGGGAAGTATCTTGCCGGAACCGGAGACGGCCGGAGCTTCCGTCTCAGGCTTATCGACCGGGGCACGGTAAAGCGGGAGCTGATCCGCCTGGGCTGGCCCGTTAAGGACGAGGCTCCCCTGCGGGACGGCGGGGTCCTGGAACTGAATCTCCGCCGGATCAGCGCTTCGGGCAGGCTCTTTGCTCCCCGGGATTACCAGCTTGAAGCGGCCCAGTCGGTCCTGGGCGGCGGCGGCCCCGGCACAGGCTATGGGGTGGTGGTGCTTCCCTGCGGCTCCGGCAAAACCCTGGTGGGCATGGTTTTCATGTCCCTGCTGAAAACCAATACCCTGGTACTGACCACCAATGTGGCGGCGGTGCATCAATGGATCGACGAACTGCTGGACAAGACGGATCTGGCCCCGGAGTCAATCGCCGAGTATACCGGAGATTCCAAGGGGGTAGCCCCGGTTACCATCGCCACCTACCAGATCCTCACCTGGCGTCCCCGGAAGGACGGGGACTTTCCCCACTTCAAGCTTTTCCGGGAACGGCCCTGGGGGCTCATCATCTATGACGAAGTTCATCTGCTCCCGGCGCCGGTATTCCGGGTTACCGCGGAACTGCAGGCGGTGCGGCGACTGGGCCTTACGGCAACCCTGGTCAGGGAGGACGGGGAGGAAGAGGCGGTCTTCAGCCTGGTAGGGCCCAAACGTTACGATGTTCCCTGGAAGGATCTGGAAAGCCGGGGCTGGATTGCGGAGGCCCTCTGTACCGAGGTAAGGCTGGACCTGCCGGAGCCGCTGAAGATTCCCTATGCGGTGGCGTCCCCCCGGGAAAAGTACCGTATCGCCAGCGAGAACCCCCTCAAGGAGCCGGTGGTCCGGGAGCTTATCGAGAATCACCCCGGAGATCAGATCCTGGTGATAGGCCAGTATATCAGCCAGCTTGAATCGATCTCCCGGCTGCTCAAGGCGCCGCTTATCACCGGAAAGACCCCCAACGCCGAGCGGGAGCGGATCTACGGCGCCTTTAAGCGGAGGGAGGTCCGGGTTATCGTCGTGTCGAAGGTAGCGAACTTTGCCATCGATCTGCCCGACGCGTCTATGGCGGTGCAAGTTTCCGGCAGCTTCGGTTCCCGCCAGGAGGAGGCCCAGCGGCTGGGACGTATACTGCGGCCCAAGGGACTTGCCCCGGATGGAACCCTGTCCGGGACGGGTCCCGCCCGGAATTCCTATTTCTATACCATCGTTTCCCGGTACACCGTGGAGGAAGATTTTGCCGCAAACCGCCAGAAATTTCTCGCCGAACAGGGATACCGCTATACCATTCAGCATTGGGCAGGCTTCGGAAAAGGCCCGGAAGGCGAAGCCCCTGCGGAGATCCGGTGAAACGGGCGTTCCGTTCCGTGGACGACTGGAAGTCGGCCCTGACAACCCTGCCGGACAATGTCTACTTTGAATTGATGCGGAGCGTCTTCGGCAGCATCAAAACGCCCTTCAGCAAGCACCGGCTTATGGAGGATCTGGCCGCCTTTCTCTCCCGTAAAAACATTCAGGAAACTATCGCCGCCTATATTGATGAACGGGACGCCCGGATCATCGCCGCCGTGGCGGTACTGTATGAACCCGTACCGGGGGAGTTGGAAAGTTTTTTTGCCGGAGAATTTACCTATGCCGATATTCAGGGGATACTGCTTAACCTGGAGGAACGGCTTATCCTCTACCGCTTTATGGACGGGGTTCAGCGCCGCCTGGCGCTGAACCCCCTGCTGGAGCCGGTCCTGGCTCCGGTCATTGCCGGCTGGGGCGTCCTTTTTCCTCCAGTCCCGGCGGCGTCCGTGCCGGCGGCGTCCGGAACTGCGGAGGCCGTTCCGGGGAAAGCCGCGGAGAAAACGGCGCCGCCGGGACCGGAGGTGGACGACCGGCTCTTTGCCGCTCTCTTTGCCTTTGCCGGGGATGCGGGGGAATTCTATAAAGCGGAGGGGGGCATACGGAAAAAGGTCCTTGACGACGGAGCCAGGATCTTTCCGGGACTGCGGCTGGACCTGCACGTGGGGGCGATGCAGTGCCTGGAACTGCTCCGCCTGGACGGAGACCGGCTTGAACCCAACGAAGGGAAGCTGATCTTTTTTAACGATCTTACCTTTCAGGGGCGGCTTGAGTACTATGCCGCGGGCATGGGGATATACCTGATCTATTCCCGTTCCGCCCTCGTTTATTTTCAGCGGGGCCGGATTCAGATTTTGGTCCGGCTGATCCACGGGCTTACGGGCTCCCTGGAACGGAACCGGCTCTATCCGGCCCTTACCCTGCGGCGGCTTGCCTTCATCCTGCTGCGTGAAGAGGACGGCGGTCTCAAGGAGGGTTCTGACGAAAGCCTGGTGTTTGAATCCGTCATGACGGCTTTGGAAGAAACGGGGCTCCTCCGCGCCGCCGGTTCCGGGTTGTGGATCAGGCCGGACATCCCGGACCGGGAACGGCCCGCCCTCTCCGGCCCGGACCAGGCCGGGGGCCCCGCCCATACCGCCGCCATGGACACGGCCTTTTCCTGTATCCTCTATCCGGGGATCGCCTTTGCCGATGCGGCGGCCCTTGCCTTTTTCTGCTCCGCCCGGGAGACCGGGGCGGTGGTACGCTTCGAGTTAACCCGGAATTCGGCGGTCCGGGGCTTTAACCGGGGCATGGACGCCGCCTCCATGCTGGAACTGCTGAACCGTCTTACCGGCGGGCGGATCGACGGAAACCTGGACTGGACCCTGAAGGACTGGGAGAGCCGCTACTCCGGCGTTGCCCTTCACGAGGGAATTGTGATGATCCTTGCTCCTGAACGGCGTTACCTAGCCGAGGCCATGGCCCCGCTGATTGCCCGCGTCCTTGCTCCGGGGGTGTACCTTCTTTCGGCGGCGGAAACATCCGAGGCGGTCAAGTGGCTTGCAAAGAGCGGCGTGGACATCGTCGCCCAGCCGCCCCTCCGGAGCGGGGAGATTCAGAATGAATCCCGGATTTCCCCCTATCCCCCGCCGCCGGGGTCCGGGCAGGTTTTGGATCTTTCCCGGGGAAAAAGCAGCCCGCCGGATCCCGGAAAGGCGGAGCAGTACCGGGAACATTTCCGCCTCTTCCTGGGGAAGATGCAGCTTTCCAGGGCGGAGCGGGACGAGCTCTCCGCCCGCATAGAACGGCGGCTGGTACTGACCGAATCCCAGCTTGCGCCCGCTTCCCTGCGCTATGAAAAACTGGAAGCCCGGGGCCTTGATTATGTGGGCAAGACCGTCATTGCCAAACAGGCCATCGCTTCAAAGCTTCCCGTCGAGGTTTTCTGGACCGGCCCCCAGGGGGAGGAACGGGTCCAGGGCGTTCCGGAGGCGCTGGAAAAAAGCGACGGGGAAACCCTGCTGGTCATACACCCGGCACGGATGCCGGCGGCATGGCTGCCGGCGTCATGGAAACCGGTAGAGGACCTGGGCCGGGAGGAGGCAGCCATCCTGCGCATTCCCATGGGCAAGATCAGCCTCCTGCGGCGGATCAAGCAGTCAATCTTCGGCGAATGAAAACAGAAATATACAAGGAGAAATACATGCCCCTACTGCCCTTTTCAAATCAGGCTGTGGAAACCAGCCAGGCGAAACTTGCGGTCCTTATTGATGCGGATAATACCCAGCCCGCAATCATAGAGGGCCTCCTTAACGAGGTGGCCAAATACGGCGTGGCCAGCGTTAAGCGGATCTACGGCGACTGGACCAGCACCAATCTCCGGTCATGGAAGGACCGGCTTCTGGAATACGCCATCCAGCCCATTCAGCAGTTTTCCTATACCACCGGAAAGAACGCCACCGACTCGGCCATGATCATTGACGCCATGGACCTGCTCTACAGCGAAAGGCTCGACGGCTTCTGCATCGTTTCCAGCGATTCCGACTTTACCCGCCTAGCCTCGCGGCTGCGGGAAAGCGGCCGTATCGTCTACGGCTTCGGCGAAAAGAAAACCCCCCGGGCCTTTGTTTCGGTCTGTGATAAGTTTATCTATACGGAGATCCTCAAGGAAACCCAGGAAGAAGCCGACGACGAGGACGCCCGGCCCGCCTCCCGTCCCCGCCGGGACTTCAAGGGAGACCGGAAACTCCTCAAACTCCTCCGGGATGCGGTGGACGATCTGGCGGACGAGTCCGGCTGGGCCTATCTGGGGGGCGTGGGCCAGAAGATCAACAACCGGTCCAGTGAGTTCGACCCCCGGAACTACGGCTTCAGGAAACTGGCGGATCTTTTCCGGGCCCTGTCCCAGTTCGAAACCGAGGAGCGCCCCCAGGAGCACGGCACTGGCCGGCAGGTCTATATCCGGTGGAAAAAGCGAAAGTAGAGCCTCCGGCCTCCCCGGGGATCCCGCCCTTCATGCAGGATCCCCGGCGGGACTCACGGCAGTAACGGACACATCCGGGAACCCCCCTGGGAGTCCGAATGGTTTATACGTCCCTCCGGGCCGTTTGCCGGGAGGTATGGATTAGAGGGGCGCTGCCGCGGCGTCCGGCGGGCAGGACAGGCTGTTTTGCCGGCGGAACAGGGTATTTTGAGGGCGGGAAACGCTGGACGCCGAAGGGGAAGCGGTGTATAAAGAACCTGGGAGGATGTTAATGGGTAAAAAGATTCTATTCGGCCTTTTGGTGTTGACGGGGCGGTTTCTTTTTGCCCAGGAAGCGTTCCCGCCGGCGTTGTCGGAGGAGACGCTCCGCAGTCTGGTTGACAACTGGGACGGCATCGATGAAGCCATGTCCGGTCTGGAGGACACCCCCCAGATGACGGCCTTGGGGGATGATTTTGAGGGTTTTTTGGACGAATGCCAGGAATTTTTTGAGGACTTTGAGGGGAGCATCAGCGAGGGGAAATTCAGGAGCGACTTTATGCGTATGAGGGCCTATAAGGCGCCTCCCCCGGTGAAGCAGGTTTTTTCCCGTTACGGCCTGGGTCCCCGGGGCTTTGAGGTTTTTTTTGTCAGTTTTTGCGGAATCATGGCCTACAGCCTCGATCAGGCGATGGCTCCCTATGTGGAGTTTGTGGAAACGGCGGAATCCACGGGGATCGGCGCCGGAATTCTGGATCTTGATCTTGAGCGGGCGCGGTTTCTTATTGACCGGATCCGGTTTTTCAAGGGCCTCTTTCATCCCCAGGATATGGCCCTTATCGAAGAATACTGGGGGGATCTGAAAAAACTCTTCAATTAGGGGGTTCGCCGCCGAAGTTTCGGTCCGCTCCTGCGGCGCGGCCCGGATTTTCACGTTTTCCCAGCCCGATATAGTAGGTTTCAACGGATCCGGGCCGGCAGGTCCGGGGTTTGAAGCTTTTGCCGCTTGCAAAGCGTTCCCGTATCCGCCTTAGTACCGAAGCGGCGTCCCCGCCCTGGAATATCTTGACCACCAGGCCGCCCCCGGCGGCCAGGCTTTCCGCATAGTCCAGCACGGCCTCCGCCAGTTCCAGGGAACGCAGGGCGTCCACCCCCCGGTTCCCGGTGGTGGCGGGGGCGGCGTCGCTGATGATAAGGTTAAAGGGGCCCCGTTCCAGCAGGGCCCTCCGGATCTCCGGCAGGGTAATGTCCCCCCGGACAAAGCGGAAACGCTCCTCCCCAAAGAGGCCCTGATCATACTGCCGGGAGAGGGGGAGGAGGTCCGCCGCGGTCAGTTCCAGCGCGCTCCCCCGGCGGAGCGCGTAGAGGCTCCAGCTTCCCGGAGCGGCCCCCAGGTCCAGGACCCGGAACACGCCGCCGGACGCGGGCCGGAGGAGGCCGAACTTTTCGTCCATTTCCTGCAGTTTGTATACCGAACGGGCGGGGTAGCCTTCCCGCCGGGCCCGTAGCGACCAGTGATCCGGCTTTTCGTAGGGGTTCAAGGGGTTTTTCTCCGGGGCCGGAATCGTGTAGAATGAGGCATGGAGAAAGAGTATACCCGGCGGCTCGAAAAGATTGAAGCCCTGCTCCGGCGGGGGCTTCCCGAACCGCCCCTTCCTCCATGGAGGGCCGCGGTCTTTGGGGAGATTCCCCCGGCGCCGCCGGATCTGATCCGTTCCCTCTGCGCCCCCGGCCGGGATCTTCTGGACCGGGGAGGCAAGCGGTGGCGGCCTCTCCTGATGACTCTGATCTGCGAAGCCCTGGGGGGCGGCGACGGGGCGCTGCCCCTGACCCCCCTGGTGGAATTTCCCCATAATGCCAGCCTCATCCATGACGATATCGAAGACAACTCCGATACCCGCCGGGGCGGGCCCGCAGTTCACCTTATCTATGGAACCGATACGGCCATTAACGGGGCTTGTTTTCTTTATTTTCTTCCTTTAGTTTGTGTTGAAGCTTGGTCCGGCGGGCCGGAACGAAAGAACCGTATCTACCAGGTCTGGGGCGAGTATATGCGGCGGCTTCACCTGGGTCAGGCCATGGATATAAACTGGCACCGTAACCTTGACTCCCGGCCGGAGATCGAAATCTATTATGTCATGTGCGGCCTTAAAACAGGCTGCCTTGCCCGGCTGGCGGCGGCCCTGGGGGTCTATGCCGCGGATGCGGGGCTCTTCGGCGCTTCCGCCGGAACCGTTACCCCCCGGGGAGAAGCCCTGGCCGCGGCGCTGGGGGATGCGGCGGAAAAGCTGGGGGTGGGTTTTCAGATACTGGACGATGTGAAGAACCTTAGCTCCGGCAATCCCGGCAAGAAGCGGGGGGATGACGTGGCGGAGGGCAAGAAGAGCCTTCCGGTGCTGCTCTACCTTCGCGGCGGCGGAGAACGGGGCAGGCTGGTGTCCCGTTGTTTTGCCGCCGCCCGGAAGGAGGGCGCCGCCGCCGCCGAAGTGGAAGAGCTGATAGCCGCGCTGGAGGCTGCGGGGGTTTTGGAAGAGGCCCGGGAGAAGGGGACGGCCCTTATCTCGGAAGCCGGAGCCGTCCTGGGGGAATTGCCCTTTACGGGTTTTGCGGAAGATGCCGGAGCCCGGCGGCTCCTGGCGGGGCTGCCGCAGCTGATATGTTAGGAAAAAACGATGAAGATGATAGAAGCTGAAATCTGGACTATCGTGCGGACCGATCAGGGAAATGCGGCGTTGCTCCGGCCCCTGGGTTCGGATATTTCGGCGCCCATCTTTATCGGCCAGTCTGAAGCCCAGGCTATTCTGATGGGCCTTGGGGAGGTTGCCGTACTCCGGCCCCTTACCCACGATCTGCTGCTGGATGTGATCCGCCGCCTGGGGTTCGATTTGTTCCGGGCGGAGGTCCACGATCTGAGGGACGGCGTCTTCTATGCCCGGCTCTTTCTCAGCGGCGGGAACTATACCGCCGGGGACCCGCTGGTCCTGGACGCCCGTCCCTCCGACGCCATAGCCCTGGCGGTCCGCTGTAAATGTCCGGTTTTTGTGTCCGAAAAGGTAATGGAAGAGGCGGGGGTGTCCATCGATCTGATCATCGGAGAGGTGTCGGAAACGGGCCGTTTCCCCGGCGGCCTTAACGCCGGAGCCTCCGGCCCGGAGTTCAAGGCCCAGAGCCGCCGGAAGATCCTGCAGGCGAAGCTGGAAGTTGCCGTGGAGGCCGAAGAATACGAAAGGGCCGCGGAATTTCGGGATATTTTGACCATTTTGGACAGGGAAAACAAAAAGAAGAATCTTTGACCGCAGGGATTTTTCAACCCGGCATTTTGAAAAAGCTTCGGTAATTCGTGTAATTTCTCATTGCAAAAACATAATAAACCGATATATGATAGAGACTCTTATGGCAGATTTTACAAAAATCAGGCGGATTATAATGAAAATGAGCCGTTTTGGGAAATCGCCGGCGGAAAACCGCCCTCTCCCGGCGCCGGGGCTCCTTTTAAGGGTATTTTTTATTTGTTCTATGGTCTATTTTGTTCAAGCCGCCGCCATTTTTCCTGCCGCCGGCGGGGAAAAAGCCGCCGGGAGCAGGGAATCTGCCGGGAATGACGGCGAAAGCGGCATGGGCGGCTTCGAGGAGGCCTCCTCCATTCTGCCGGTAAATCTTGAGCAACGGAACTCCAGGGGGACGCCTGAACTGGAGGACTATTCCCAGCCCCGGATGCTGCTCTATTCTTCGTACACCATGCGGAGCGGCGATACAATAGGCCAGATTGCCAAGGATTTCGGCCTTAACGAGGGTACGCTGTTTTCGCTGAACGGCATTTCCAATGACCGGATCGTTCCGGTGGGAAAGGAGCTGAGGATTCCCAACCAGGACGGCATACTGCATACGGTTAAAAAGGGCGACACCCTGGAAAGTATCGCCAAAAAATACGAAAAATATGCGGTCGATCCGCCGTCGATTCTTATTGCCAATGAGCTTTTTACCGGCAATATCCTTCCCAATGATAAAATTTTTATTCCCGGCGCCCAGCTTTCCCCGGAGGAGCGCCTTGGCATTACGGGGAACTTCTTCCTGTGGCCCGTCCGGGGACGGATAACCTCTCCCTACGGATACCGGGTAAGCCCCTTTACGGGGAACCGTACCTTCCATTCCGGTATGGATATAGGTTCCCCCCTGGGCACTCCCATCAGGGCCGCCATGGCCGGCCTGGTTACCGCCGCCGGATATGACGCGACCTTCGGCAACTATGTGGTCATTTCCCACCATGCGGGCTACCGGACCATGTACGGCCACATGAACGCTATCCGGGTTAAGGCCGGCGCCTATGTAGGGGCCGGGGATCTGATAGGCACCGTGGGCAGTACCGGATTAAGCACCGGCGCCCATCTCCACTTTGCCGTGTATAAAAACGGCAGAACCACGAACCCCCGGCTTCTGCTTCGCTAGCCGGTTCGTACCCGTCTGAGGTTGGAAGGCCGGGCTGTTCCCGGAACTGCCCTTCGTTTTAGGATTACTTTTTCAGCACCGAATTGATAAGATTTTTGAAATCCTGGTCCAGTTTTGTTTCGTTTTCGGCGGCGTCCAGGGCGCTTTCGTTAATGTAATGAATGCCGTCCCGTTCTTCAATTATTGATTCCGGTTTAACCGCTTCCAGGCTGTTTCCGCCTCCGTTTTCCAGAATGCCGGGGCTGGTATCCGCCGCGGAGAAGGGCTTATAAACCAGGGACATCTCATAATTGGGTTCAAGCTCTTCCAGCTTGAGGGTTACGTTGGGATCTTGCGGGGCCTTGGCGGCCTGATCGGGTTCCCCGTCTTTCGAGAAGGGTGAGAAAGGCGAGACAATTTCAATGTTCATGTCAAAGGCGCCGGTATCTTCATCCTCCTCGTCGAGATCGGAGAATTCAATCTTACTGGCCAGTTCGTCCATCGGTGAAGGCGGAACGGCGGCCGGGACGGGGGGAGCTTCGCCCAGCGCTTCAAGCTCCTCCGGCTCAAGTTCCTCAAGCTCCCCGGCCTCTTCGTCGGAGCGCATAATGTTCATTACCGAATCAATGTCTTCGTCTACCAGTTCAAGGCCGCTGGTTTCGACTATGGTGGGAATATCGTCATCCCCAAAGACAAGTTTCAGGTTCGAGGGCTTTTGGGTTTCGGCGGCTTTTGCCGCCGCTTCGGTTTCCGCGGGCTCCACGACTCCGGTTTCGTCAAGCTCTTCAAGCTCCTCTACCGCTTCGGCTTCGGCGGGCTCTACGGTTCCGGTTTCGTCAAGCTCCTCAAGCTCCTCTACCGCCTCGGCTTCGGCGGGCTCTACGGCTCCGGTTTCGTCAAGCTCTT
>JAISPH010000126.1 GCA_031275035.1 Treponema sp.
CTATCGTATCTTACCTCAATGACTTGTTCATGTTATTGTTGAACTGTTCCTAAAGACAAAGATTTCAAGGTGAAATCTTCGATACCCAGGAGCAAGCTCCTGGGTTCTTCATTCGCAGATGGGGATCTAATACCCCGCCCGTCAGGGCGGGGAGGTTCATCTCCGGGGCGGGGGTTGTCAAGGCGCCGTTATCTTGCCGATTGTTTTTACTTCTTACTTCCGTTAGACTGAATGTAGTTATGAATGGCGCCAGGTATGGGGTATGCGCGGTACTTCTCGTTTTTTTGGCTGGAACCGCCCCGGCCTCTCCTTCGGGCAGCGATACGGCGCCGGACCTCTATTCCCCGGCCCTTGCCGGGGGCGGGGCCTTTACCACTTCCCAAGGGGGAGCCTCCGCGGGGGCCATTAATCCTGCCGCCGGGGGGGACGCTCAGCTAGCGGTCCTGGAGGCGGGCTATATGGCCCTGCCCAGCCTTGCCCTGGAACCGGGTCTGGGAAACGCCTTTAATGCGGGAGCCCTGGTCCCCACCAAAATCGCCGTCTTCGGCGGTTCCGTCCATTTCCTTCAAAGTCCCTTCGACGCGTTTCCCGTGGGAATCTCCTTTGGGGGAAACCTGCACGTCGCCAAGGAACTGTACCCCGGATTGAGCCTGGGAACGGGCTTTGATTTCGGCATAGGCGCCGGGGACGAATGGTCCCTGGCGGGGGATCTGGGGGGCCGGTACAACATGGGCAGGCTGGGCAGGCTGGACAACTTTACCATGGCCGCGGTGATGCGGAGCATGGGCAAAACCTGGACCCCCACGGCCTTTACCCCCCTCCTGGGGGTGGCCTTCGATTTTTTCAGAATACCCGGAACGGATAACAGGGCGGACCCTGTCCGGGCGGGGTTCCGGGCGGATCTGGGCTTTCCCGGCTGTACCAACATGACTGTTAAGGCTGGTCTTTCCCTGGTGATCCTGGAGATGTTTACCCTCCAGGTTTCTTCGGGGATCAATATCCGGGAAAGCATAGACGGAAACGGGGTCCCCCTCCTCCCCACCGTGGGGCTTACCTTCACCTTCCCCCTGAGGCATGTGGACCGGAAGGTGGCGGGAGGCCGGCTTCCCACCGAGGGCGATATCGGTATTACCGGCGGGATTAAGCCCCTCTACAACAATATATGGGCCTTCGGCGGGGGCATTACCTGGACCGCCGGGGTGGCGGACAAGACGCCGCCGGTGATCGTGGTGGATTATCCTGAAACCAGGTATATCTCCCCCAATAACGACGGCCTGGCGGACAGCCTGGAATTCCCCGTCTCCATCACGGATCAGCGCTATGTGGTGGAATGGAACCTGGAGATCAGCGATTCCGGCGGCGCCGTGGTCCGGACCTATCGCAATAAGGAACTGCGCCCCGAAACCCAGGGGGTCAAGAATTTTATGTACCGGGTGATAGCGTCGAAGATTGGGGTGGAGGTTCCCGGAACCCTCCGCTGGGACGGTATCCTTGAGTCCGGCGGGACCGCCCCGGACGGATCCTACTTCTTCGTTCTCTCCGCCGCCGACGACAACGGCAATACCGCCTCCTCCCCCCGGTACGAGGTGGTGGTGGACAATACGCCCCCCGAAGCGGCCATTGCGGAACTGCCCGAAGGGATGCGGATCTTCTCCCCCGACGGAGACGGCAGCAAGGACAGCTTTACGGTAGAACTGTCCGGCTCGGAGGAGGATCGCTGGGACACGGGGATCTACAACGCCGGGGGAACCAAGGTGAAGACCTTCGATGTTATAAACGGCGCCCCCCGGACCATTGTCTGGGACGGCGCCGATGACCGGGGGCATATTGTTCCCGATGGCGTGTACAGCTGCCGGATCTCCGCAGTGGACCGGGCCCTGAACCGGGGCGGGGCGGAATTGACTAACATTATCATAAACACCATCCAGCCCGCGGTACGCCTTCCCATTGCCGACGCATGGTTCTCTCCCAACGGGGACGGCGCCAAGGATACGCTGATCCTGGACCCCGGCGTTCCCGTAACCGAAGGGATTGTAAGCTGGAGTTTCCTGATCCGGGACGGTCCGGGGGCCATACGCCGGACCCTGGGCGGTTCGGGGATTCCCCCGGCTCGGATAGCTTTTGACGGAAAAAACGATCAGGGCCGCCCCCTGGAGGAAGGGGTCTACCAGGGCGAACTTTCGGTAACCTACCGAAACGGCTATGTCTCCGCCGCATCTTCTCCTCCCTTTACCCTGGACATGACCCCGCCCAGGGCTTCGGTGCGGACGGAGTACAATGCATTCTCCCCAAACAATGACGGCAGCCAGGACGCCATGATCTTCCACCAGGAAGGTTCCGACGAACCCCTCTGGACGGGAGAAGTCCGGGGGATTCGGGATAACGCGCTCATCAGAAGTTTCCGGTTTACCGGCGTTCCCCCCGCCCGGATTGAATGGGACGGCCGGCAGGATTCGGGCGCCCTGGCCCCGGACGGAGACTACAGCTATCAGCTTGGCGCCGAGGATCCCGCGGGTAACCGGGGCCGTTCCAATGCGGTCCGCTTCACCCTGAGTACAGCGGATACCCCGGTTATGCTTACCACGGATCTCCGGGCCTTCTCGCCGGACAACAACGGCGTCAAGGACAGTATCAGCCTGATTCCCCATCTGCAGATACGGGAAGGCGTCAGCAGCTGGAAGATCGAGATAACGGACGCCGCCGGAATTATTGTAAGAAGCTTTGAAGGCCAGGGGACGGTTCCCGCTTCGGTTCCATGGAACGGAAGAACCGCCGCCGGGACAGCCGCCCCGGACGGAACCTATACCGCCCGGATAGAACTGCGCTACGCCATGGGGAACCAGCCTTCGGCGCTGTCCCAGCCCTTTGTCTTGGATACCGCCCCGCCCAGGGCGGACCTTTCCGCCCCCTTTACCCTCTTTTCCCCCAACGGCGACGGCCGCCGGGACTTTATTCCCGTTGATGCCGTAACCTGGGAAGACGACGAGTGGGAGGCGGTGATTACCGATGAGGGCGGCAGGGTGGTCAGATCCTGGACCTGGTCGGGGGGCGCGCCGAATCTGCCCTGGGACGGCACCGACCGGATGGGGAATAACGCCCCCGACGGAACCTACCGGTTTACCCTCAGTTCCACCGACGAAGCGGGGAACAGCGCCCGGCTCAGCCTGGATACCATAACGCTGGACTCCCGCATTCCCCAGGGTTTCCTCACCGCCTCCGCGGCCGCCGCCGCCCCCAGGGGAAACGCCGGAGACGAAGTCCTGCATTTTGGGATCATACTCTCGCTTAAAGACGGAATCGATGCGTGGACGCTGAACCTGATCGATGAATACGGCGGGGTCAGGCGGAGCTGGCCCGGCGGAGGGGGGCCGCCGGAATCGATCTCCTGGGACGGCCGGGACCAGAACGGCCTGGTTCGGGAAGGCCGGTTTACCCCGCAGTTGACCGTTTCGTATACCAAGGGGGACGAAGTCTCCGTCCAGGGAACGCCGGTGCTGATAGACATATCCGGGCCGGTCCTGAGTTTTGCCAGCAGTCCCGAATTTTTCAGCCCCGACAACGACGGGGTGGACGATGAACTTTCCATGTTCCCCGGCGCCCGGGACGCCTCCCCCATCGCCTCCTGGAGCCTGGAAATCCGGGAGCCCCAGCCGCCCTATCAGCTGTTCTACCGTATCGAAGGCAGGGGCAGCCCCGCGGAACGGATTATCTGGGACGGCCGCAGTTACCGGGGCGAGCTGGTGCAGTCCGCCACGGACTATCCCTTTAGCTACCGGGCGGAGGATGTTCTGGGGAACGCCAATTCCATGGAGGGAACCATTGGGGTTGACGTTTTGGTTCTGCGGGACGGAAACAACCTGAAAATCCAGGTGCCTTCGATTGTCTTCCGGGCAAACGAGGCGGACTTTATCGGCCTTCCCCCGGAGGTGGTAGAAAACAACAACCGTATCCTCCGGCGGATTGCGGAGATCCTCAATAAATTCCGGGATTACCGGGTCCAGGTGGAGGGCCACGCCAACCCGGTTACCAGGACCGCCTCGGAGGAACGGACCGAACTCCAGCCCCTAAGCGAACGCCGGGCCCGGGCGACCGTGGATTTTCTTGCCGGATTCGGCGTCAGCCGGAGCCGCCTCAGCGCCACCGGTATGGGCGGAACCAGGCCGGTCGTTCCCTACGAGGACCGGGACAACTGGTGGAAGAACCGGCGGGTGGAGTTTATCCTGATTAAGTAGGGCGGAAGCGCCCGCCGCAGGCGGGAAGCCCGGCGGAACAGCAATGTCCCGCGTTTATACGCTACGGCGGGATCATTCGCTTGCATTATTTTGATTCCGTCCGTGGGGTACATACCCAAGAGCCCGCTTGCGCGGGGGAGCCTTGGGGCGGTTAATCAATGCAACGTCTACGAAATGTGGTATGTATCCCCACATATAATCACATTCCTCTCGGAACGAAGATACCCCGTTGCTTGCGGCGGGGTTCTTCATTTTGAGCTCTCCACAGGGCTTCACGCAGCAGCTCCGCGAATAATTCCCCCTCCGGCTTGCCGTTAAGCGACGGCGTACTTTCCTCATAGGATATGAGGGTTTCCTCGTCGCCGGGATTTATTTTGTACGCCACGATTTTATCGTAGAGCCTGTCAAAACGTACCTGATTGACCCTGATTTCCGTGTCTAAAGACGGATGCTCCACCAGGAATGACTTTTCCGATAATGATGTCAAGGCATAGACATAAAAGCCATAGTCATTTTCTTCAATGGTCATCGTAAATTTTTCTTCTCCATCCCCGGTAAACGTTATGCCGGAAGATCCGTCAATCCGCAGGGGTTCCATGCCGGTACAGTCAAAGTAGACGTACTGTTTGTAGGGGTCTTCGTAATGTGCCGATGCGTGATCGAACCTGGTTCTCCGTTCCATGAGGCGGGCCTGGAAGACGACGCCGCCCACTTCCATCTTCACCGCCCCGCCGCGTACCGAGAAACCCATGATTTCACCGTCCGAAGTAACGCTTACGGAGTAAAGGGGCCGATCAATCACATTACCGAACAGCGTCAGATCGTTCTGGATCCCTTCACCGCTCAACACATACACCGCCGGTCCGATAACGCCCTGGGTCTTGTCGATGGAAGAACCCTTTGGAAGCGCAATCGTCCCGGAGGAAGTACGGATCGCCACGCTGTTTCTTGTCCTGCCGCTCCAATACTGATCCCTCAGGAACCGCGTGGTCGAATCTTCATACCGTTTTCTTCTGAAAAACGGCGTATCGTTCCGAAACGCCTTGACGGTTTCACCGCCTATGGAAACGCTGGTACACTTGGACCCGATGATACAGAGGATTACGAGGAGTATCGCCAGCAGCCAGCCAATCGCTTTTTTCATAGAACAGTATTGTAAGATTTTTATCTATTTATCGTCAATTGAATTGCCTCTGTTTTTCATCGCAGTGAAATTAAAAACTTTAAGTTATTAGAACATATAATGGTATGATGCTTTTCTTCTCCGTTATAATCTTTTATCAAATATTTTACATCCATACTTTGTAATATCTTGCAAAGTATCCCTATGGTTTCTTTTTCTCCGTCTCTTTCCGTGTCGTCCATAAATATACAGAATTGTTCAGGTAAGCCATTTTTCACAATGTCTATAATTTGCGAACGGGAATAATGCCTGCTTCCAAAGGGTCCGTCTACGATTATTAAGTCATACTCATCCCCAATAAATTGATTAATATTTTTATAACTCAATGTTTCAAAACCGTTAAATTTAACGGTTTCTGTGTCAAACTGCTTTATGGTAACATTTACATTTTGTGGAATCTCATTACAAAAAAACCGTATCCAATTATTGTCGTGTTCAATAGTCAATGCTGTAACATCTTCCGAAAATGCTGCATATTGATGAACCATTTTTGAACTCTGTCCTAATCCGAATTCCAAAATACGTTTTGGTTTTACATCGTTGAGAATACGAAATAATGTATACAGGGCGGCATTATCCATCGCCCAGCCTCCAGGGGTAAACGATCGGTATTTTAGCCATGCAGAATTCTCTATGACACTTCTAAACAGCTGCATATTTAAAATGGTCTGGATTCCCTGAATCGCCCTTTGTGTTCCAATTATTTTTCTAACTAATTCAACCATTTTTCGTATCATATCCGCTTCCTTGGCTTCAATGTGTATGATATTGTATACTATTTCTCACAAAATTTTCTCATGAGTTATGCTAATAGATAACTATATTAATCTAATTGTTTATTCAAATCTTGTCAAGCCAATAGCATAATAAATTTTCTAAAGGATTATCACTGAATGAACGAAAAGGATTTACGAACCATTTTGAGTAAAAATCTTAAAAGGTATCGAAATTACCGTAAATTTACTCAGGCGGAATTTGCGGAAAAAATAAATATTTCCATTCCGTTTCTAAGCGACATTGAAAATGGGAAAAAATGGGTTTCTCCGCATACTTTAGTGAAAATGGCTGATACGTTAAATATTGAAGCATACGAGCTCTTGAAACCGGAAACTATATTACCCGATAATGACATCAACATCATTGAAACATATACTGCCGATATTTATTCTACATTTGGAAAATTTTTAGATAATTTATGCAATGAGTATATCAGCAATCTAACTAACAAATAGAGGTTTCTTAAACCTGACCGGGATTGCTTTTTTGCCGGGTAGTATTCAGCCCTACTCCGCCCAGCTCCGGCTGCGGCCCACCGCCTTATGCCAGCCCGCAAGGAGGGTTTCCCGTTTTCTCTGGTCCATCCGGGGGGTGAAGGTTTTGTCGCATTTCCACATGGAGCGGACCTCCTCCGGGCCGCGCCAGAAACCGGCGGCGATTCCTGCCAAAGAGGCCGCCCCCAGGGCGGTGGTCTCCCGGATCTCGGGACGGCAGATCCTTCCGTTCATAATGTCCGCCTGGAACTGCATAAGAAAAGAGTCCCGGCTGGCGCCGCCGTCAACCTTCAGCTCTCCTATCCCGGCGCCGGTATCCTTTTCCATGGCCCGGACAAGATCCAGGCTCTGATAGGCGATGGCCTCCTCCGCAGCCCGGATAAGGTGTTCCCGCCGGGTTCCCCGGGTAATGCCGACAATGCAGCCCCGGGCGTACATATCCCAATAGGGGGCCCCCAGGCCGGTAAAGGCGGGCACCAGATAAACCCCGCCGGCATCGGCCACCTTTCCCGCATAGTATTCCGAATCGGCGCTTTCAGTGATGAAGCGCATCTCGTCCCGGAGCCACTGGATCACCGCTCCGCCCACAAAGACGCTTCCCTCCAGGGCATAACGGACGGCACCGGGAAGACTCGCCGCTATGGTGGTAAGAAGGCCGTTCCTGCTTTCACAGGGATCGCCGCCGGTGTTCATCAGCAAAAAGCAGCCCGTACCATAGGTGTTCTTGGTTTCTCCCTTCTCAAAACAGCACTGACCGAAGAGGGCCGCCTGCTGATCCCCCGCATCCCCGGCAATGGGGATATCCGCCCCCTGGATATTCACCGTACCGTAGATGCCGCTGGAGGGCCGGACCTCGGGAAGCATGGCCCGGGGAATGTCCAGGGCGGAAAGCAGGACATCATCCCAGTCAAGCTTATGAATGTTGTAAAGCATAGTCCGGCTGGCATTGGTGTAGTCCGTAACATGGACCCTGCCTTCGGTCAATTTCCAGATAAGCCAGGTATCCACAGTACCGAAGAGGATCTCCCCCTTCCGGGCCCGTTCCCGGACGCCCTCCACATGATCCAGAATCCATTTAATCTTGGTTCCCGAAAAATAGGCGTCCGCCACCAGGCCCGTCTTCTGCCGGATATAATCCCCCATCCCCCCGGCGCTGAGGGCATCCACAATATCCGAAGTGCGCCGGCACTGCCATACAATCGCATTGTAAACCGGCCGCCCCGTAGACTTATCCCACAGTATGGTAGTTTCCCGCTGGTTGGTAATGCCCACCGCAGCAATGTCCCGGGAGGCAATATCGTTCCCGGTGATAAGCTCCATCATCACCGCATACTGGGAAGAATAGATCTCCATGGGATCATGTTCCACCCAGCCTTCCCGGGGATAGATCTGGGCAAACTCCTTCTGGGTTACGCCGATCATCCGCTGCTCTTCGTTAAAAAGAATGGCCCGGGAACTGGTGGTTCCCTGATCCAGCGCCAGAATATACTTGCCCATGCCTACGCCTCCGTTCCGCGGTGAAATTTTTCCCGGTACTCGGGGATTTCTATCATCGGGGGCCGTTCCACCAGGGGAATTTCCGTTTTTATTACCCGGTGATTGTCCCCCGCCGTTTCCAGGGATATATGCCGGTCCCCTAATTCCCGCATCATCCTGAGGACGCCGTATTTTT
Source organism: Treponema sp. (assembly GCA_031275035.1). The sequence continues at coordinate 8,359 of JAISPH010000126.1, forward strand.
CACCCCGGGACAGAAAGGTATTGAGTATGCCGTAGGCCATTTTCCCCAAGGCGGCGGTATCCTGGTTCCGGTGAATCCGCAGATCCAGGTCCACCTGGGCTAGCGCGCCGGTACCCGCCAGATAGAGGATGTCGATAAGGTGGCCCAGCTCAACCCCGTAGCCCATCGAAAAGGGAAGCCGTTCCAAAAGGCTCCGGCGGCCGGCATATTCCCCCGAGAGGGGCTGTACCAGCCGGGCAAGTTCAGGATAGAAGAGGGAAAAGACGGGCCGTACCAGGATCTCCGTAACCCGGCCGCCCCCGGAAGGGGAGATTCCCCCGGAAAAGCGGATGGGCCGTTCATAAAAGGCCTTTACATAGCCGATTGTATCGTTCTCCAGCAGGGGGCCGATGAGGCCGTACACAAATTTGGGGGCGATGTTGGAAATATCCGCATCCACCCAGACGATAATATCCCCCTCCAGGGCATAGAGGCTCTTCCAGAGAGTCTCCCCCTTTCCCCGGTAGCTTCCATATTTGGGCAGAATCGTTTTGGAGGTGAAGATCCGGGCGCCGAAACGTTCCGCCACCCTGCGGGTATTGTCCCTGGAGGAAGAGTCGATCACCACAATCTCATCCACCAGGGGATAACGGTCCATCAGCTCGGTACGGATCACCAGGATCTCTTTGCCGATGGTCAGCTCTTCATTGAGAGTGGGAAAGGCCAGGGAAATTTTTAGGCCCTTTTTTTCCTTGAGAGAAACCAGCCGGTCTATGTTCTGAAACCGGGAATGGTGCCAGGTCTGCTGCAAAAGGATATCGCCCTCCCGGTTCATCGCTGCTCCTTAACCGGCGCCTCCGCCAGCTCCACCCCGCTGGTCAGCGCCTCTATCACCTTGTCTATAAGCTGCCGCCCCTTCTCTATGGAGGCAATTTCTATCGTATCCAGGGAAAGTCCCTCCCGGCCCTGGGCTATGCCCAGGGATACTGCGGGAATGCCCCGGTTGGAGAGAAAGGCCGAAGGGTCCGGGCCGTCTTCTTCCCGTACTTTGATGCGCAGATCCCGCATGATGTTCCCGAGCAGCCGGGACAGCCCCGCGGTAAGGCCGGGATCGCCCGCGGGAATAAAGGCGGTGATGGTCACGGCCCCTTTCAATTCGGGATGCCGGATCGCCGCCTCGGCGGAGGCCCTGGCGCCGGCCATGGCTTCCTCCAGCAGCGTTCCGGAGGGAACCGAAACGGATTCCGGCTCCCTCCGCTGGGAAGGATCTTCCGGCGGCGGCCCGGATTCAAGCTCAAATTCCAGGATTCCTTCGGAAGGAGTACGCCCATAGCCGCTGAGAGCCTTGATGCTGCGTATATAGAGGCGGATCTTTTCGTTTGAGGCCCAGGCGCCGGAGAGCCGGGCCGCCGCCGCAGTAAGGGTATCCACCACCAGGTTAGGGTTCTCCGGCCCGGACTCCTTTTTTTTGGGAGCTTCCTCCTCCTCGGCGTCCTTCTCGTTTCCAAGGGTCTCCACGCTGAGCGCCATGCGGTAGATCCCCCGGGCATGGGTTACCATCGAACCCAGGGTAAAGCCCCGAAAACCTACCGCGGCAAAGGGATGGTTGAGCGGATTCTCCGTAATTAACGCAAAGACCCGGCTTTCGGGATCTTCAAAGGAACGGGCGGCAAAGAGCAGCAGAATGTCCCGGCCGCTTTTCAGCCTGCCCTGGGATACGGCCTCCGCCACATAGAGGAGGGCCGCAACCCCCAGGACATCCGCCAGCCCGGCCCCCCAGGCATGGACCGCATCCAGACGGGAAAGGCTTCCTAAAGGATGCCAGCGCCGGGAGCCAAGATCGGCAAAGAGCAGGAGCGGAGCCTCCCCGGCGGAAGCGGCGGAATGGAGCCGGACGCAGACATTGCCGTCCTCGTCTACCCAGGGGGTAGTTCCCAGAAGGTGGAGCCGTTCCAGGATAAAGGCCGCCCTCTCCTCCTCCTGCGGAGAGGGAGAGGGGATCTCCGCCAGGCGGAGCAGATCCGCAAGCAGCCTGTCCGCCAGCGGAAAAACAGGCTGCCGGTGGAAAAGTTTCCCCGAAAAGGCATGTATGCCCCGGACAGCCAGATTTTGAATGTACGTTAACAGGTTCACCGTTCCCCCACTCAAATTGTAGGCTTCTTTTTTCAATCTTTCAATTAAAAAGTCTAGCCAATTTAAGGTATATGCTTTACTATAAATATACTGAGGATGGATCATGTCCCGGAAAGCTGAAAAATTTGGCCATGTTTTTTCTCCTTTACAGGTAGGCTACATTACCGATTGTATGGAACCCCTGAATGCGGGATCCGATGTAGGCTGGGCCCTGGAGATGATCGCCGACAGCCCCGAGATGGAGGTGGTTCCCATTGAACGGGACGGCGCCGTGTTGGGGGTTGTTTCCCGGCAGGTGCTCGAAAAAGTAGCCGGTTCGGCCTGGGCCCGGTTCTGGCAGAAGGATCTGGACGCCTACCTTATCCCCGCCAGGGAAACCATAGAGTCCTCCAGCTACATCGGCAAAATTGCCGAAGAAACATTGAAGAATTCCCGGGGAGATACCCCCAACTGGTTTATCGTTCAGCACAAACGATCCTATCTGGGGATTGTAAGCCTTCAGCAGATGCTGGAATACATGAACACCCTCCGTTCCCAGGATCTAAGAACCGCCGGAGAGATCCAAAAACACCTGCTGGATCAGTCGGCGCTTAAGGACAGCCGGATCAGCCTTTTCTTCTATAACCAAATGGCCCACGAAATAGGGGGCGATTTTTACCGGGTCTTCAGAAAAGGCGACAACTGCCTTATTGCCTGTTTCGACGCCGCAGGGAAAAATATAACCGGCGCCATGACCACCATGGCCCTGGGGGCCTGTTTTACCGCCTTCGAGCTTTTTGACTATGAGGGAAGCGCGGAAAAAATGACCGGAATCATCAATAACCTGGTGAGGATGGTTAATCCTTCGGGGGTCTTTGTGGCGGGGATCCTCTTTTATGTTGATTTTGCAGACATGAACGTCAAGATACACAACTGCGGTTTTTCCCCGATTCAGATCTTCATGCCCCAGAAGGAAGAAAAAAAGATCGCCTACAAAATCATCAACCCCAACCTCCCCCCTCTGGGGATCCAGGAAGAGCTGGAACTGGAGGCGGAAAGCAGGGCGATCCCCATAACCAGAGGGCTCAGGCTGACCGCCTATTCCGACGGGCTTACGGATATGGCGGACATCTTCGGCGAGCGGTACGGGGAGGAGAGGACCGGGGAGCTGTTAAAAAACCTTCATGGCGTAGCCCATAAGGACATGACCAAGGCCATCGATACCACAATCAAGACCTGGATTGGCGAAGCCTCCCTGGCGGACGACATAACCCTGGTGGACATCCGCTTTACCTGACCGCCGCCGGGCCGGCGGTCCCTCGAACAAACGGGTAAACTCTACTATACTTAAGTTGACGGCGCTTTTAGGCGTATAAAGGAGTTTTCGTGGAAGTTTTACAGAAAAATCCAAAATGGAAGGGCCGGTCCGGCCCGGTGGTCCTCGTTATCATGGACGGGGTCGGATACGGTAAATATAAAGAGGGAGATGCGGTGGCGGATTCCAAAATGGATCACCTGAATGCGATTAAGGCCAAAAGCCCCCACACCCGCCTCAAGGCTCACGGCAGGGCGGTGGGCCTTCCCTCGGACGACGACATGGGCAACAGCGAGGTGGGCCACAACGCCATGGGCTGCGGCCGGGTCTTTAGCCAGGGAGCCGCCCTGGTATCCCGGTCCATCGAGTCCGGGGCCATGTTCCAGGGCCATGCCTGGAAAGAAATTACGGCCAACGTAAAGGACGGCGGAACCCTGCACTTTATCGGCCTCTTCTCGGACGGCAATGTCCACAGCCATCTGGACCACCTCAAAGCTATGATACGCCAGGCGAAGAAAGAGGGGATCCGGAAGGTACGGGTTCACACGCTCTTCGACGGCCGGGACGTGGGGGAAACCAGCGCCCTGGACTATGTGGATCCCTTTGAGGCTTTTCTCAAGGAAGAGAGCGGAGACGGTTTTGACGCCAAAATCGCCTCCGGCGGGGGCCGCATGTGGATCACCATGGACCGCTACGGCGCCGACTGGAAGATGGTGGAGCGGGGCTGGAAAACCCATGTCCACGGGGAGGCCCGGCAGTTTACGTCAGCCAGGGAAGCGGTGGAGACATACCGCCGGGAAATACCGGGAATCATCGATCAGGATCTCAAGGAGTTTGTCATAGCCGAAAACGGCAGACCCGTCGGCGCCATCGAAGACGGCGACTCGGTCATCTACTTTAATTTCCGGGGGGACCGTTCCCTGGAGATCACCGCCGCCTTTGAAGAAGACTATTTTGATAAATTCGACCGGGGCCGGCGGCCCAGGGTCTGCTATGCGGGGATGATGGAATACGACGGCGACACCCATGTGCCCAAGCGCTACCTGGTGAGCCCCCCCGCTATTGACCGGACCATGGGTGAATACCTGGCCGCCGCAGGGGTCAGGACCCTGGCCATATCGGAGACCCAGAAGTACGGCCATGTAACCTACTTCTTCAACGGCAACCGGACGGGTAAATTTGACGAAAAACTGGAAGACTATGTGGAGATAAAAAGCGATGTGGTGCCCTTTGAACAGCGGCCCTGGATGAAATGCGCGGAGATCGCCGATCGGGTTTTGGAGGCCGCCGGCTCGGGCAAGTACGACTTTATCCGGCTTAACTTCCCCAACGGGGACATGGTGGGCCATACCGGAATCTATCAGGCGGTGGTCTGCTCTATGGAAGGGATGGATCTCCAGCTTGGCCGGCTGCGGAAAGCCGTGGATGACGCCGGGGCGGTGATGGTGATCACCGCGGACCACGGCAACTCCGACGATATGTATGAACATGACAAGAAGACCGGGGCGGTATCCCTCAAGGCCGACGGAACCCCCAAGGCCAAAACAAGCCACAGCCTCAATCCGGTACCCTGTATCGTCTACGATCCCGGCTGTAAGGACGAATATCTCCACGCGCCGGGAGAGGGAAGCCTCAACGAGGGTCTGGGCATCAGTTCCATAGCCGCCACCTGTATCGAACTTCTAGGATTTATCCCCCCGGCGGACTACGACAAATCGGTACTGAAAATGAATTAAGGAGACACTGAAAAGCCCCGGTTGGGTTTTTCAGCGTTTCCCTAGAGAAAAAACTGCGGGGGAAGGCAAAATTTCTTCCCCCTGTCTTATTACTTAACCCACATTACGCAGAAGAACAATATGAACCACGAACAACATGAAATTTTGAGGCAAAATCGATGGTTTGTTTATAATGTCTCGTAAAGTCCGGTAGTTGAATTTCTTCATTTTTGAAATCCCCTGCGTAACATGGGTTACTTAGCTAAAAAAACGATAACGGCAGAATTCCGAAGAGTTTCTTCTTTTTTGCCCCGGCGGCAGGCGCCCTGCCATTGCCCGCGGAGCCGCTTCTTCCCATGACAATGCCTTCTTTAATAATGGGCTTGCTCGATAACCAACCGGGTTGTCGAACAAGCCCTATGCATTATTGACACAACGGACCTCTTTGTGCTAGATTTTTACTCTGAACAGGTACGTTACCTGCCGCCGCCCGGCGGAGGCAGGTAATGTACTTATCGGGCAATAGCGCAGTTGGTTAGCGTACAAGTCTGGGGGACTTGGGGTCCCCGGTTCGAATCCGGGTTGCCCGACTAAGAAATGAAGAACCCAGGAGCAAGCTCGAAGCAAGCTTGCTTGCCGGTATCTTCGTTGGATAGGAAATTTATTGTACGAGCCGTGGCCATACCCCGATCCAAAAATCGGTTTACAACATTTTCGGTGGCGGTAAATTTTCCGGAGCAAGCTCCGGGGTATGGACCCGGCCTTCCAATCAAAAAACAATTAAAAGCGGATTTGAAACGAGGCGCCGTGTCCAGGCAGGTGCGCAGGACTGCGGCGCACGGATACGCCGCAAGGCGCGGAGGCGGGCTGAAGGGAGCTTGCAGGACGCAAGCGACCGGAGGCCAAATCCGGGTTGCCCGACCAAGGGATCTTGTTGACTGACGTAAGTCTTTATATTATAAGGACTTACGGTGAACCACCTCACGAGAGGCGTTCATAACCTATCGTAAACGTGCGACTGGCACATAAAACGACACATAAGATGAAGCTTATGTAGACCGTTTTCCATGCCAGGTTTACAGGAGGAGCTATGAACGCCTTTCCTTTTTCTGTCTACAAGCGTTCAGACCGCCCGTTCTACTCCGTATCCTTTAAGGATGCCTCCTGAAACGGCTAGCGAACAGAACATAAAACGCCAGTGAATACATACCGCCCGGATATTACAAATACTGAAACGGCCTTACATTCACATAGCCAGACTCCTCCCTAAAAAATGCAGATGG
>JAISPH010000178.1 GCA_031275035.1 Treponema sp.
AACCGTTGTCCGATGATCCCTCATCTTCATCGCCCCCAGTGGGGCAGCCAAGCGGCAAAAAGGCGGCCGCCAGAAAAAACGCAATGATGAAAAAGTTTTTTTTGCTTTTCATGTCAATCGATCCCCCTTAAAATTTTAGTGGTAATAGATTTTGTAGTCATAGGCTGTTGAACCGGATGTGCTTTTTACTTCCACGGTAACGTATCCCGCCGCCGTGGCGGTAAAGGCCCTGGGCGATGTGTACCCTTCATAGGCATTCGTAAATATTTCTGTCCCGTCGTTTTGCCATGCCGTACATCGGACATTCCAGTAAACATTTTGGCTGCTTCCGTTCTCCCAGGTTATGGTAATATTCTGCCCGGCGCTGACGGCGAGCCGGTAGTAGTGTTTCGCATTGGCGGGAAGATTCATCTTGTATGAAGACGAATAGGTTGGCAGGGAGTAATGGGCGGCGGCGCAGGCAAAGGCCCCATTTGAAGAAGAACCGGACCCCGAGGTATTCACCGCCCTTACGCTGTAGTAACGCATTACCCCCGCGCCGGCCGTAGAATCGGTCCAGGATGTTCCCGTAGCGGTCCCTACCTTTGCCGGCGTACCGTCTTTGGTATTACCCCGGAATATGTCGTAGGAATCCGCGTTGCTTACACCGGTCCAGGAAAGGGTGACGCTTCCCGATGCAACACTGCTTACCACAAGGCCCGTTGGAGGAGGAGGCGGGAGAGGGGCGGTTCCCCCGGTAGTCCCCGAAACTGTGGCGGGACTGCTTTCACCCTGGCCGCTATACGCCGTAACACGGTAATGGTAAGTGGTGGCCGGCGTTAGGCCCGTGTCGGTATAGGTGGTAGAAGTAGTCGTTTTGACTAAATCATACGAATTGCCGTCGGCCGAACGGGAGACCCGGTATTCCGCTGCGCCGGATACCGCCGCCCACGAAAGGCTTATGCTGTTCTCGGTTTGGCCGGTAACGTTCAGCCATGCCGGCGATCCTACGGCAGACACCCACCTGGCATAGAGCGTTAAATTCGCGGTAACGGTGAGGGTATCCCCCGCGTTGTAGTTTGTTCCCGTTCCGTTGGCGGCGGTATTCCAGCCGTTAAAGGTTTTACCGCTATTGGCAAGGCCGCCCGCGCCGGGGAGGGTGATTCTGCCCCCCACATTCACCGTTTGCGGGGCCGGCGGCGTACCACCGGCGCCGTTGGCGTTGTAGGTTACGGTATACGTTTTCGCGTCCGGATCAAGCCATTGGGCATAAAGCGTTAAATTCGCGGTGACGGTGAGGGTATCCCCCGCGCTGTAGTTTGTCTCCGTTCCTTCAGACGCGGTATTCCAGCCGTTAAAGGTTTTATTGTCATAGGTAAGATTTCCTTTATCCGCTACGATGATATTTCCGTTTTGTACGACTTTCTGTGGAGACGGCGCTGCGCCGGCCGCGCCGTTGGCGTTGTAGGTTACGGTATAGACCAGCGCGGGGTCTGTCCATTGCGCGTAGAATGTCTGGTCGGCCGTTACCGTATAAGAGGATTCAGGCGGATAGGTTGTCCCTCCGCCGCTTTTGCTGACATTCCAGCCGGTAAATAAATCACTACCCTTAGCCAGTCCGCCTTCGCCGGGCATGGTAATAGCCGTTCCGGACGGCGCCTTTTGCGGAGCCGGTACAGTACCGGTCGCGCCGTTTGCGTCAAAGGTAACGGTGTAAACAGTTTCTTCTTCTTCGGGTTTAGGACCGTGAAACAGGGTCGCCATATCTTCGCAGCCAAAAATTGCCGTGAAGGCGATACTCAAACAGATAAAATAACCTATATTTTTCTTGTGTCCCATGGCAAACCTCGATTAAAATTTCATGGTGTACGCCAGACGGATTCCCGGCCTGTTTCTACCGCCATATCCCTTATCGGACGCGGGCACCGCATCGATACGCATACGGTCAAGAAAAGCCACCGCCTGGGGGTTCCGGTTATAGATAAACGGCCTGGCAAAACCATAGACAACGGTTAATCCCGCCGCCGTAACACCGATTGTCGCCGGTACGCCGGCTCCCGGGCTGTCCCGATCCAGGGCGGCGGCCTCTATGATAAAAAGCCCGGCCGCCAGCGTATAAGCTCCCGTAATGGTAAGCCCGCCCGCCAGGTCTCCTTCAAGATAGGAACCAAGCCCGAAAACAATATTGAGCGCGCCTGTTTCGATTTTTTCGCCCGTGGTCTTTGGCACAAGGCTTAAGAGCAGAGGATCCTTAATAGTATATATGCTTCTGCTCTGTACTAGTGCGGTTTCTATCTCAACCGCCTTGATCTCCATACGCCACCTATTGCCGAGCAGCGGACTCAGCGAACCTGATATGGCGGTTTGAGGGGGAACTATTTTCCCTATTGATGCGCCTGTTTTGTCGCTCACTTGGCCGGAGGATTGAAAATCCAGTTCTTTCCGCAACGACTCCAGCTCACTCCGCTCAACAAGGGTAAGACTGCCGTCCTTCTCGAGAAAAGCGGTCATTTCTTGGATAACATAGCGCGACACTGCCGGAGGAGCGCTGAAATCCGACGCCTCAATCTTTACCCTTGTGCCCGGTTCCAATTTTCCAATGAGGTAATCCATTGAGCCGGCGATTGCCCTCTTCAAGGTGCTGGTTTCCTGTCCGAATACGGCCACGGCGGTGCATAGCAAAACTATTGCCGGTGATATTCTCTTCATTGGTTTCCTCCATCAATACGGGTGCGTTGCGCCGGTTTCGTCGGCCGGAAATTTTGCCTGCCGGGGATTTTCTGATCGGGCGCTTTTGGCGCCCTTTCTGCAAAAAATCCCCGATTTTTGGGCTCCTTATGCAGTTTGCATGGTATAAAAATTCACTTTCGTGAATTTTTATGCGATTTTGCGCTGAAGCGCAACAAACTGCTAGCGGTTGGAAAACCCGTTAACCCGGATTTCATTGATTAGATCGGCGTAGATGGCCCGTCTCGCCTCGGACATGGCGGCGTTGTCATCGGCGATGTTCTGCAGGTTCCGGACTATATGGTCGTTAAGTACCTTCTTCTCGATGATGTACAGCGCAAAAGCATGGTAGGATTCCGCCTTGGTCTCCTTGTTCCGCGCCAGATACCACCAGTCCGCCACCTTCCGCGCCCCGGTATAGGAGGCGTTAATCATCACTTCCGTATTGGTCCTGATCATCTGTTCCCGCTCCGCGTCCTCGATGTTTCGCGCCCGGCCCTCCACATCCTGGGATAAGCCTGTCGCTATGGTGGAGGCTATGGCTACAGGCCCGCTCAGGTTGTTTACCCAGGCCAGCAGAAAAGCTTTGTCGGTACTTTCTCTGTTAACGACGAAACAGTTAAAATCCTTGTACTCCGGCAGGGCTTCCACCGCGAGATTGCCCTCGTTCTCCTGATAGGTAGTTACCCAGGCCGGGATGGAGATACCCAGGGCCGCGCCCTTGTAGTCCAGCAGTTCCGTCTGCTGGGTCGGCTTTGGCCCCCCGGCGCAGGCCGCCAGGGCGGACAAAACCGCCGCAACTAAACACCCCGCAACAATTCTCTGTTTTTCCATTTCTGTCTCCTTCCGCATTATTTAGTGTCTGTCCACAAAGCCGGTTGCTTTGCGGACAGACTCTATTTAAAGCCGTCCCAAAAGGCCCGGCCTTGAATTACAAAAGCGAATCCAGGTAGGCGTCGAATATTTCCCCGAAACCGCCTTCGGTGATGTAAGTTTCCGCCCCCAGAAGGGCCCGCTCCCGCGCCCCCTTCTGGAGCAAATGCCCTTGCCGATCGTTTTCGCTAAAGGCCAGTATTTCCGCGCCCCCCCTGCCCCTTAAAACGCCGGTCAGCGTAAAGCTGGCGTACTTGTAGTGCCGGTCAGCCTGTTCGCTGTCTTCCACTTTAAAATCCGCCTGCAGCGTATAAGGAGCTTCCTTTTCTTCCCCGCTTGTCCGGTATCCCCGTCCGGAAAAAACAACGGCAAAAGCCTTCGCAATACGGCCGTCCACATCGCCGTTTACCTGTACCCCTATAACTATCCGGCGGGATATTTCCTGTTTAAGCAGCCGGATTTCCCCCGCGCCGCCGTAGAGGGGCCGCCGCCCCGCGGTTTCGGGCCGCAGCACGGAAAGGACGGTGTAAAAGTTGTCGGTTAATTCCGCCACGGTTTCGGCGAGGTTCAGGCCGGCCAGGGCCTCGAGTCCTTCCCCCGCCGCTTCCGCCTTTTCCTTGCTCAGGCGGATAAGATTTTCGTTTTCTTCAATGGCGCTTTGGTAACGGGCCGAACATTCGGCACGGTTCATCCGCACGTTGGCGTAGACCGTCCCGTCCCGGCTGGTCCAAAAATCTTTTTCCACGCCGATTAAACCCGGCACCCGGGAAAAGGCGCTTAGGTTTTGGGTAAATTGCCGGTACTCCGCGCTTTCGCTGATGCTCTCTTTGCCGCTCCGGCGGATCCGGCTTACCAGGCTTTGGCCGGCCCTTGTGGCGGATACGATATCTACCCGGAAGGACTGGGCCAGGGCGTTCATGGCGGCCGCCTCCGCGCTGTTCCTGCCCGCCGCGGATTCCACAAAACAAAGCCATTCCTTGCCGGGATACGCCGCTTCCTTGTCGGTTACCCATAGGGGAGGCCGCAGATCGGGTGAACTTGCGCAGGAAAAAAGGATGAAGGGGAAAACAAACAGAATTTTGAGACCGGCCCGGCCGGCTGGATTTCGAAGCCCCTTTAGAGGGCGGTAATTACCGCTTGACCGATAATGGGGGGGGGGGGGGGGG
>JAISPH010000213.1 GCA_031275035.1 Treponema sp.
GGTATCACTCCTATTTGTGACGGCACATGGAACTGTGACGGGAGTAACCTTGCTCCCATTATAGACGCTCCAATGAAATTACGCATCATAACGCCCATCCGGTGTGATGGGAAAAGGACGCCCTCATGCAGTACCTGCGATGGCACATGGGTATGTGATGGTTTCCACAACTGTTTTGACGGCTGGTATTGTTCCGGCGATTTAATTACCGAGGAGGCTGTATGAAAACGAAAATCATGGAAACTGCCGCTATGTGCGGAGTTTTCCGTATGCGGATTTATCGGCGCGGAAGCCTGATAGAGGACTATGAGGATCATAACTTGATTGTTGACGGAGCGAGGGCGGCGATGGCGCGGCTCGTCGCGGGAAACGGAACCGGAAAAAATATTAACCGCATTGCTTTCGGAATTAATGGGGGTATGCCGGATCCGAGCAATACGTCAATTGTTTCCCCGTTCACAAAGAACTTTGACCGCATCAGTTACCCAGCAAGTAATCAGGTTGAATTTAGTTGGTCTTTGGCGACCACCGAAGCAAACGGAAAAGCGATCAGCGAATTCGGGCTGCTCTGTGCGGATAATACCCTTTTTGCCAGAAAGAACCGGGAGAAACCGATTAGCAAGGATTCAGACATTGCCATTGAAGGGCAGTGGGTAATCATATTTTAGGAGGATTGGTAATGGCATATTTACCTGAAGAAAAAGGCTGGGGGCCGGGAGTATTCCAGATTGAAACAACTACCCCCTGGGTCGGAGGTCTGGAAGGCAACTGCAACAAACAAGCCCGTGAGTTTATAAAACGGCTTAATTACCTGAAAGACTATGCCGACGAGGTTGCGGCGGCCCGTGGCGGCAAGGCCAGTTTGGACGCGCGGCTGGATCAATACGATGCCTTTAATCCTGACAGTATCGCCGCCCTGTATATGTTCGCGGCGATGGGGATCGACCTTGCCGGGCTTGCCGGCCGGGAAGCGGCGAAGACCGTCAGCCGGCGTCTACAGGCAGGGGTGGCTGTTGTCACAAACCGGGGAATTATTTCCGGCTGTACGGTTTCCAAAAGCGCCGGCGCGGTGCGGAATCTGTCTCTGGCGGCGGGGGCGTTCTTTTTGAACGGTCTTGAAATTTCCTGTCCCGCCGTCCCCAACGGCGCGCTGGTTCCGGCAAATGACGGTTCTGCGGCACAGATTTGTTACGCCTATATTTTTCTCAACGCGAACGGCCAGGCGCAATTTGCCACAACCCCTTTCGGACAGGCCGTTCCGGACGGGGGCCTGGCATTGTACCGGATAACGGTGCCTGCGGGAAACACCGGAGAAAACGATCCGTATCTCGGGTCTGTAACGCTGACGGATGTCAGGCGGGTTGAGGCCGGATATCCGATACAGGTGAACAGTCTCCCCTATGCCTCGGTTGCCCTGCCTTATTCGATGATCGACAGCGATTATGCGGTCTATCTGGACATTCTTTCTTTCAAGGGAGGGGGAAACCAAAGGGCAATGGTTTATCCGGGAGACAAGGCCAGCAATGGTTTCAAAATATATGTGCAAGGTTCCCTGGATGCCGTGACCGTCCGGTGGACCGCCGTCAAATTAAATCTTTAGGAGGATTGAAAGATGATCATCGAAAAAGTTGATCCGGGCCGCGAAGCGTTCAGTGATTATTCCCTTGAGGAAGCGATTCTGACTATTGGGGGAATTGAGGTTGATCTGTCCGCCGAACAGGGGGATCAGGAAGCCGTCATCACCTTTGCCATCTGTAACGGCGAGGTGCGTCGGGGAATGATGCCCTGCTGTGAATATGTGGCGGACGTGATTATACCTCCCCGGAAATACGATCCGGTAGAAGTAGAAAACGAGCGCGGGGGAAATGCAAAAGAGGATGAGGAACCGGCGACGCGCACGGAAAGCGTTCCGGTTCCTCTCGATCTGGATTCCGTGACTTTAAGACTCTGGCCTGTAACGGCCCGGAGTGAAAACGAAGAGCAAGGAGTAATGTCATGCTGAACAAAGATGTGTTATTGACCGGCCTGATGGCGGCCAGCGGAGGGAAACTGGTGGTCAAGTACAATGTAAACGGCGATCCCTGCGTGTTTACTCGTATCCCCCGGTTTAACCTTGAGGATATACGCCCGGATTTGGGGACCGGGCCGCATCCGGCCTTTGTGGTCAATGGGGTAGTAAAAAGTGAAATATTGATAGCTACATACCCGGCTATTATCGAGAAGGGATGCGCTATTTCAATCCCCGGACAATCCCCCAAGGTCAGCATCACTTTCGACGCCGCTAAAACGGCCTGTGAAGCAAACGGCCCCGGCTTCCATCTTATGACCGCCTGGGAATGGGCGGCTGTTGCCTTATGGTGTTTCAAAAACGGTTTCCAGCCCAGGGGCAATACCAACAACGGCAAGTCCCATGAAGCGGCCTGGGAAACGGGAACCCCTGCGCCGGATAACGCCCTCAAAACCCTTGGGGGCTCCGGCCCGGTATCATGGCGGCATGACGGAACCCTGGCCGGTATTTCCGATCTGGTCGGCAATGTGTGGGAATGGAACGACGGCCTCAAGCTGATTGACGGCCGCCTTTATTTCCCCCTGGACAATTATTTCACCCAGGCCGCCGCCGATTGGCCGGCAAGCGCCATTTATCTTGACGCAACCGCCGGGCCTGGGGACCGGGATGGGGCTGTAGATAGCGGGGATATTGTAATTAGCGATAGGATCACAAAATATAGTGAAACACCTACCCCCCTTGGGGGAACCGATCCGGGTAATTTTGATTACGCTTATAATACCTTATGGGCCGGGACGGCGGTGGCCGCCACGTTTGACGCTCTTCCCTTGGAAACCCGGCAGAAGGCGGCGCAATTAATGATTGCGCCGAAATTGGCCTCCGGCGGGACCGCCATTTTCCCGGATACGAAGGGCGGATTTTGGGGTAGAAACTATGGGGAGCGGCGGCCTATCCGTGGGGGCTACTGGGTCATTGGTGCGACTGCCGGTTTGGGCGCTTTGGGCTTGTATAATCGGGCCTCGAACTCGAACGGCGACGTTGGCTGTCGGCCCGCTTTTATTTTGTAACCCTGAACCCTGAATCCTGATTCCTGGAGCCCTGTATGATTGGCAATGGCGTAGATACGGTACAAAAATTTTTGGACCTTACAAAGTATGTATATGATTGCATCCTTAAAAATTGTCCACGGAGTGAAAAATATACCTATTGCGCCGATGCCAGGCACAGCCTGTGGATCATTGGAGGGCGCTTGAAAAGAGCGAGCGTAGTTTATAGCAAGGCTGATAAATTGCGCTTGCTTGAATCGGCTGATGAAGACCTTTCGGAATTGCGTTTTATGATGGAAGCCGGTATGGAATTAAAACTGGTCCCCATTGAAAAATATAAGCAATTTTGCATTAAGGTTACGGAAGTAGGAAAAATGCTGGGTGGGTGGTTAAAATATGCCCGTCAAGCATGATAGGGCTATAGCTGTTTAATGGTGGCGGCCTATCCGTGGGGGCAGCTGGAAAAATGGTGCGAATGCCGGTTTGGGCGCTTTGAACTTGAATAATCGGGCCTCGAACTCGTACAACAACATTGGCTGTCGGCCCGCTCTCCCCCTACAAGCCCGAAACAGCGCCTCTACGGGGGCCTGTGTGTGCAAGGGGAAAAGGAGCTATAGTCCTTCTTTACCACCGATGACGGTAAGGAAAACGTTTATAGGGGCTGGCGACTGGTATGTCCGAAAGCCAGAAGGCCGCCTGCCCCGGTTTTTTAAGGAAAAACCGATGCCTAAGAGTTTTAACAATCTTTG
>JAISPH010000224.1 GCA_031275035.1 Treponema sp.
GTAGATGTCCCGCTTTGCCCCCACGTCGATGCCCCGGGTCGGCTCGTCCATGATAATGACGGCGGGGTCTCCCACCAGCCATTTGGCAATAACCACCTTCTGCTGATTGCCTCCGCTGAGGGACAGGGTTTGCGTCCCAATCCCCGGGGCTTTGATCCGCAGCTTGTCCACAAAAGAGGCCGCGCAGTCCTGTTCCCTGCGCCGGTTCAAAAGTCCGTGTTTGGCAAGTTTTTTTATTGAAACGATGGTAATATTATTGCCCACCGAGCCCCGCAAGTTAAGGCCCGTCATTTTCCGGTCCTCGGTGATAAGGGCCACGCTCTGCCTGATGGCGTCCCTGGGGCGGCGTATGGCGGCGGGACGGCCGTTTATTTCCACCCTGCCGCCGTCTCTTTTCCGTAACCCGAAGATGCTTTCCACCAGCTCGCTTCTCCCTGCCCCGATAAGCCCTGCGATGCCCAGGATCTCCCCCTTCCGCGCTTCAAAGCCGATCTGCTTTACCCTGTTTCCCAGGGATATGTCCTTCACCCGCAGAACCACATCCCCCGGGGGCACGTTTTTTTTGGGGAATATATCGGACAGTTCCCTGCCGACCATCATTTTAATAAGCTCCCCCCCGTTCAGTTCCGCCGCATTCCGGGTGCCGATATAGTTTCCGTCCCGCAGCACCGTGATACGGTCGGATATTTTGAATATCTCTTCCATCTTGTGGGAGATATAGATTATCGAGACCCCCTGAGAACGCAGCCGGCGGATCTGTTCAAAGAGGAGCTCCGCTTCCTTTTCCGTAATGGCCGAGGTCGGTTCGTCCATGATGATGATCTTTGCATTGCAGGAAATGGCTTTGATGATCTCTATAAGCTGACACTGTCCGACGCTGAGGGCCCGCATTTTGACAGCGGGGTCAAAGTCAAGGCCGAACTGAGCCAGTAGCTCCGCCGCCCGGCGCCTCATTTCCCGGATGTTCACCAGAAGTCCCGACCGGTCCCGTATCTCCCTGCCGATAAAGATATTTTCCGATATTTCCATATCCAGTACCGGAGAAAGCTCCTGGTGTATCATGGCGATTCCATGTTCCAGGGCCTGGGCGGGACCGGAGAAAACCACTTCCTCCCCGAAAAGCCTGATGGTCCCCTGGTCCCCATGGTATATCCCCATGAGGATCTTCATCAACGTTGACTTTCCTGAACCGTTTTCTCCTATGAGGGCGTGTACCTCTCCCGCCTTCAGGTTAAAGGCCGCCCCATGCAGCACTTCATTGCCGGAAAAGGATTTGGTGATGTTGTTCATGGTCAAAACGAAATCGTCCATAACGCCGCCTGCCGTTAAATGCCGGCCTTTTCCTTGATATAGGCCCGGGCCTTCAGGGCGTATTCCAGAGGGTTGGCTCTGGCGGGATCCTGTTCCGCTTCCACCACCCACCAGCCCGAATAGTTCGCCTTTTTCAGGGCCTGGAACACAGGAGCAAAATCTATGCTTCCGTCGCCGGGAACGGTAAAGACCCCCGCCTTGACCGCCTGCAGGAAGGACCATTTTTCCTTCACCGCTTTTTTGTGAACGGCGGTCCGTATATCCTTGAGGTGAACGTGCCTGATACGGCCCATCCATTTTTTGAGGACGCCGAGATAATCTTCCCCGGAAAATACCAGGTGTCCCGTGTCGTAGAGAAGCCCCAAAAGTCCGGTGTCCGTGTTTTCCATAAGCCGGTTTATTTCTTCGGCGGTCTGTACTCCCGTTCCCATGTGGTGATGGTAGGTAAGTTTCATGCCCTTGTCCGCCGCTTTTTTACCCAGCTTGTTGAGGCCCTCGCAGAGGTTTTTCCATTCCTCGCCGGTAAAGACCGGTTTTGCGTCGAAGACCGGTTTGTTCTGCCCCTGGATGGAATGACCCTGTTCCGCCGCCCCTATGACCCGGGCTCCCACGGCGTAGAGAAAATCCCGGTGTTTGATAAATTCTTTTTCCACTTCTTTATAGGGTTTGGTGGTTAAAAAAGAACTGAACCACGCGTTGCAGATAGTCAGTCCCCGGAGTTCCAGGGCCTTATTCAAAACCTTGGGATCTTTCGGGTACTTATTTCCCACTTCGCTGCCGGAAAATCCCGCCAGGGCCATTTCGCTGACGCATTGTTCAAAGGGAATCTCCCCTCCCAGTTCGGGAAGATCGTCATTGGTCCACCCGATTGGGGCAATGGCTAATTTGATACCGCTTTCTTTCATATAATCTCCTTTTCACATGAGGCTCTTTTACGGGGCGGTTAAAACTGCCTGGCCTTTTTTACCTCCACGGCCATGGCCTGGGCCGCTTTGACCACTTCGGGGTTGCTTGATACCTGGGCGGTACCGACCCGCCACCAGTTTTCATAGCCGCCGGTCATGGTTTTGGGGCTCACCTTAACATCAATGACCACGGATTTTTTTGAAGCCAGGGCTTCCTTCACCGCAGCGGCAAGTTCCTCCGGGGTCCGGGCCCGGAGCCCCAGGGCGCCCCAGCTTTCGCCGTTTTTGGCGTAGTCCACCGCTACCGGCGTTCCTTCCAGGCGGCCGCTCCCGTCCCGGATTTTCCACTCGTTTCCAAAACGGGAAATTCCCTGGCTGTGCTGGAGATTGTCGATGCAGTGAAACCCTGCGTTGTCCAGGACTACCACGATAATCTTCTTCCCCTCCTGAACGGCGGTGAGAAGTTCCGTGTGCAGCATGGTATAAGCCCCGTCCCCCACAATGGCGGCAATCTCCGTATCGGGCCGGGCGATTTTTGTCCCCAGGGCGGCGGCGATTTCGTAACCCATGCAGGAAAAGCCGTATTCCATGTGGTAGGTGTCCCGGACCCGGGCGCGCCAGACCCGCTGCATATCCGACGGGATGGACCCCGAACCGGACACCACGATGGTCTCCGGGGGGAGCAGCCGGTCGTTGAGTTCCCCCAGCACCCGGGCCTGGGAGAGGAGGGGGCCGTCCGGTCCCGCCGGGGCGTTTTCGCTGTAGAGCCGGTCCACCTCGGCTTTCCATTCGTCCCGAACCTCCCGGATTCGGTCTCCCCATTGGGAACGGTATTCCGGCGCCGCTGCGGCCAGGGCCTCCAGGGTCAGTTTCGCGTCGGCGATAATGGGTTCGCCGTTCATCTTGTACGCGTCGAAGGGGGCGATGTTGATGCCCAGGATCCGGGCGGCGGAGTTTTGGAAAAGCCACTTGGAACAGGTGGTAAAGTCCCCCAGCCGGGTTCCCGCGGCGATGATGAGGTCCGCTTCTTTGGCGATTTTATTGGCCGCCAGGCTTCCGGTGTTGCCTATCCCCGAAAGGTTGTAGGGGTTGTCCCAGAGGACGGTTCCCTTTCCCGCCTGGGTTTCCCCAAAGGGGATGTGGTAAGTTTGGCAGAAATTTTCCAGGGCCTTTCCGGCGCCGGAAAAACGCACCCCGCCGCCGCAGATCACCAGTGGTTTTTTCGCGGCCTTCAGCATCGCCGCCACCCGGCTTATCTGCCCCGGCGTGGGGATCCGCCGCTCAAGGTGGTGGACCCGCTTGGCGAGGAATTCTTCCGGGTAGTCCCAGGCTTCGCCCTGGACATCCTGGGGCAGGGACACCGTTACCGCCCCGGTTTCCGCGGGATCCGAGAGGACCCGGAACGCGTTGATCATGGCGGTCATAAGCTGTTCCGGCCGGTGTACCCGGTCCCAATAGCGGCTTACCGCCCGGAACGCGTCGCTTGAGGTATTGGTATAATCCTGGGGAAGTTCCACCTGCTGGAGCACCGGATCGGGCTGGCGGCAGGCAAAGGCGTCCCCCGGCAGGAACAGCACCGGAATCCGGTTTACCGTGGCGGTTCCCGCGGCGGGAACCATGTTGAGGGCGCCGGGACCTATGGAACTGCACACCGCCATCATCCGGCGGCGGTTGTTCTGTTTCGCGTATCCCATGGCGGCGTGCCCCGCCCCCTGTTCATTTTTGGCCTGGTAAAAGGTCAGGCCGTGATCCCCCGCCGCCAGGGCTTCCCCCAGGCCGACTACTACCCCGTGGCCGAAGATGCCGAAGACTCCGGTAACGAATTTGATCTCCTCTCCGTCCGCCTCGATATATTGTCTGTCCAGAAATTTGAGCAGCGCCTGGGCCATGGTAAGCCGTATCGTTTTTCCCATATATCTATCTCCTTGCAAATTTTTCCATATTCATTTTTTTGGTTCCCATATATTGTTTTCATCTCCCATGACCCATTTGTGTTCCTCCACAAAAACCGGGGTGTTGGTGGCGGGGCCGTAATGGGCCCCTTCAATATGACGGATCACCCAAAGGTACCACATGGCGTAGCCCGGCGCGGTAACATGGGGGTGGACTTCCCCGTTCCGGATAAGGATGGTGTCTCTGTTCCTGATGATATAGGGGGTGTCCCCTATAGCGGTAAGGCCGAAACCTTGTTCGGGGAGAAACCGGTAATGGTAAATTTCCGGCTGGGGGTGATGGTGGGGCGGGTAGCTGGACCATTTCCCCGGCATCCCGATTACCTCGCCGATAACCAGATTGGATTCGGGCCGGTTGGTATCGTCGAAGACCGTTCTGACGATCCGGGTGGAAGTTTCCCGCATGGTTCCCTCCCCCCTGAATTCGCTCCGGCATTCTTCGGGGGTGTAGAGTTTTACGTCAAAAGCTTTGGGATTATCCGTGGCGCAGTAGAAAAATTCCGTCTCTTCTTTCGCGTGGATGATGATCCGCCGGTTTACCGGAACGGAAAGGCACCAGGGGGGATAATCAAAAAGGTTGGGCCGGGAAATGCTGTATACTCCCTGGGCTCCCAGGTTTACCTCCGCGCTGCCCCGGGACAAAAGCAGCGCCCACTCGCCGTTTTCCGAACAGTGATCGTAGGTTTCGCCGGTATCGAGACGCAGGACCCCGAATTCCATCAGCATATCCGCGGTAGCCCCGCTGCGGGGACAGAGCGGCGTATAACCGCGGTTAAACGGGGGTTTGTGATGAAACTGCACTTTTTTATCCTCCTTACTCCCGGACTTCGCTGACAGCCACGGGCCGTTTTTCCATGAGGGACTTGCCCGCCGCCAGGGCCGCGTACATATCCTCAAGACCGTCTTCCCCGCTTACCGCCACGGCCTTATTTTGCCGTACCGCATCTATAAAGGAAACCATCTCGTCTATAAAAGCCTGTTTATACCGTTCCAGGAAAAAGTAGAGCGGCTTTTCTCCGGTTACGCCGGCTTCACCGTAGAGCTTCACCGTATTGGGAAGATCGTTTTCCGCAATGGCCGCGCCCTGGGAACCGAAAACCTCCACCCGCTGATCGTAACCGTAGACCGCTTTCCGTGAATTGTCGATCGCCCCGATGGCGCCGTTGGCAAACCGCAGGGTTACCAGGGCGGTATCCACATCACCGGCCTTGCCGATTTCCGGGTCCACCAGCGCCGCTCCGGCGGCAAAGACTTCGGTAATTTCGCTCCCCGCCTGGAAACGGGCCATGTCAAAATCGTGGATCATCATGTCCAGAAAAATGCCCCCGGAAACCGCCACATAGGCGGGGGACGGCGGAGCGGGGTCACGGGAGGTAATTTTTACCAGATGGATCTGGCCTATCCCCCCCGCCAGGGTATGCTCCCTGATCCGGGCGAAATTGTGATCAAAACGGCGGTTAAAACCGATTTGCAGCTTGACCCCCGCTTTTTTTGCCGCGGCGATGGCGGCCTTTACTTTGGGGATTGAAAGATCGACGGGCTTTTCGCAGAAGATCTGCTTTCCCGCTTCCGCGGCGGCAATGGTCAGATCCGCATGGGTACCGGTGGAACTGCAAATGATCACCCCCTGAATCTCCGGATCCTTCAACAGATCTCCGGGCTCTTTGGAAATAATCCGGGCGCCCAGGGCCTTGGCCCAGGCTTCCTGTTCCGCGGTCAGCTTAATGTCTGCGATTCCATCCAGTCTGGCCTGGGGGATAAAACGGGCAATATTTTCAGCATGGATTTTACCTATCCTTCCCGCGCCTATAACGCCTATCCTAAGCTGTTCCGCCATAGTATTCCTCCTGGAACGCATGTTTCTGCAAACGTTGTTAACAACAGGGTAATGTTAGATCGGGAAAGCCTGTTTGTAAAGAACTTTTTGTAATTTTTTTATAAAATAAAAAATACTAATTCTATAGGAAATATCGTAATTGATCTTTGGAAGATTTTACATTCTCTGGAAAAATATTTGTTTTTTATGCGACTGAACCGGTCATACCGGAATGATGATTGTCTAATTCCTTTTATGGTAAGTAATTACGATAAACAAACCCATATCTTTACAGACGGCCGTACCCTATGCGGCAAATAATAGTAAAAACTTTTTTATTTAATGAACCGGAACCGGCGGAATGCGAAAACAATAAAAAATTTATAAGTTTATTAAAAAATTTTGTTGACAAATTTACAAAGACGTTGAATACTTATTGAAAACGTTTGCAAATTCAGCTTAGGCAGACGTGAAAAAATTAACAGGCAGGAGGAGTTTATGAAAAAAGCGTTGTTGTGTGTTGTGTGTTGTGTGTTGTTTGCCGTTCTTTTGAGTACAGCCAGCTTA
Organism: Treponema sp.; assembly: GCA_031275035.1. The sequence goes on from JAISPH010000224.1 coordinate 6,552, forward strand.
TTCGCGGCCGGCGGCCAGCAGGGCGGGAAGACCCTGATTGGGTATGTTTGTAACAATTTCAATGATACCTTCCAGGGTTACATCATGACCGAATTCAGGGGTTACTTCGCGGACAAACCGGAATTCACCCTTGATTTCCAGGATGCCCAGGAAGACGTGGTCAAGCAGCAGGATCAGGTGAACAACCTGATCTCCCGGGGCGCCAAAGCCCTGGTGGTGGTGCCGGTTAACACCAGCGCCATGGCCCCGATTACCAAGGCCGCCCAGGACGCCAAGATCCCCCTGGTATACGTCAACCGGAATCCCTTCGGCGAGGGCTCTGTTCCTTCCAATGTGTTTTATGTTGGTTCCCAGGAAATCATCGCCGGCCAACTCCAGATGGAAGCCATGGGCAAAGTCCTGGGCGGCAGCGGGGGCGTGGCGATTCTGATGGGCAAGCTGGATAACGAAGGGGCCATTCTCCGTACCCAAGGGAACGAGGATACCATTAAAGCGAAATTTCCCAACATCAGGGTACTGGCCAAGGAAACCGGCAACTGGCAGCGGGATCAGGGCATGAGCCTTACCGAAAACTGGATTACCACCTACGGCAGCAACCTCAAGGGTATTCTGGGGAACAATGATGAGATGGCCCTGGGCGCCATTGAAGCCCTCAAAGCGGCGGGCCGCACCGATGTGGTGGTCATGGGGGTTGACCGGATTCCCGACGCCATTACTGCGGTAAAGAATGGCAGTATGGCCGCCACGGTGCTGCAGGACGCGGCAGGGCAGGGCAGGGGCGCCGCCGAAGCCGCCTACAAAGCCCTCAAGGGACAGAGCCAGGATTCCATAACCTGGGTTCCCTTTGTTCTTATTGATAAAAACAATATCGCCCAGTACAGCAACTAGCATAAAAACTTTTGAAAGGCGGACCGTTGTTTTAGCGGTCCGCCCGCTGACGGCGGAGCCCGCGGGTTCCGCCGTCGAAGGGGTTTGACATGAACGGTGAATATCTTCTTGAAATGAAGAATATTGTAAAAACTTTTCCCGGCGTTCAGGCTCTGCGGGGGGTAAACCTCCAGGTCCGTCCCGGAGAAATACATGCCCTGATGGGGGAAAACGGCGCGGGAAAATCAACCCTGATGAAATGTATCGCCGGAATTTACAAACCGACCAGCGGGGAGATCTTTTTTGACGGACAGCTTCGGGAACCCTACACTCCCTCTGAGGCCCTGGGTATGGGAATCTCGATGATTCACCAGGAATTAAGCCCCGTTTTGTTCCGCCCCATCATGGAAAATGTATGGCTGGGCCGGGAACCCCTCACTTCGCTGGGACTGGTGGATCATAAAAAAATGTATGAAATGACCAGGGGCGTACTGAAAGAGATTGAGTTGAACGAAGATCCCAAGACCCTTATGGTATCATTGACCGTGGCCAAAATGCAGATGATCGAAATCGCCAAGGCGGTTTCGTATAATTCAAAGTTGATAATCATGGATGAGCCTACCTCGGCCCTGACGGAAAAGGAAATCAAACAGCTTTTTTCCCTTATGAGAAAGTTGAAAGCCCAGGGGAAGAGCATCATCTTTATTTCCCATAAACTTGATGAGGTCTATGAGATAGCGGATAAAACCACCGTATACCGGGACGGAGCGTATATTGGTTCCGAAGATACCAAAGATCTCAAAATGGATAAGCTTATCAACATGATGGTAGGCCGGAACGTGGACGAATTATTCCCCAAGGTGTCCTGTCCCATCGGGGATATCAAACTGGAAGTCAAGGGTCTTTCCAACCGTAAATATTTCAACAACGTTTCCTTTACCGTGCGGAAAGGAGAGATTTTGGGAATTGCCGGCCTTATCGGCGCGGGCCGGACCGAGGTGGTGGAAACCATCTTCGGCATGCGGCCCCATACGGCGGGGGAAATTTTTATCGATGGCCGGAAGGTTGAAATAAAAACCCCCTCGGATGCGATCCGGCACGGCATGGCCTGGCTTACCGAGGATCGCCGGGGTTCGGGGATCTTCCCCATGCTTACGGTACAGCTCAATATCGCCATTGCCACCATTCCCCGGTTTCTCAACAGAATCGGGCTTATCAAAGAGACGGCCATGAACGCCGGGGTAGAGGAATATGTAAAAAAAATTCAGGTAAAAACCCCCAGCCTTTTCCAGCATGTGGAAAATTTAAGCGGCGGCAACCAGCAGAAAGTCCTGGTGGCCCGCTGGCTTATGACTAATCCCGATATTCTCTTTTTGGATGAGCCTACCCGGGGCATCGACGTTGGCACGAAATCGGAGATTCACCGGCTTATCACCCGCCTGGCGGGAGAGGGAAAGTCCATTGTGATGATTTCTTCGGAACTGCCCGAGGTAATGGGCATGAGCGACCGGATTATGATCATGCACCAGGGGAAGGTTACGGGGATCGTGGAAAATTCCAAAGATTTGACCCAGGAAGAATTAATGGCCTATGCCACCGGTACAGTTGAGGAGTATAGAAAACAGAGAGGAGGGGAAAAATGACCCTGAATATAAGGCAATCCATGCGGAAGTACGGCATTGTAATCGTTCTTTTTATCATGATCATTCTGCTCAGTATCGTACAGCCGGCGTTTCTCAGCGCCATCAATATTTTTAATGTTCTGACCCAAAGTTCCATCTTCGGCATCATGGCCTTGGGAATGACCTTTGTGATTATCTCCAAGGGAATAGATCTTTCCGTAGGTTCCGTACTGGCCTTTGCCGGAGTGGTGGCCGCCAGTTTTGGACAGGTTACCAACGCCACGGAAAAATACTTTCCCAACATGCCGGTCCTGCCGGTGATTGTGCCAATATTGGTGGCGCTGCTTATCGGCGCCTTTTGTGGTTTTATAAGCGGTTTTCTTATTGCCAAAACCAAAATTCCCGCCTTTATCGCCACCCTGGGTATGCAGACCGTGGCCCGGGGATTTGCCCTGATCTATACAGCGGGCCGGCCGGTAAGCAATCTTATCCCCTCCCTGACTTTTCTGGGGGAAAAGGTTTTTAACGTTATTCCCATTCCGGTAATCATCTATTTTTTCATGATTATTGTGAGTTATATTTTGCTTACCAAAACCAGGTTCGGTAAAAATACCTATGCCATCGGGGGAAATATTACCGCCGCGGAAGTATCGGGGGTGAAGGTATCCAAGAACCTGATCCTCATTTACACCTACTGCGGTCTTTTGGCGGGCCTGGCGGCGATTGTCTTTGCCGGCCGGGTGGGAAGCGTCCATCCCGGAGCCGCCGACGGCTATGAGTTAACCGCCATTGCCTCTACCACCATAGGCGGCACCTCCCATTCGGGCGGTATCGGAACCATAGGCGGCGCCTTTGTGGGCGCCCTGGTGCTGGCGGTTTTGCGGAACGGCTTTACCCTGCTGGGGGTGAACGCGTACTGGCAGAAGGTGGCGGAGGGCCTCATTATTGTGGGCGCCGTCATTGTGGATATGCGGAAAAACGCAAAACGGGATTAGAAAGCGAAGGAAACCTCTGAAGATACGGGCCCCTGGTCCGGCGGTTTTCAGGGGTTTCATAAAAAGGAAACCAAGATGAACAAAGTGCGTATCGGTTCTGTGGGCCTGGGCCGTTTGGGGCTCCGGCATGCCGAAAATATTGCGGGTAAAATACAAAACGCCGAACTTACGGCCCTCTGCGATGTGGATAAACCCAGGCTGGAGGAGACCGCCGGGCGGCTGGGGGTCAAATATCAATTTACTTCCTTTGAGGAGATGATCGCCTGTAAAGATATTGACGCGGCGGTACTGGTTTCGCCTTCGGCGCTGCATACCAAACAGATCGCCGCGGCCCTGGCTGCCGGAAAGCACGTGTTCTCCGAAAAGCCCCTGGGGGTTACGGTGGCGGAGTGCAAAGAGGCGGAAAAGGCCGTGGAGGCCCGCCCGGATCTGGTGTTTATGCTGGGCTTTATGCGGCGTTTTGACGAATCCTATAAATACGCCCACGACAAAGTAGCCGCCGGTGAAATCGGCAAACCCGTGCTGTTCCGTTCCTACAGCCAGGACCCGGAAAAATTTATCGCCGGGGCCATCGCCTTTGCTCCCCATTCGGGGGGACAGTTTCTGGACATGGCGGTCCACGACATCGATCTGGCCCGGTGGTTTACCGGTTCGGAACCGGAAACGGTATATGCCATAGGCGGTTGTTACGCCCATCCCGAGTTCGCCCAATACCAGGACGGGGACAATGTGTCCTGCCTGATGAAATTCAAAAATGACGCCATGGTTTTCCTTTTTGCCGGGCGCACCGCTCCCCACGGCTACAATGTGGAGACCGAGATTATCGGTACCAGGGGGATACTCCGAATCGCTTCGGTACCCCAGAAAAATCTGGTGGAGGTTCTTGACGGACACGGGGTCCGGCGGGAATGCAGTGAAAATTTTCTGGAACGTTTTGACAGCGCCTATGTTAACGAAGTACAGGAATTTGTGGACTGTATTACCACGGGACGCAGACCGGCGGTTACGGTTCACGACGGGACCAGGGTTTCCGAAATTGCCTATACCTGTAAATCCGCCTTTGAACAGGGGACATTGGTTAAATTCTAGAGCCGGGCATGGACCCGGATTTTCAGCGCGGGAACGCACGGCTCCCCGGCGGCGGGGCTGCCGGGGAGCGGTATTCAGGGACGCTTATTTTTTGTACAATAGGACAGACATTGTGTAAGGGTGAAGGATATGGTAAGCATCAAGGATATTGCGAAACGGGTTGGAATGTCCCCTTCCACAGTTTCCCGGGTTGTAAACGGCAAAAAATACGTAAATTCTGAGAAACGGGAACGGATCCTTAAATTAATAGAAGAAACCGGCTATGTTCCAAACCAGGCGGCCAGGAACATGGTTCTTCAGCGGAGCTTTACCGTCGGCATTGTGCTGGCCGACACGTTCAATATGTTTCAGCGCCAGCTCTTTTCGTTTGTGGAACGACATTTGGGCGCCTTTGGGTATAACACCCATTTTTTCTTTGTAAAATTTGAAGGTTCCAGCGAAGCGGAATGCCTTGTCAAGCTTAAAGCGGAAAAGCTGGACGGGATCATCATGATCCATGAAATTCAGCACGCCTCTTTTTATGAATCCGTAAAGAGGCTGGAACTTCCCCTGGTAACCGCTACCTTCAGCCATCCCGATTTTCCCTCGATCCATGTGAACGAAGAAGACGCCGCCTATGATGCGGTGCGCCATCTTCTTAACCTGGGACACCGGAAGATAAAGATGATAAGCAGCAACGGCCTTTCCTGCGGGGGACAGCGGGCGGAGGGTTTTTTCCGCGCCATGGAAGCCGTCGGCATAGAACGGAATATCGGGGAACAAACCGTTTTTGTCCGCCAGTATACCACCGAGTTTGGCATGTACGGCATGCGGGAACTGCTGCTCCGGGACCGGGATTTTTCCGCCGTTTTTGCCGCCACCGACGAGCTGGCCATCGGCGCCATGCGGGTCCTGAAGGACGAGGGGTTCCGTATCCCGGAAGATGTTTCGGTGGTGGGCTTTGACGATCTTGATATATCAAACTATTTTATGCCCCGGCTTACCACCATACGCCAGCCTTTGATCGAAATCGGGGAACGTACCGCCCAGACCCTGCATAAATATATCAGCAGCGGCAAGAGGGCGGGGACGGATACGGTACTTCCCCACAAATTGATAATCAGGGAATCGACATGCGCATTAGCGCGCTAGGTAACCCTGCGGATCGGGGCGGGTCCCGGAGACTCCGGCGCGGAGAACCGGCCGGGTCCTCGAATAAGTCCATTGAAGGAAGGTTTTTATGGATCAGGAACTGTTGCAAGAATTGAAATCCAAGGCCAGGGAAATCAGAAAGCTGACCATTGAAGAAATCGGGACCCTGGGGTCAGGACATATCGGCGGGGCTATGTCCGTTGCGGATGTTCTGGCCCTTTTATACTTTCACCGGATGCGGGTTGATCCCGCCAATCCCCGGTGGGAAGACCGGGATCAGCTGGTGGTATCCAAAGGTCATGCGGGGCCGGCGGTATACGCCGCCCTTGCTCTTAAAGGCTATTTTCCCAAAGACTGGCTCAAGACCTTGAACCAGGGGGGGACTAAACTTCCCAGCCACTGTGACCGGAACCTGACCCCCGGCATCGACATGACCGCCGGTTCCTTGGGCCAGGGTTTCTCCGCCGCCATAGGGATCGCCCTGGGGCTTAGAATGGACCGCAGGCCCTCCCGGGTGTATACGATCATCGGGGACGGCGAATCCGACGAAGGCCAAATCTGGGAGGGGGCTCTCTTTGCCGCCGCCCAAAAGGCAAGTAATCTTGTGGCCTTTACGGATTATAACAAACAGCAGCTCGACGGTTATATCAGGGACATCCTCGACCTGGGGGACTTGGCGGCAAAGTGGTCCGCCTTCGGATGGTTTACCCAGGAGGTGGACGGCCACGATATAGAAGCTCTGGACAAGGCCGTTGCCGCCGCCCAGGACCAGAAGGAAAGGCCCTCCATGATCGTAATGCACACCATCAAGGGCAAGGGTTGTTCTTTTGCCGAAGGAATAGAGGGAAACCACAGCATGGCCTTTAATCTGGAACAGGCCCGGAAAGCAATTGCCGTTTTGGATGCAGGGGGATAATGGTTCCGCCCGTCAAAAATGCCGCGCATTTTTGACGGTTTAACTGCGGCCCCGCGCGGCCGCCGGGAATGAACCTCCCCGCCCTGAAGCTCCCCTGTGAGGAGAACGAGCGGGTTCCTGGGTATTAGACCCCACTGCAAATAAAATTCGGGAAGAAGGTTATGAAAACAAAAGAAACAAAGGAAATGCGGGCCGCCTATGTGGAGACCATTACGGCTCTGGCGGAAAAAAACAAAAATATCGTGGTTCTGGAAGCGGATCTGATGAACTGTACCAATACGGGGAGTTTCAAAAAGGCCTACCCGGATCAATTTTTTAATGTCGGCATCGCCGAGGCGAATATGATTGGAGTGGCCGCAGGGCTTTCGGCGGCGGGGAAGATTCCCTTCGCCTCTACTTTCGGCTGCTTTGCCTCCCGCCGGGTCTTCGATCAATTTTTCATCTCCGCCAACTATGCCAAACTTAACGTAAAGCTTATCGGCATGGACCCGGGGGTTACGGCGGCCATGAACGGCGGTACCCACATGCCCTTTGAAGACCTGGCCCTGATGCGGGTGGTGCCTAAGCTGACCGTTGTGGAACCCTCCGACGCCGTGTCCTGCGCCGCCTTTGTACGGGAAGCGGCGGGGTTTTACGGCTGTGTGTACATCCGCTTTCCCCGCAAACCCGTACCCCTGCTGTACCCGGAAAACGAAGCTTTCCAATTTGGAAAGGCAAAGCTTCTTAAACCGGGAAAGGATCTCTCTTTTATGGCTCTGGGCAGCCTGATGGTCAACGAATGCCTTAGGGCATGCGATATCTTGGCCGGTCAGGAAATCGATGCGGGGGTTTTGGACATCCTTACCCTTAAGCCCATTGACCGGGAGGCGGTGATTGCGGAAGCCGCCAAAGTACGGGCCGTGATCAGCGCCGAAAACGCCCAGATTAACGGCGGCCTAGGAAGCGCCGTGGCGGAGATCCTGGCGGAAACGGGATTCGGCGGCCGTTTTGCCCGGATCGGCGTCATGGACGAGTTCGGTGAAGTGGGAACCCAGGACTACCTGACTAAACGCTTCGGCCTGAACGCCGAAACCATCGCCGCCAAGGCCCGGGCGTTGCTACAGTAGAGTCCTTTCCCGCGGAAAACGGCGGTTCATCCCATAACGGAACGCCGGTCCCCTGCGGCTCTTTGCGCTATAGACGCCTTCCTATGGCGTCGATGAATTCCCAGGAATCCACCGGTTTTACCGGAGCGGAGGACGCCGAAGCAAGCAGGGCAAGATCGGCGGTCATTTCCCCCTCCTCAATGGTCTGCAAAACTGCGGCCTCAAGCCGCCGGGCAAAGGTTTCCAGTTCCGGGACGTGATCCAGCTCCGCCCGTTTTGCCAGGGCGCCGATCCAGGCAAAGATCAGCGCCGTGGGATTGGTACTGGTTTTTTCTCCTTTCTGCCAGCGGTAATAGTGCCGCTGAACCGTGCCGTGGGCCGCCTCGTATTCGGTAACCCCCGCGGGAGACACCAGGACGCTGGTCATCATGGCGAGGCTCCCGGCGGCGCCGGCGATCATGTCGCTCATCACATCCCCATCGTAGTTTTTACAGGCCCAGAGAAAGCCCCCTTCGCCCTTGACGACCCGGGCCACCGCATCGTCGATGAGGGTATAGAAGTAGGAAATTCCCGCGGCGGCGCAGGGTTCCCTGAATTCGGTTTCGTAAATATGGTTGAAAATTTCCTTAAAGCGGCCGTCGTAGATTTTGGAGATTGTATCCTTGGCGGCAAACCATACCGGAAGTTTTTCGTCAATGGCATAGCGGAAGCAGGAACGGGCAAAATTTTTTATCGATTCGTCCAGGTTGTGCATGCCCTGGACTATGCCGGGGCCGCCCATCTCGGCCACCATGGTTCTCGTTTCCCGGCCCTTCTGATCCGTATAGACCAGCTCCACCCTGCCCGGTCCCGGAATGGCCATTTCCGCCGCCTTGTACACGTCGCCGTAGGCGTGGCGTCCGATAACAATGGGCTTTTTCCAGCCTGCCACCGACGGTTTGATGCGGGAAACGGCTATGGGTTTGCGGAACACCGTACCGTCCAGGATTGCCCTGATGGTGGCGTTGGGACTAGGGTGAAGGCTTGTTAGATTGTACTCCGCCTGCCGGGCGGCGTTGCTGGTAATGGTGGCGCATTTTACCCCGACCCCCCAGCGTAGAATGGCCCGGGCGGATTCGGCGGTAACCCCGTCGCCGGTAGCTTCCCGGTTCGGAAGGCCCAGATCGTAGTACTCGGTTTTCAGGTCTACCCAGGGCAGGATAAGTTTTTCCTTTACCAGGGCCCAAAGCACCCGGGTCATTTCATCCCCGTCAAGCTCTACCAGGGGGTTTTTCATTGTGATTCTCGCCGCCATTCTTCCTCCAAAAATACCGTTAGCGCGGTCTGTTTAACATAATCATACCATGATTTCGGTATATTGAACCAGTTATAAAAGCCGCTCCGGGCTGACCGTGGGCAGATTACCGGCGTCGATTCCACCGTTTTTTCAGTGGCAGTGAATTTTACCGGGGCAGGCGCGGACCGGAACTTCGGCGAAGTATGGACCCCCGCCTTCCAGTCATTGCGGCATAGTTCTTATGTTTGTCATTCCCTGCAGGGAACAGGTTGTGATAATAATTCCACCCCGTGCGCCTGCCCGGTCTGTTTTTGGAAGCCCCTAGTCCAGATAGTTCTGCGCAGAGATAAGTTTCGGCAGCAGCTTTTCGTCCACATCCTTTGTTCCGGGCAGCATCAGCCGTACCGCCCTTTTATCGAGTCCGCCGTAGGCGGCGCAGCCGACGGCCGCAAGATGTACTTTTTCCGCCAGAAATCGCTGCAGGTCGAATCCGCCGTCCATTGTATCGTAGTACAGCGTCATGATGGGGGTCCTTTCCGAGGTTACCGCGGCTTTAAGTTTTGTCAGTATCTTCAAAATCTTTTGCTTGTTTGCCCTTATCTCCTGGATTTTAAGCATATCCCCGCCACTGTCAATTACGGCCCCCGCAAGAATACGCGCCACGCCGTTGCTGTTAAAAGGTATTTCCAGTTTTTTTAACTGAACGGCAAGATCGTTCTCAGAAGAGATAAAGGCATAGCCCAGGCGTATGCCCGCCATTCCAAAACCCTTTGAAAAGGTTCTGGTAACCACAACGTTGGGATGCCCGGGAATAAGGTTAAGCGCCGAATTGTGCAGTTCCATATAATCCCCGTATGCCTCGTCCACGACTAAAATCGCATGCAGGGATTCGGCCTTTGCGGCTATTTTTTGTACATCCTTCAGTTTGATTTCCTGTCCGGTTGGATTGTTCGGGTTCTCTACGATGAAGAGATCGCAGCTTGAGTTCATCTCGCCAAGATACCCCTCGGTTTCAAATTTATAGTTTTTTGTCCGGGGAAGCGTATAAGAACAGTACGCCGCTCCAATGCAGTTGACATGGTCCACATATGCGGAGAACTGCGGCGCATGACCCAGGACTTTTTTATGTCCTGCCAGACAGAGCAGGTTCATATTGCAGAGAAGATCAAAGGAACCGCAGCCCAGAATCAGGTTTTCCGTTTTAAGCCAATCGATCCCCCGGCGTTTATACCAGTCCGCCAATTTGTCGAGCAGGATTTCGTCATGGGGATACTGTTTTATAGGATCCTGATTGTCTCTGTTGAGTTCTCTCAGCTTCGTAAAAACCGTATCCGGCAGATCTTCCTGATTTACCCCCAAAGAACAGTCAAGATCAATGGGGTACTCCGGCGTATAAATGCCGTAATCTTTCCGGGTATAAGCCGTGATATAGTCGTTTATCTTCAGCATATCCTATACATTGAAGTTGTTTGGAAACAGAGGTTTCCGGCAGCTCTATCAGGGAGACGCCGGCCGTTTCAAACGGAAATTAACCGGCGCCGCCCTGTATGCAGGTTCTACTTTGCGGCGATCAGCTCAATTTCAATCTTTGCGCCCAAGGGCAGCGCCGCAACCTGTACGCAGCTCCGCGCAGGCGGGTTTTCGGGGAAATACGACGCGTACACTTCGTTCATTGCGGTAAATTCGGAAAGGTCAACCATGAATACCGTAGTCTTTACCACGTCCTTCAGCGAGAGCCCCGCCTGTTCAAGAATAGCCTTACAGTTCTCAAGGGAATTCTTTGCCGCCTTTTTGATGTCGTCTTTTTCGAGGGCGTTAACCGCCATATCGACAGGCAGCTGCCCGCTTGTAAATACAAAACTGCCGGCGTCGATTCCCTGAGAATACGGGCCGATAGCCTTGGGGGCTTTTTTGGTAACAATCACATTTTTCATATTATGTACTCCATGATTTGAATTTGTCAGATAAAAAATCCGTTTGTTTGTTATCTGAACCAGTGGAAATGTCCAGGAATAGCGGGCCAAACCGGGGCCGCTTCCCGGACATCCCGGAATCGTTGATCCGCGGACCAACAGCTCCGGCGCATTTGTTTCGGTTTGTTGACCGGCGCGCGAAAGAAACTGTCCCGGACGGGCCTTGGTCCAAGTCCGGGGACAGCTCCGGTATTCTGTCGTATCAGCCTATGCCGCCAAAGGCAATACTCAGAACAAATACAAGGAATGCGATTGCGCAGAAACCGTATTTGCCCAGGGGTACAACCCACTTGCCGATCTTCTTCTCCCGTCCAAGCTGGATCTGCTCCGCGGCAAAATCCTTGCCCATAACCCAGAAGAAGATAACCGCCGCGATGAATGCGCCCAGCGGACAAACGTAGATGGACATAACGTCCATCCATACTCCGATGGTATCGGCGCTCTCCAGAAAAACGCCGCCCACCGCCGCCAGAAGGAGAATAATGGACACCGACTTGAAACGGGAAAGTTTAAACCGTTCCTGAAGCATCTCGATCGGCGTTTCAAAGAGGTTGACGATGGAAGTGGCCGCCGCAAAGAAGATCGCCAGGAAGAAGACGATGGCAAAGATCCGTCCGCCCGCCATCTGCTGGAAGATCGCCGGCAGGGTAATGAACAGGAGGGGCGGTCCCGCGCCGACCGAGTCCGCGCCGAGCAGCGCGAATACCGCGGGAACAACCACGATTGCCGCAAGAAGAGCCGCCAGGGTATCAAAAATAGCGATGTTTGCCGAACAGGAAAGAACATTTTCCTTCTTGCTCAGATAGGAGCCGTAGACCAGGGTCCCGTTGCCCGCCAGCGACAGGGAGAAAAACGCCTGCCCCAGCGCAAAAATCCAGGTCCTGATGTCGCCCAGATACTTCCACTGGGGGATGAACAGATACTTGTACCCCTCAACGACGCCGGGAAGCAGGGCAACCCGGACGGCCATGTAGATAAACAGAAGGTAAAAGATGGGCATTATAATCTTGCATACCTTTTCGATGCTCTTCTGAATGCCTCCGACCATCATGAGGAATGTGATGACAAGGGCGGCAAAGTGCCAGCCTATACTGCCGAAGTTGCCGACAATCTGACCAAAGTAGGCCCCGGTATTCTCCGCGTTAATCATCGCTCCCGAAATGGAACCCCAGAGATAGCGGAGAACCCAGCCCATGATGATCGCATAGCCCGTTCCGATGCCGAAGGCGCCGATGACCGGAATAACCCCGATTTCCTTCAGGGGCTTGTTCTTTGCGGTCAATGCCTTACGGAAGGTTCCCAGGGGTCCCGCCCCGCCCCAGCGGCCAAAGGCGGTTTCCTCAACAACGCCGGTCGCCCCCAGGACGAGGATACAGATTAAATACGGGATCAGGAACGCCGCGCCGCCGTACCGCGCCGTCCGGTACGGGAAGGCCCACACATTCGCCATCCCCACCGCCGAACCGATGCAGGCAACAATAAATCCCCACCTGTTCGAAAACGAATCACGTGTTTTTCCGTCTGACATACTTACCTCCTGTATTGGACTATTTTATTGGCTCAAGATGCGCCTGGAAGTGCCGCAGAATCGGAGGTTCCCAGACAATGCGGTACCCGCGCTTTATGTTCGGCGCACGCTTTTTAACTTCTATCACCGCATCGATTATCACGTCCAGATGGGCCTGGGTGTATACCCTGCGCGGGATAGCAAGCCGGGAAAATTCAAAATCGGCCTTGAGCTGCTTGCCCGTGTCGGGGTCGTTGCCCAGCATGTACGAGCCGATGTCGCAGCAGCGTATTCCTCCTTCTTTGTAAAGCTCAATACAAAGCGCCTGGGCAGGGTACTCGGTATAAGGGATATGTGGGAACATGGCCTTGGCGTCCAGAAATACTCCGTGGCCTCCGACCGGCGACTGATAAGCAATGCCGGCGTCGTCGAATTTTGCCGCCAGGTACTCCATCTGACCTACCCGGTAACGGAGATAGTTGTCGTCGAGTCCCTCGTAAAGACCCGCCGCCAGGGCTTCCAAATCCCTGCCCGCAAGGCCGCCGTAGGTGTAAAGCCCCTCGAATTCAATACAACGGGATTTGATCTCCAGGATAAGTTTTTCGTTGATCTTCTCGTCCTTTACGCCAATCATGCCGCCCATGTTGACGATGGTATCTTTCTTGGCGCTCATGGTGAACATATCCGCATAGCTGAAGACTTCCTGTACGATCTCTTTGATGGACTTGTCCGCGTAACCCGGTTCGTCCCGCTGGATGAAGTACGCGTTCTCCGCATAACGCGCCGCATCGATATCAAGGGGGATTCCGTATTTTTTGCAGACCGCCGCGGTTTCCCGGATATTCTGAACCGAGACCGGCTGGCCTCCGGCGGAATTGTTGGTGATGGTCATTACCACGAGGCCTATCTTTTCGGGCCCGTGTTCCTTGATAAGTTTTTCAAGCCGTTCCACATCCATGTTACCCTTAAAGGGGGCGCGTTTGGACGGATCCAGGGCTTCCGGCACCACGCAGTCTATGGCGCGGGCTCCCGACAAAATAACGTGGGCCCGCGTAGTATCAAAGAACATATTTGAAATGGCGAACTTGCCCTCGGATAAAAAGAGGGGAAGCAGCACCTTCTCGGCGGCGCGCCCCTGATGTACCGGCTGGATATAACCGTAACTGAAAATATCTTTGGCGGCGTTGATCAGCTTGTAGTAACTGGACGCCCCCGCATAGGCTTCGTCGCCCTGCATCATCCCCGCCCATTGGAACTGACTCATGGCGTTGGTTCCCGAGTCCGTCAGCAGGTCGATGTACACATCTTCGCTTTTCAGATAGAAGAGGTTGTAATGGGCTTCGGCAATTTTCTTTTCGCGCTCTTCATGCGTCAACATACGAAGCGGTTCCACAACCTTAATACGGAAGGGTTCCGGTATATACTTAACAGCCATAAGTGTCTCCTGTTTAGAAAGATGAATTTACACGGCAAAGACGCCCGTATAACAGCATTGTAGTACTGAATTTTTATGCAGTCAACAAAAAAAAAATAAAATTCATTTTATATGTACTGGTACATGGTAACTTACGTTGCGCAGGGGATTCCGAAATTGAAGAAATTCAGCCGCCGGACCTTAGTCCGAAACCTCACCGGATCTGTGGTCCGCAGCTTCACGGACAATCCATGGATTTCGCCTCAAGATTTCGTGCTGCTTGTGCGGTTAGCGGTTCATAGTATTCTTCCGCATGACATAATAGTAATTTTATCCGGGAACCTGAATGCGGTACCGTACAGCGGTACCGGCGCTGTTCCATGCTGAAAGCGTATCTGTATATAGAGTCTGTCCATCCAATGCAGACACATTATGAATAGACTCTATATAGTAACATTACTCCCCGGACATCCCTTGCTCTCGTTTCGTTGGAACAGTACATAAATGCCGTATTGAAAAAGCCGCCGGACAAGTTTTTTGCCTTTTCGGACAGGCCTTGCCGTTTTACAAATCCGGGTTGACCGGTCTTTCCGGGGACGATTGGAGGCCGGGGTTAGCGCCCGGTTCTTTACGGGATGGTTCCCGGAGGGGCCGCGCCATCCATCTATCCAACATTTTAAAAGCATGATATAATACCCAACAAGGAGGCTATTATGGTAGAATATGTCTGGGATGAGAGCGTAAGGACCGGGAACGACTTTATAGACGAACAGCATAAACAATTGTTCGCGGCTATTAACGACCTTATGAAGGCTTGTGAGGATAACAGGGGAAAGGAGGAGTTGACCAAAAGCTTGAATTTTCTGAACGATTACACTATCAAGCATTTCTTCGATGAAGAACAGCTCCAGCAAAAGTTCAACTATCCCGAATATACCAGGCATAAGGAATTACACGAAGGTTTTAAGGCAACGGTACGGGATTTGAAGGTTCGGATGATCATGAAAGGGGCCTCGGCGGAACTTATTGATGAGGTGCGCGCTAAAATCGGCGACTGGCTGGTTACGCACATCAAGGGAAACGATATCAGGCTTGCCTCATATATCGGGCAGCAGAAGCCGGCGGCAAAGATTTAGCCGGCAGTTTCCTTTCTCATCTTAGTATTATGGAAGATACCCCGGGCAAACCCGAAACCGGCGCGGAAGCCTTGTTTCCGGTGCTTGCCTGGGGGCCCCGCCTTTCAGTCAATACAGGCATAGAATAGAATTATCCTTACATTGACCGGCATACCGGACTTGTTTGAAATCCCCGGATAAGGCGGGATCGGCAAAATGTTTTTCCCGGAGGCTTTTTTTCCTGCCCTCTCAAACCCCCCGCGGGGGCTTCCCCTGTTCCATCTTCGCCGTAACATACACCAGCGGGAACGACGCGGGAATGGTCTTTGACCTCCGAATGTTAAAGCCGTTCTCCCGTAAAAAATTCAGATATTCACCGGCTTTCCATGTTGACCAGATACGAAACCCCGCTATACCCATGATGCCGGCCCACAGCCGTTCCCGGAAACTCCCGGATCGAGTGAAGGTCGGAGCGATGAGAAGCCCCTCCGGTTTGAGAACCCTGCGGATGTTGGTCAGGGCCAATGCCGGGCCGGGCATGATGTGCAGGGCATTGGAGATAATAACCGCGTCAAACCGCGCCGCCTCATAGGTCAGGGCCGTAGCGTCCTGCACCGAAAAGTTTACATTTTTGGGGGCCGGTTTCTTTTTCGCTTCGGCTATCATGGCGGGGGAAAAATCGGTCGCCTCCAGGGAACGGATCCGCTCCGCGATACGGAGGGCAATGAGGCCGGTTCCCGCGGCAAGCTCCAGGACATCCATGTCCGGAGTCAAATCCTCCGCCATAAGCCGGTACATTTCCTCATAGGCCGCCCGGTCCCTTTTGATGATGAAATCGTAAAGAAACGCGAAACGGTTCCAGAAAGATTTATTGCCGTTCTTTGTATTTTTTATCATGTCCGCTCCGCCCCCTCCCGTGATACACATGAGAATAGTTATGCTCAGTTAACATTGGAATTATTGAATCCCTCGACCGGAATTGTCAAGGGGATCGGTAACGGAGCAAGGGGTTCGTTCATTTTTAAGTGGAATTTGTCCGGAAACTGAAATTTCCAAACAATTCTATTTTTCAATTTTGAACTTTGCCACCTCCTTCACCAGCACGTTAATGCTTTCTTTATTCTCCCCGCTGATGGCGTTGACCCGGTCCACCGCAACATTAATCTGATCCGCCCCGGCGGCCATCTCGTTTATTCCGTTGCTTATCTCCTGGGTTACCGCTTCCAGGTTTTTGCTTTCCTGAATGACCTGCCTGCTCCCCTCAAGCATCTCCGAGGAACCGTTCTTGACTTTTTGGGTCAGATCGTTCAATTGCTCAACAGCCTCCAGAATCTGTTTGCTTCCCTCTCCCTGTTCTTCCATGGCATTGCGGATATTTTCCTCCTGGTCCGATACGGTCCTGACCCCGCTGTCTATGGCTTCAAACTTGTTAAGTACGTTTTCGGTGGACCAGGTTATTTTATCGATGGCATCTTTGATCTTCTTGAGCACCATGGAAATAGTCTTGGACTGCTCTCCCGAATTTTCCGCCAGTTTACGGATCTCATCCGCTACCACGGCAAAGCCCTTGCCCGCTTCCCCGGCATGGGCCGCCTCAATCGCCGCATTCATGGACAGAAGGTTGGTCTGGCTGGAGATGTTTTCCATTACCGCATTGATCTCCAGAAGCCCCTCGGATTCCCGGGCGATCTCCCGGATGTCCGCCGCCACTTCCTGCAGGCCGGAACGGCCCACTTCGGAAGCTTCTATCAATTCCTGAACGTTGCCGGCGTTCCTTACCAGGGTTTGGGTAACGGACTGGATATTGGCGAGCATCTCCTCAATGGCCGATGAAGACCGGGACACGCTGGCGCTTTGATTGTCCACATGCCCGTTGAGTTTATCGATGTTTACGGTGATCTGTTCCATGGTCGCATTGGTTTCCGTTACCGAGGCGGACTGGTTAATTACCCGGCCCTTGATGCTCTGAATGTTGGCGGTAATTTCATTGATCGCGGCGGCCGTTTCGGTCATGTTGCTGGCAAGCTCGTTCCCGATATCAAAAAGGGTGATGGACTTATTCTTTATGGTTGACACGAGGTTTTTGATCTTGTCCAGGGTTCCGTTAAAAACTACGGCCATATCGCCGATTTCGTCTTTGCGGTGTATATCCAGTTGATGGGTCAAATCTCCTTCTCCAAGGGAAGTAAAGTTTTTCATCATCTGTTTGAGGGGATTGCTGATGGAACGGGCAATGAGAAAGGCCGCGGCTGCTATGGCCAGGACCATTACCGCGCTTATGATGATGCTCATGCGGAGCATCCGCAAAACCGGCGCATCGATAACGTTTTGAGGAACCCCAATAGCCAAAGCCCAGGAGGTGGAGGTTTTTCCTATGGCAAGAGGAACGGAGATGACTGTATACCGGGTTTTTTTGCCGCCGAGATCAACGGTGTTTGAAAAACTGAATTCGGAACCTGTTTTTATGGCGTTCATATAATCGGATAAACGGCCGCCAGCCGTATCCGCATAGGCGGCGCTCATGGATTTTCCAAGCTGGGCCGGATCATAAAAGCCCGCCACAAGCCCGCCGTTGCTGAAAACCGAGGCGACGCTGCCCTCATAGGGTTTGACGGCTTCTACGTTGGATTGAATTTTGGACAGGGCAATATCGATGCCCGCAACGCCGATGACCTTATCGTTCTTTTTTACCGGAACCGCCAGGGAGGTAATCAGGGTATCGGTTCCGTCGATTTTATAAAAATAAGGTTCCACCACGGTTTCGTTTCCGGTCTGCATGGGAATAAGGTAAAAATCACCGGAACCGCTGACCGTATAATCCACCAGCGCGTTCAGCCGGACGCCGTCCCGGGTCCGGGACCAGTAGGAGATGAACCTGCCGGTTTCATCCGTCCCCGGAGTGTTGGCATACCGGGCGTCAAGGCCGTCCAGGGCGTTTGGTTCCCATCCTGTCCAGACGGCGGCTACTTCCGGGTTTGATTTGGTCAGTTGTTCAAGCAGGAGGTTATAAAAGAAACGCCGCTCCGTGGGCTCGATTTCCTCATAAGTTTCCATCGATTGCGCCAGGGATCTGGCGACGGAAAAATAAGATTCCAGCCATAGTCCAAGCTGGCCGGCTTCATGGTTCGCCAAATTCTTCAACTCATTGCTGGTCAGCGCCGTAATTTGCCTCTGGGAACTGTACAAAATAGTTCCCAGCAGAATGCCGATTCCCGCAAGGGTAAGGGCAATAATCATGATGACAAGTTTTTTACCTATTTTCATAAATATCCTCTAAAAAAATTATAGTACATTTCCCCGGATCAAGAAAGGAATTTTCCCGCTTGAACGCCGCCAGATGTAACCGTTTCATTCGCCGGGATCCATGCCCAGAGGCTTGCTTCCGGGTATCTTCGTGCGGTTAAATTTCTTCAGGCATATCCGGCGATTCAGCGCTGACCGGATGACACTAGTCATAGAAGAGGCAGAAGCCGTAAACCCGTTCGCTTCCCGCTTCCTTTAGCGCCGAAGCGCAGGCGTCCAGTGTGGAACCGGTGGTAATCACATCGTCAAAGAGGACAAGATCCCCGGGCGGTTTTTGGGTACAGATAATCTTTCCCCGGAGATTGGTTTTCCGGGCTTCCCGGTTAAGCTCCTTCTGACTCCGCGAAGGAAGCCGTTTGAGGCAGGGATACACCGGAAGGCCCAGCCCTGCCAGGACGGTTCCAAGGCAGGCTACCTGGTCCCAGCCTGTTCTCTTGATTTTGCCGGGTCTGGGCGGAACAGGAACCCAGACCGGTTCCCGCAGGGCCGTAAACCGGACGGCCTCAAGTATCCGTTCCGCGAAAAAATTCGCCAGGCACAGCCGTTTGGCGAATTTATAGGCGGCCAGCAGCCTTTGACAGTTTCCGCTGTAGGGGAAAAGGGCGATGCCGCCGTCAAAGTTATGCCCTTCTTCCCGGCAGGACAGGCAGGTTCCTGTTTCGGAGATAAGGGGCCGCCCGCAGGAGGAACAGCGTCCGCCTGTCTCCTGCAAAGCGTTCTTTACAAAGCCCTCCCGGCAGTTCCCGCAGAGCCCCAGCCGGGCTTCTTCCCCGTCGAGCAGCATGGTTCCGCAGAGGGCGCAGCCTCCGGGAAAGAGGTATTCCCGGATATAGGACAGCAGCCGGTTCCCTATAAGAGAGCGCATACTCCCTAGAGGGGAACAAAACGGAGCCCGCTTCAATCCTTACGCCGGTATCTCCGGAGGCGCAGGCGGCCGCTTGTCCGGGGTGAGCGGGGCCGGATTTTGCCGGGGGCATTGCGGCCTATTGACACGGAATGATGAAGATTGCTAGACTACGGACGACAGTTTAGATTCATTTAAAAAAGGGTCGCTCGGTCGGCCCTTTTTTGTTGCAGAGGAGCCGCCTTGCGCTATACCCCCAGGGGGACCGATCCCCTGTACGATTCCCTTGAACCGGTAACCCGGGGACTGGGTTTTTCTCTGGTGGAGCTGGGTTTCTCCAGGCATAAGGGGAGCGTTCAGATTCGGGCGGTGGTATGCGGCGCCGGGCCTATAGGGGTGGATGATTGTTCCCGGGTCCACCGTGCGCTGATTCCCCGGCTGGAACTGGCCTTCCCCGGGGCGGACCTCTATGTGGAGGTTTCCTCCCCCGGTATAGACCGGCTTATTAAGGACGGCGCCGAATTTGCCTGTTATACAGGCCGGGGAATCCGCTGTTACAGAACCGACATTTCCGGCTGGTCCGGGGGTATCCTGGAATCGGCGGACGAGACCCATATTGTGCTTAAAGGAAAAGACGGAATGGTATCCTTGCCCTATGAGATTATCGCCAAGGCAAAGTTAAATTCAGAGGAGGAAGCCCATGGCAACGGACATGTCTGAGGCAATCCGCCAGCTCATCGAAGACCGCGGTATTTCGGAGGAACTCGTCTTCAAGACCATCGAGAACACCCTTCTGGCGGCGTACAAACGGCGTTTTGGAAATGCGGAAAATGCCATAGTCCGGTTCAGCAATGACAACCGGGAAGTTTCAATTTATGCTCAGAAAAAGATTGTGGACGGCGTCTATGATCCCGTATCGGAGATTGAACTGGCGGAGGCCAGGGAGCTTAATCCTGAAGCGGAGATCGGCGACGAACTTTTAATAGAAGTGGACCCCAGGGACTTTGACCGTATCGCGGTACAAAGCGCCAAACAGACCGCCCATCAGTCCATCAGGGAAATTCAAAAGGACAGCCTCTATTCCGAATACAAAGATAAGGTCAACGAAATAATCATCGGCTATTACCAGCGGGAACGGAATGGAACAATTTATGTGGATCTGGGCAAGGTTGAAGGCATACTGCCCAAGAAGTACCAGTCCCCCCGGGAAATTTATCACGTCAACGACCGGATCAAGGCGCTGATTACCGAGGTAAACAAGACCCCCGCGGGACTCCAGGTGGTGCTTTCCCGGACCCATACCGAATTTGTCCGGGCCATCTTCGAGCTTGAAGTCCCCGAGGTATACGACAAGACCGTGGAGATTCACAAGATCGTCAGGGAAGCGGGTTACCGTACCAAACTGGCGGTATACTCCAACCGGGAAGATGTAGATCCCGTGGGGGCCTGCGTCGGCCTTAAAGGGGTTCGTATCCAGGCGGTGATTCGGGAACTTGAGGGGGAGAAGATCGACATTCTCAAATACGATCCCGATCCCCGGCGCTTCATCAAGAACGCCCTGTCCCCGGCGGAAGTCCGGGACGTGGTGATCCTGGACGAAGGCAAGCATCAGGCCCTGGCGGTGGTAAGCGAGTCTCAGCTTTCCCTGGCCATAGGAAAGCAAGGGCTCAATGTACGCCTGGCGAACCGCCTGGTGGACTGGAACATTGACGTTAAGACCGACGCCCAGTTTGCGGAAATGGACATTGCCTCCGAATCCAGGCGGGCGGTTTCGGAACTTTTCGGCGATTCGGGCTACGAAGAGGAGATCTCCCGGATCTCCGAGCTGCCCGGAGTTGATCTTCAGGCGGCGGAGCTTCTTAAAGAAAACAATATCGATTTTATAGAAGATTTTCTTACCCTTTCCGCGGAGGAAGCCGCCGCCCTTAACGGCATTACGCCGGAACAGATGGAAGCTGTCCGCAAACTTATTGAGGAATATGAGATTGTGGAAGAACAACAGGCTGAAGCCTACGGGAACGGCGCCGAAGAGGGGCCGGAGGAAACCGCAGAGACCGGGAAGGAGGTTCCCGGAACCGAAGAAACCGCGGAAGCCGAAGAGTACGAATGTCCCGAATGCGGAGCAAAGATAACCATAGATATGACCAGTTGCCCGAACTGCGGCATAGGTCTAAGCTTTGAATACGAAGACGAATAAAGGTGGATTATGGCTGAGGAATTAGACACCCAAAAACCGAAAGTAGAACTCATTAAACATGCAAAAGAGCCTGAGTCCCAAGAGGAAGGGGTAAAGAGCCCCCCCGCTCCGGATCATGGAGAACGCCGTAAGGTGATTGTGGTAAAAAAGAAACCCTCCGGCGGGATTGAACCATCGAGAAAAGTTCAGCCTAAGGTTGTTGCCACGGAAGCTCCCAAACAGGAGGCTCCCAGGGAAGAAGCCCCGCCTCCGAAGGAAAAATCCGCCAAAGAACCGGAGCGGCAGGTATCTTCCCTGGCCAATACCCAGCGTCCCGCCGCGGCCGCAGGCAGGGTGGGGGGCCGTCCGGTAGGACCCCGTCCTCCCCGGAACGATCTTCCCTTTGCCCAGCGTCCCGCAGGAGCGGCGGGCAGGGTCGGCGGCCGTCCGGTGGGCGGCGGTGAGAGCCGTCCCGGCGGCCGTCCTGCCGGCGGCGGGTTTGGCGGTCCCCCGCGCTTTTCCCGTCCCGGCGGCCGTCCTGCCGGCGGCGGATTCGGCGGTCCCCCCCGGGGGCCCCGTCCCGGCGGTCCGGGCGGTCCCGGCAGGGCGCCCGCAGCTCCGCCCCCGGCTGAAGGGAAGGGACTGGTAAAAAAGTCCTTCAAGGCGAAAAAACCGGTTTATCAGCGTAAAGAACAAGAGATGGAGGAGAAACTCCTCCAGACTAAAAAGAAGATAACCCATGTTGCCAACCCGGTACCCAGGTCCATTGACATCATGGAGGTGATCTCCGTGTCTGAACTGGCCCGGAAGATGAATCTCAAGGCTTCGGATCTTATCCACAAGCTGATGAGCATGGGGATGATGGTTACCATCAACCAGCAGATAGATGCCGAAACCGCCGCTATCCTGGCGTCGGAATTCGGCGCCGACGTGCGCATTGTCAGCCTCTACGACGAGACCCTCATTGAGACCGAAGCGGACGATGCCGCCACCATGAGTCCCAGGCCGCCGGTAGTTACCGTTATGGGCCATGTGGATCACGGAAAAACAAAACTGCTGGATGCCATCCGCAGCGCCGACGTGGTTTCCGGTGAATTCGGCGGCATTACCCAGCACATAGGGGCCTATACGGTGGACACCGCCCACGGCCGGATCACCTTTCTGGATACCCCCGGCCATGAAGCTTTTACCCGTATGCGGGCCCGGGGCGCCCAGGTAACGGATATCGTAGTCCTGGTGGTCGCCGCCGATGACGGAGTCATGCCCCAGACTATCGAGGCCATAAATCACGCCAAAGAGGCGGAGGTTCCCATCATCGTGGCGGTGAACAAGATGGACAAACCCGAGGCCAACCCGGATAAGGTGAAAAGCCAGCTTTCGGAACTGGGACTCATGCCCGAAGATTGGGGCGGCCAGACTATGTTCGTGGAACTTTCGGCCCTCAAAAAGGAAGGCGTTGATAAGCTCATCGACGTCATTCTGCTGGAAGCGGAACTGCTGGATCTTAAAACCAACTTTAACCGCAGCGCCGAAGGCAAAATCCTGGAATCCAGGATCGATCATGGCCGGGGCATTGTGGCTACGGTAATGGTGGAACGGGGAACCCTGAACACGGGTGATTCCTTTGTGGCGGGGATCTGGCCCGGCAAGGTACGGGCCCTGTTTAACGACAAGGGGGACAAGGTGTCCGGCGCCACTCCCTCCATGCCCGTGGAGGTGCTGGGCTTTGAGGGAATCCCCGATGCGGGGGACCCCCTTCAGGTAGTGGAGGACGAAAGAACCGCCCGGGGCATTTCCGCCAAACGGCAGGAACTTAAACGTTTCGAGAATGCTAAAAACATCAAGAAGATTACCCTGGATAATCTGTACGATACCATCAGCGACGGGGCTATTCAGGAACTGAAGGTTATTATTAAAAGCGATGTCCAGGGTTCCGCCGAGGCCCTCCGGTCCAGCCTGGAAAAACTTTCCAATAAGGAAATACGGCTCAATGTTATTCAGGCTCTGCCCGGGGCCATCAACGAAGGAGACGTAGATCTTGCCTCCGCCTCCAACGCCATCATCATCGGCTTCAACGTCCGGCCCACCCCCAAAGCGAAGGCTCTGGCGGATCAGGAAAAGGTGGATATTCGGAAGTACAACATTATCTACAAGGCGGTGGAGGAGATTCAGCAGGCCCTGGAAGGAATGTTGAAGCCCGACACCAAAGAAGAAGTCATCGCTTCGGTGGAGGTCAGAAATACCTTTAAGGTGCCCAAGACGGGAACCATTGCCGGCTGCTATGTGCTTACCGGGACGGTCAAGCGCAGCGCCAGCGTCAACGTCATCCGGGAGGGCATTGTCATCCATACCGGCAGGATCGCCTCCCTTAAACGCTTTAAGGACGATGTCCGGGAAGTGGCCGCCGGTTATGAATGCGGCATGGGGCTTGAAAACTTTGACGACATCCAGGTGGGCGATCAGTTTGAGGTCTTTGAAATTGTCGAAGTAGCCCGGAAGCTTACCAGGGATTAGATTCTAAAAGTATGGCTGAATACCGGAATGAAAGGGCAGGGCGGCTTATTCAGGAAAAGATAGGCGCCCTTATTGTGGAGGGACGGATCAAGGACCCCCGGGTGGATTCCTTTCTTTCCATAACGAGAGTCGATGTGTCCCGGGATTTGGCCTATGCGGATGTTTATGTATCAAGCTATAAAACCGGGGCGGGGCTGGCTAAAGGGGTCGAGGGGCTCCAGAGCGCCGCAGGATTTATCCATTCTCAGCTTAATGCCCAAATACGCCTGCGACAGATCCCCCGGCTTCGTTTCCATGAGGACAGGGGCGTTAAAGAAGGCTTTGACCTGGTAAAAAAGATTGAGGATTTAGTGAACCATGACGGCGCATAACGCCGCCGAAGTTTCCGGGGGCCGGTCCGGCCTGTTCCCCCGGGGACAACGGACCCCGGCGCTTTCCGGCCTCCTGCTTCTGGACAAACAGCCCTGTTTTACCTCCTTTGAATCCCTCAAACTGATCAAAAGGGCCTTTTCCTCCCGCAAGGCGGGTCATACGGGAACCCTGGATAAATTTGCCTCCGGGCTGCTCCTGGTCCTGGTCGGCCGGGCGGTAAAACTTTCCCCCTGGTTTTTGAACTGTGATAAACGCTATGAAGGAACCGTTTATTTTGGCGCCGAAACGGATACTCTGGACCCGGAGGGGGCGGTTATTGCCGAAGCGGCCCCTCCCTCAAGAGAAAGCCTGGAACAGGCGCTTCCCGGTTTCCGGGGAAACCTGCTCCAGGCTCCCCCGGCCTATTCCGCAGTGCACGTAGGGGGAGAGCGGGCCCACCGGCTTGCCCGGTCGGGCAGGGTCCCGGAAATGGAGCGGCGTCCCATATCGGTCTATGCTTTGGATCTTCTCTCCTATGATCCCCCCCTGGCCCGGATCAGGGTACACTGTTCCAAGGGAACCTACATACGTTCTCTGACCAGGGACATAGCTCTGGCGGCAGGTTCCCGGGGCCATCTGAGGGAGCTTCGCCGTACCTGGATAGCGGGCTTTTCCGTGGAGGATGCCCTTAACCCCGGAACCGGGCCGGAAACATTGGACGAGACCCGGAAGGCGGCTGTCCGCGCCGCCCTAAGGCCCCTGGACGCCGGAATTTTTCAGGCCCTGGGGATTCCCTGTCTCAGGGTAGATGCCAAAACCGCCCGGGATATGGGCCGGGGAGGCGCCCTGGCGGGACTTTTGAAACCGGAAGAAACAGAATCCATCGGCGGGAGCGCCGCGGTATTCGATCCTGAAGGGCGGCTTGCGGCGGTGGTGGAACGGCGGGAAAACGGATTCCGCTATGGTTTTGTAAACCTGCCTGAAACCGGAAGTTCCGGGGGGAATGATGCAGCTTATTAACTGGTCCCGCTTTACCGCCGGAGCGGAGGGGCTGTTTTCCAAAACCGGTTCCGCCATGACCATAGGAGTTTTTGACGGGGTACACCGGGGGCATCAGGCCCTCATCGGCAGGATCACCGGCCGGGGATTGCAGCCTGTTATCGTTACCTTTACTCAAACCCCCAAATTTTTTTGTCATGACCGGGGGGGGGAGATCTATACCCTGGACCGGAAGCTGGCAATTTTTGATCAACTGGGGGCGGCCCTGACCATCCTCATTGACTTTTCTCCGAATTTCAGTAAACTGAGCGGCAGGGGTTTTATCCGTATACTCCGGGAGCGGGGAAGGCTCCGTTTTTTGGCGGTGGGCGATAATTTCCGTTGCGGATACCGGCTCGATACGGATGCGGCGGCCATAAAAGCCATGCATTCGGAGGATCTGGAGACCGAAGTGCTGCCCCCGGTGCTTTCCGGCGCTTCCCCGGTAAGTTCCAGCCGGATCAGGTCCGCCCTTAAAGCGGGAAATCTGGCCGCCGCGGCGGAGCTTCTGGGAAGGAATTTTGATCTTGATACCGGCGGCTTGTGTTCCGTACCGGACCGGGGGGGGATTCTGCTTGATCCGGGCCGGCGGATTTTGCCTCCGGAAGGTTCCTATCCGGTCCTGGTCCATGAGCGCAACGGTTCTGCCGGGGGAATCAGGGCGGAGATAGTTTTGAAGGGGGGGAAGATATTTATCCCCTTTCCCTGCGCGCCGGAACGGCTTGAATTTTTTGCATGAAAGCCGGACAAGGGGCGTTCCTTTTTGGTCTGCGCCGGAAAGATTGTGGACGGTCCGCCGTCCCATTGTGTAGTGTACCCAAGGAGAGTTATATACATGGCTTTGAACAAAGAAGATGTTACTTCCATTGTTACTAAATTCGGTAAAAGCGAAAAAGATACCGGAGCATCGGAAGTCCAGGTTGCCCTGCTCACCAGGCGTATTAATCAGCTGACGGAGCATTGCAAGCAGTTCAAAAAGGATAAGTCCAGTCAGCGGGGATTGTTGATCCTCGTCGGTAAACGCCGGCGCATGTTGAAGTATATTCAACGGACGGATATAGAAAAGTACCGGTCCCTTATCAAGGAATTGGGTCTCCGTAAATAAGGCCGTTTTTACGGGTTAATCCCGGACTAAACCTAAGCGGTTTAACGGTTCGAAATAACCCGGCCCCGGCCATGCTCTGAAATTATAAGGGTCCTCAGGAGGGCCCTTTGAATAAAGCGGGACCGCCGCCGGATTTTTCATTACATTGGGAAAAATATATGGTTCAGCAAGTAACTATGCAGATTGCCGGAAAGGAACTCGTTCTTGAGACCGGCAGAATCGCAAAACAGGCCAACGGTTCTGTTTTTGCCCAATACGAAGGGTCCGCGGTAATCGCCACGGTCTGCGCATCTTCCGATTCCGTGGAGGGCCTGGATTATGTCCCCCTTACGGTGGATTATAACGAGAAGTATTATGCCGCCGGGAAGATTCCCGGAGGGTTCATCAAACGGGAGAGCCGTCCCAAGGACAAGGAGATTTTGGTATCCCGGCTCATTGACAGGCCCATGCGGCCCCTCTTTGAAAAAAGCTTCGGCAGGGAGATTCAGGTGGTGCCCACCACCATCTCTGCGGATCAGATCAATCCCCCGGATATACTGGCCATCATCGCCTCTTCCGCGGCGGTGCATATTTCGGATATTCCCTTCGGCGGTCCCATCGCCGGGGTGCGGATCTGCGCCGCCGGGGATGAGCTTATCGTTAATCCCAGCTACGAAGAGATAGAAAAGTCCCGCCTGGAAATTGTAGTGGCGGGAACCAGGGACGGCATCACCATGGTGGAGGGGGGCGCCAGGGAGGTCAGCGAGGATCTGATGATCCGGGCCCTGGAAAAGGCCCAGGAAGTTATCGGTGAACTCTGCGCCCTTCAGGAAAAACTGCGGGAACTGGCGGGCAGGGAGAAGCTGCCCCTTACGGAGGCTACCCTTGTACTGGAAAACAGGGAGGCTATCAGGAACGCCGCCTATCCCCTGCTGGCGGAGGCCTGTTTCTTGCCGGCCAAACAGGACCGCCGCGAAGGCATCCGCAGGGTAAAGAAAGATATCGCCGCCCAATATAAGGATCAGCTTGAAGACGAGGGGCAGAAGAAACTCTTTGACGCCCTCTTTGAAGATATGCAGTACGAACTGCTCCGTTCCTCTATCCTGGACAAAGGACTGCGGGTGGACGGCCGGGGAACCGAGGACATACGGAACATCACCTGTGAAGTGGGAATTCTGAAACGGACCCATGGTTCCGCCCTCTTTACCCGGGGAGAAACCCAGTCCCTGGTGGTTACCACCCTGGGAACGGTTTTTGACGAACAGATCTTTGACGATATAGAGGGGGACAAGCGGGAGCATTTTATTCTTCATTATAACTTCCCTCCCTATTCGGTGGGCGAGGTGGGCCGCATGGGTACGGGCCGCCGGGAAATAGGCCACGGTAACCTGGCCCGGCGTTCCCTGGAAATGATGGTTCCCTCCAAGGAAGAATTCCCCTATACGATCAGGGTGGTTTCGGAGATCATGGAATCCAACGGTTCCTCCTCCATGGCTTCGGTCTGTGGCGGCACCCTCTCCATGCTCCACGCCGGGGTTCCCCTGAAGAAACCTGTAGCGGGTATCGCCATGGGGCTTATCACCGAGGGCAAAGGCGGACCCGGCGACCGTTATGCGGTGCTGTCGGACATACTCGGTGAAGAAGACCATCTGGGGGATATGGATTTTAAGGTTGCCGGTACCGAAGAGGGGATCACGGGTTTCCAGATGGATATTAAGATCGCCGGGGTAAGCCCCGAGGTGATGCGGAAGGCCCTGGATCAGGCCCGGCGGGGGCGGCTTCACATCCTTTCGATTATGAATAAGACCATCAGTAAGCCCACCGAGGCGATCAGCGAATACGCCCCCAAGATTGTTACCCTGCGGATCGACATTGATAAGATCGGCGCCCTCATCGGCCCCGGCGGCAAAAACGTCAAGGCCCTCTGCGAACAGTACAGCGTAAAAATCAATACCGAAGACGACGGGACGGTAACCATCTTCGGCAAGAATACCAGGGATGCCGAGGATGCCAAAAAGGCGGTTCTGGGCATTGTCTGCGATCCCGAGGTCGGCCTAATTTACAACGGTACGGTAAAGCGGATCATGGATTTCGGCGCCTTTGTAGAGATACTTCCCGGCAAGGAAGGGCTGGTGCATATTTCCAAGCTTTCCC
>JAISPH010000225.1 GCA_031275035.1 Treponema sp.
GGACAACAAGTTCGTGTCTGTTCGTGGTTAAATTTCTTCTCTCTTGTGGTTCACGGGGTTCATGGCTAAATTCTTCTATCGTGCAGAAGGACTTCTGGTCCAGGGGGCTTTATTCGAAAGTCTGGTTTAATACCCCGCAGCTCTGCTGCGGCTCAAATAAAGCAACGCTTTCAAAAATTCGGTATTAAACCAGGACGGTACTAAACTTCCTGTCGAACGAGCCTCTCCGCAAATATGGCAGCGCCTAGAATACCCCGTCGAACCCCTGGTTCGCGCTCTGGTCCGGGGAGGCTCATTTCAACACTACCTCGGTTCTGCCGAAACCGCCGAGTTCGGGCCGGGAAAAGTAATAGTCCGCCACCAGGGGCTGGGTTTTAAGATACTCATGTACCCCCCGCTGGAGTATGCCGTCCCCTTTGCCGTGGATTACGGAAAAGGAGCGGAGCCCCGCCAGGGCCGCCGCGTCGATCTGCCGTTCCAGGGTTTCCAGGGCTTCCTCCAGGCGCATGCCCCTCAGGCTCAGCTCAAACAGAGCCTGGGACGTTCCGGCAAGGTCCGCCGCGGCAATAAAGGGTTTGGCCCCAGGCAAGGGCCGGACCGGAACAAGTTCCGTCTCGGGAAAACTTATCTTGAGGGAGCCTAGTTCTACTATCCAGCGCCGGATCGGGGGAGACCCGTTCCGGGAGGGCCGGGATTTCCGGTCCGCCCGGATTACCCTGCCCCGGCGGCGGGATTCCCCCGCCAATACCTCCGCCCCCGGTTCGATTGCAAGACCTTCGCCGGATTGAGCGGCGGCGGCGTCCATGCCGGCGGCATCCTTGCCGGTGTTGTTGTCAACGGAACCTTCACCGTATTCCGCCTCAAGGCGCCGCCGTTCCGCCGACAGAGCCCGGCTCTCCGCCTCCAGGGCTTCGTTTTCCGCCGCCGCGCTTCCCGCCAGATCCCGGAGAAAATTCTTCACCTTGAGGGTTTTTTCCCGACTCATCTCCCCTTCCTTCACCTCCCGTACCAGATTCTCCAGGGTCTTCCGGCTTTCCGAAAGAAGCCGCTGCAGGCTGCCTATGCCGGCGCTTTTAAGATCCAGCTCTTTCTGCCGCAGCCTAAGCTCTTTAAGATCCGCCCGCCGCCGTTCCTCCCTGAGCCGGGTCTCCTCGCTTTTCCGCTCCTCCGCGGCGGCGTCCAGTTCCCGGCGCTTTTGCCTGAGCCCCCTGATAAGGGCGGAAACATCGGTACGTTCCTTCTCCAGATAGGACCGGGCCGCCGCCACTATCGAAGGGGCCAGGCCGTTTCTTCCGGCGATATCCACCGCCCGGCTTTCTCCGGGGACTCCCATGACAATGCGGTAGGTAGGGGAAAGGGTCCGGCCGTCAAATTCCACCGAAGCGTTCTCCACCCCTTTCCGGGTATAGCCGTAATTTTTGAGGATGCCGTGATGGGTGGTGGCGATGAGCCGGACCCCCTTCTCTATAAAATGATCCAGCACAGCCATGGCGATGGCGCTTCCCTCCTCGGGGTCGGTGCCGGAACCGAGCTCATCCAGCAGGACCAGGGAACGGGCGGCGGCCTTTTTGGCGATGGCGGCGATATTGGTCATGTGGGCGGAAAAGGTGGAAAGGGATTGACTCAGGGACTGTTCGTCCCCGATATCCGCATAGATGCCGTCAAAGACGGGCAGAATCACCTCCTCCGCAGGCAGGGCCAGCCCCCACTGGTTCATCAGGGCAAAGAGCCCCGCCGTTTTCAGGGCGGCGGTCTTGCCCCCCGTATTGGGTCCGGTGATGATAACCGTCCGGGCCTCCATGGCAAGATCGATGGGGACCGCCCTGGTCCCCAGCAGGGGATGCCGGGCGCCTTTGAGGATCATCCCGTCCCCGGCATGTGCCGGACCGGCGTTTCCGCCGGAAAGGGCAAAACGGCCCTTGGTTTCATAACTGTAACGGGCCTTGGCCCGGAGCAGTTCCAGGGCCATTACCCTCCGGTGCAGTTCCTCAAGACCTTCCCGGTGTCCGGCAAGGGCGGCGGTCATCTCCCGGAGAACCCGGAGTATCTCCGCATCGAGGCGGCGCTTTTCGATAAGAAGCTCATTGTTCTTCTCCACCGCTTCCTCGGGTTCTACAAAGAGGGTCTGGCCGGTGGCGGAAACTTCGTGGACTATGCCCTTGATTCGTCCCCGGTAATTGGCTTTAAGGGCCAGCACAACCCTGCCGTCCCGCTGGGAGGGCAGGCTGGACTGGAGCATACGCCGGGTCTCTTCGGCGGAGGTATAGCGGGAAACCGCCTGTTCCAGTTCCCCGGCAAGGGACCGGAGCCGCCGCTGTATCTCCTTAAATTCGGGCAGATCCCGAAGTCTGCCGCCCTTGTCCATCACCCGGAAGATCTCCCGGCTGGCGGCGCTGCAATCGGGGAGGACCGCCGCCGCCCGCTCCAGGGGGCTTGGGGCGCAGTCCCCGCGGCCCCCGGCGGTTTGGCCGGCGGAGATCCTGAGTATCCATCTGCGGAGATCCTCCGCCAGTTCGATAAAGATTCCCAGGGCGTAGGCTTCTTCCAGGGTGAGGCAGGTTCCCTCCACGGCAAGCTTGGTCAGGATGGGGGCGGTATCGGGAAAGCTTCCCTGGGGCTCCCCGCCGGAACTGATCCGGGCCGCCAGCTCGCCCGTTAAAGCCTTGAGGGCTTCAACCTGAACGGGGTCCCTGAGAGGCGGTTCTTTAAGAAGAAGTTCCGCGGCCTCTGCGCTCCGGGCGCATTCGGCGGCCATGGAACGGATACGATCAAACTCAAGAAGGCCCAGGGTCTTTTCAAAGGGATCCGGCGGCGGCGGCAATGCGGGGTCCGGTTTTTCAAACTGATTGGCGCTTTCCATTACAGCAGCTCGTCCTGAATCCTGAGAAAACTTTCATACCGGTCCTCATGGATGACCCCGGCGGCCACCGCCTCCATGATCTTGCAGCCAGGCTCGGTCCGGTGGGAACAGGAAAGGCCGTAGGTACACTTTCCCGCCAGGGGGGCAAATTCCCGCATGTAGAGAATAAGCTCCCCGGGACCGATCCCGCTGGGAACCAGCCGGCGCAGGCCGGGGGTATCGATGATCCGGGCCGACCACCGGGGAACTTCCAGCATTGAAGACATGGTGGTGGTATGAGTCCCCCGGTCATATTTTTCGTTGAGGGCTCCGGTCCTGATGCGGAGGCCCGGAACCAGGGCGTTGACGATACTTGATTTGCCGGTCCCGGACTGGCCCACCAGCACCGAAAAGCGGCCGGCGATCAGGGCTCCCAGGTCGTCCATCCCTTCGCCGGTAAGGGCCGATATCCGCAATGTCCGGTAGCCGATACGGCGGTAATCTTCAAGCCGCTCCTGAATATCGGGATCATCCCGGAAAAGATCCCACTTATTGCAGACTATTATTGAAGGAATACCGGCGGCGGCCCCCTGCAGCAAAACCCGATCAAGAAAACGGGGCCTGAAGGGAGGGGACGCCGGGGTGGTAACGCAGAGGACCTGATCCACGTTGGCCGCAAGAATCTGGGGGGCCTGGCCCTTCTGGTTAAAACGGGCAAAGACCGTGCGCCGTTCCTCCAGGGCCAGGATCAGCCCCGTTCCGGAATGATCGCCGCCGGCTTCAACCTTGACCATATCCCCCGGCGCCAGGGGATTGTAAAAGCCCTCCACCCCCTTAAGGACCTTGCCCTTGATCCGGCATTCCAGCTCCGCCCCGGCGCCGCCGGGATCGATCCGCACGGTAAAGATATTCCGGGAACCCCGGACCACCCGTCCCCGCATCATGGCAAAACCGCCTCCGAAACGCCGGGGCGCATGTCGGCAAGCCGGCGCAGTTTAAGGCCGAATGCATCCGCCCGTTTTTGCCAGACCGCTTCGGGCGGCCCGGAGCCGCTGATCAAAAGGAGGCCCCCCGCGGGGGGCTTGTTCCCGGAGGACGCCGCCGTTCCGGTCTCCGCCCGGAGATCCCCCTCGTCCAGCAGGGTTTCGATGCGGCGGGAAACCCCTTCCACCG
The DNA here is from genome assembly GCA_031275035.1 of Treponema sp. The sequence continues at coordinate 4,013 of JAISPH010000225.1, forward strand.
AATCGTAAATGCCCATATCCGGTTCCGCCGGACCCCGCCCCCCGGCGGCGGCCTTAAATTCATCCAGCAAAAAGAGAAAGTGCGTACAGCCCAGGACCACGCTATCCGCTCCGGCGGCCCGGAACCGTTCGATGCAGGAGGCGGCCATGCGCCGCCGCTCTTCCCGGTCCGCCTGATCATAGCGGCGCTCCACAAAGTCCACCAGTTCCGGGGCGGCAATCCCGGTGATGGCGCAGTCCGGGCCATACCTGGCGGCAAGCTCCGCAATGTAGGGGTCCCCTATGGTCCGGCTGGTTCCCAGTACGCCGATATGCCGCTTCCGGCTGGCAAGAACCGCGGGCTTTACTGCGGGAACGGTTCCCACAAAGGGAATGCCGGGGAAACTCCTCCTGAGCGCCTCCAGGGCGGACACCGAAGCGGTATTGCAGACCACCGCCGCCAGTTTAGGGTTGAAGATCTCCGCAATCCGGGAAACCAGGGAGGTACAGAGCCGGATCAGTTCCTCCCGGTCCCTGGAGCCGTAGGGAAAATGCGCCCGGTCCGCCGCATAGACCACGGCCTCGGCGGGATTACGGGTACGAAAATGCTGACAATAGGGAAGGCCGCCGGCGCCGGAATCTAAAAAAAGTACGGGCCTGTTATCCATCTTTGCTACTTAAAGAGATCCAGAAACGCGGACCTGGCGGAAACCGCCGAATCCCGTTCCCGTCCCGATCCTTCCGAGGCTCTGCGGAACCGGGGGTCCAGGGAAAACCAGTCGCAGAAGTTGCCCCGTTCCTTGTCCTGGGGAGGATCGGCGCTCGATTCCCTGCAGCCGCCCCGGGCGCCGGGCAGGTAAAGACGGCAATGCCGGCACACCCGCAGATCCCTGCCGCAGTCAGGACAGCGCAGGGAACGCCCTATGGGCTCTTCATCGGTAACAGGAGTCCCGCAATACCAGCACATAGCATCATCATATCCGGCCCCCGGAGCCCTGGCAAGGGACGCCGGGGTCCCGGCGTTGTACGGATGAAAAACAAACCGCGGGGCTATGAAAAAACTCCCGGCGGACCGGGAGTTTTTGGGCTGAACCCTGGGGCGAACGCTTAGGAAGCCGCCTTCCAGCCGGCGCCGGCGTCCCAAATGCATTTAGTTACAGCCCCGGAAGCGCTTAGTCTTGGCAGATGCGCCGTTTCCGGGGCTCTTCTTTTATTCGCAGTGGGGTCAATACCCTCTGCACACTTTCGTGTGCGAGCTTTAGGGCGGTTAGAGTTGGCAACGCCAACAAAAAAATGGTAGTAGACCCCACGTTAATAACTTCCTTACAGAACGAACCTCGTAAACA
>JAISPH010000240.1 GCA_031275035.1 Treponema sp.
GGAAACCCATCCCTTCCCGGTGAAGAAAAAAGTTATCCGTCAGATCGGGTTCATCATCAAAGTAGATGCCTGAGGAAAGGGGGGCCTTTTCATCAAGGCCGCTCTGCTCGCGGAGGGCCGTTAGAATCAGACGCCTGAGTTCCGGGCCTTGAGGATCGGTAAAAAACTCCTCCCACGAAAGGGACCGCAGATCTTTCCGGTCCACCACATAAAAGGGCTTATACGACATGCCGTGGACGCCGCCGGTAAAGGTTTCCAGCCGCCGGCCGATGACCAGCCATCTGCCTGACAGAGACTGGAGTTCCATCTGCTCCGCATAGAGCCAGTCTAGGGGCTGGAAACCGGATTCGGGCGTTTCTTCGCCGATTTCCCGGTACGTTTCCCGGTACTCCGCCAGAATCGCTTGCTCGTATTCCGCAAAGTCCAGCCCGTCATAGAGCAGCGCAGTGAAAAAGTCCTTTACCCCATCGGGTCCCGAAGCTTCAAGCAGGCTGAGTTCAAGGTTGATGCGCGGGCCAGTGTCCGGCCGCTCCGGGTCCAGGGGAGCTGAGGTCTGCATGTTCCGTATCTTGAACAGCCTGCCCGCCGCTTCGTTCCGGGCGGATAGTCCGCCGGAGCAGGCGGCTTCCAGCAGCAGGATCGAAAGAACCGCTGTCATAAAAATAAAGATGTTTTTTTTCATTCTTTCAATATAATATGAAAAGGGAGTAAACGCAAGCAAAGGCGGAACATAGGAGGATCGCTGTGGCTAAATTCGTTCTGGCCCTGGATCAGGGAACCACCAGTTCCCGGGCCATTCTTTTTGATCGTGAGCAAAACATCATCGGCCTTGAACAGCGGGAATTTCCGCAAATCTATCCCCAAGAAGGCTGGGTGGAGCATGATCCCATGGAGATCTATTCCTCCCAGTACGCGGTGATGGCGGGACTCATCGCCAAAAACAACATCTTTGCCCGGGATATTGCCGCCATCGGCATTACCAACCAGCGGGAAACGACAATCCTCTGGGATAAAAACACCGGCCGGCCCATATACAACGCCATTGTCTGGCAGTGCCGCCGGACTGCCGGGATCGTTGACGGCCTTATAAAAGCGGGTCTGGGGGATCATATCAGAAAGACCACCGGCCTGGTACCGGACGCCTATTTTTCGGGGACCAAGATTAAGTGGATTCTCGATCATGTGGCCGGGTCCCGGGAAAAAGCCCGGAACGGAGAGGTCCTTTTTGGTACCGTGGATACCTGGCTTATCTGGAAATTGACCGGCGGCGCGGCGCATGTTACCGATTATACCAATGCCAGCCGAACCATGATTTTTGACATCCGCCGGCTCGACTGGGATGACCGGCTTCTTGAGGCCCTGGATATTCCCCGGCAAATGCTGCCGGAGGTTAGAGCCTCAGGCGAGGTTTACGGTACTGTCAATATCCGGGGGGATGAGATTCCCATTGCCGGGAACGCGGGGGATCAGCAGGCCGCCCTTTACGGGCAGTGTTGTTTTGAAAAAGGGGAGGCGAAAAACACCTATGGTACCGGCTGTTTTCTTTTGATGAACACCGGGGAAAAACCGGCGGAGAGCAAGAACGGCCTTATCACGACCATTGCCGCCGGCCCTCCGGGGAAGCTGCAATACGCCCTGGAAGGCAGCGTCTTTGTGGGAGGCGCGGTGATTCAGTGGATCCGGGATGAGCTGCGCTTTATTACTGAAAGCGCGGATTCCGCGTATTACGCCGGAAAGGTAGAAGATTCTGGCGGGGTATACCTGGTCCCCGCCTTTACGGGTCTGGGGGCGCCCTACTGGGACATGTACGCCCGGGGTTGCATTGTCGGCCTCACCCGGGGAACCAAGCGCTGCCATATTATCCGGGCCGCGGAGGAGGCCATCGCCTATCAGAGCCTGGACCTGATTCGGGCCATGGAAAAGGACACGGGCCTCCGCCTTGAAGAACTCAGGGTAGACGGCGGTGCCAGCCGGGACGACTTTCTGATGCAGTTCCAGGCGGACGTCATGGGGGGGAATATCCTCAGGCCGCGGATCCGGGAAACCACCGCCCTGGGCGCCGCCTGCCTGGCGGGCATGGCCGTGGGATTTTGGAAAGACCAGAACGAGATCAAAGGCCGCTGGAAGGGCGGTACCATTTTCCGCCCCGTCATGGGGGAGGAAAAGCGGGCCGCTCTGCTTTCCGGCTGGCGACGGGCGGTGGACCGAAGCCGGAACTGGGCGGAACAGGAGCGGTCCGGCCCGGCGTAATTTTTGCCCGGTTCCGGAGGAACTAATCCCGGTTCCGGGAATTTCTATCTCGAATTAAAGGCGGATAGATACAGCCGTTCCAGGATGGTTTCCAGTTTTTCCCCGTAGGCCCGGTCGGCGGCCCAGGTTCCCGCCAGGCCCTGAATCCCTGGAGAAGAACCGTAACGGACCCACCGGTAGCGGGGGTCCACCAGTTTCTGGTTCAGGGGGGCCGCGGTGGCATATGCCTTCAAGTGCTGGATATGGGCCCGGACGCCGATCCGGGGTTCAGGAAATATTTCTCCGGGATGTCCCGGGCCGGTGGAACCCAGACCACAAAAATTGTTCATATCCGGCGTTACCAGTCCCCCATAGCGGAGGAATCCCGTTTCCAGGCACATTTGGGCAAAGGCCACATCATGGTTGACCCCTTCGGCGGCGGCCTCCGTCACATAATACTCCGCCAGCCGGCCCGTAAAAGACCGGTCTGCCCCCGGGTTACTTTCCGCCAAAAACCGGGCCAATTCTTCTGAAGAAACCTTCCCCTGGCCCATGATGTATTCAGGAGCCGGGGGTACGGAGGTACGGACGGATACGGAAACGCAGGAAGCCAGCAGGCTTAGCAGGGCTAAGGGGAAAAGGAGGGCCCCAGCCACCGGGCCGTCCCAACGGTACAAAGCATTCATGTTTTCTTATCGGCTAACCCGGCCTTGAAACTCCATGGATTTTTGAAAAATCCTGGAAACCCCGGCGGGGCGGATACCTGGTTTTATGGCAGAGACGGGATAAAGCCCCTACAACGGGCCGCCTTTCCGACGCTTTTTGGCGGTTTTTCGGGCAACATTAAAGCGCCCCGCATTTGGATACCATATATAGCGGTATGGAAGAGAATCTGTATCCCGATTTTATCGGAACCATAGCGGCGTGCGATGGGGCGGATGAGAAAGCCCGGGACCTGAAATCCTGGACCGTCTCCGCCGGGGATCGTCCCCGGGAACGCCTGCTCACCATGGGGCCGGGGGCCCTTTCGGATCATGAACTGCTGGCCATCCTCTTGAATACGGGAATTCGCGGCAAAAACGTGGCGGTCCTGGCCCGGGAACTGCTTGAACGGCTTGACCGGGACAAGGACATCCCCCCGGTTCGGGAGCTTACCCGGCTTTACGGACTGGGGCTTAGCAAGGCCTGCGCGGTGGTGGCCATGCTGGAATACGGCCGCCGGCGCTGGGGAGCCGCCGGGATCCGCATTAAACATCCCCAGGATATTTTTACCCTGGTCCGTCATAATGCGGACCGTAAACAGGAGCGTTTTCTCTGCATCTCCCTTAACGGCGCCCATGAGGTGCTGTCGGTCCGGGTGGTAACGGTCGGTTTATTGAACCGGACTATCGTGCATCCCCGGGAAGTTTTTGCCGATGTGATCCTGGACCGGGCTGCGGCCCTGGCGGTTGCCCATAACCACCCCTCAGGGCAGCTCCGGCCCTCCGCCGAGGACGATGATATTACCGCCCGCCTCAAGACGGCGGCGGATATTCTGGGCCTCAAGCTGCTGGATCATCTGATTTTTTCTGAGTCCGCCTGGTTCAGTTACCGCCAGAGCGGCAGGATGGAAGAGCTGGAATTTTTGTTGGACGGAAACGCCGTAAAACCCCAGCGTGTATCCGTGAACCCATAAGGAAACGGTCTTCCGGTTCGTTGCGGGTTTTTAAACAGCTACAAATCTTGAATTGCGGGTCAAGTTGAGAGTTCTGCGGCGGGGTATGTTGATCCCCGGCTTTCGAGTATAATTATCGTATGCGCCTTTACTGTTTTCGCAGATTTTTGCTGATGCCCCTGCTTTTGACGCCCTGGTTTTTCCCGCTCCCCCTGGCAGCCCAAAATATCAGCGATATTGCGGGCGATACGGTTGAGGAAACCGAAGGCCAGGGCCTGGTCATCCGTACCAAGCCCGCGGGGGCCCGTGTTTTTATTGACGGGCTGGAGCGGGGCCTGACCCCGCTGACGCTGGATAAGTTCCAGCGGGGGGAATACCATGTCCGCCTGGTGAAAGAGGGCTACCGGGAGCGCCGTTTTCAGATAACCATCTCCGCCTCAAGCCGGCTGCTGGTTTCCATAGAACTGGAGGAAGCCACCGGCCGGGTGCAGTTGCGGCTCTCCCGGGCCGATGGAAGCCCCGGCCCGGAAATCCTTCCCTTCAATCCGGTAATTTCCGCCGATGGCGGGATCAGCCTTTACCCCGGGCCGGAGGAAAAACCGGTCTTGAAGCTCCCGGTGGGACGCCGGACCATTCGAGTCCGGGCGTTCGGCTGGGAAGATGCGGTCAAAGCGGTTCTGGTTCGGGAGGACTGGACCGTTACCGCCGAATTCATCCTCAAGCCCGCCGTCTATGTCATGGGCCAGGGCTCAGTGAGCCGGCGCCGTTTTAACCCCGCGAATTCCGGTTCCCTGGGCCGTACGGAATTCCGTTTTGAAGTTTCCGCTCCCGGCAGGGGAGTCCTCAGGGTGAAGGATTCTGAGGGGCGGCCGGTGTACACGGTCCCCCTGGGCCCTTTTCAAACCTGGTCCCAATCGGTGGTTTGGGACGGCCGGGACAGTTCTGGAGAACTCCTCCCCGAGGGGGTCTATCAGGTCCAGATCGAGACCGAAGCTCTCCCCTGGGACGACACGCCGCCCCGATCCCAAACCATAGACCTGGAAACCGTGATAGACGATTCGGCCGATATCTATCCGCTTTCACTACAGGGGCTGATACCGGGCCTCCTCTTTGCGCCGGTCCCCGCGGCGCTTCCCGTCGGCAGTTTTCAGCTCGAGACCGGCCTGTTTTTCGGAAAAACCGCCCCCGGGGAACGGGCTTTTTCCTCCCTGCCCTTTGATGTGGGGATCCGTTTTTCTCCGCTGACCCGGCTTGAACTTACCGCCCTTATGAATGTCCTGCCGGACTTTGGCAATGCCGCCTCTTGGGCTCTGGCCGGTTCGGCAAAATGGTTTTTTTTCCCGGAGACCGCTTGCCTCCCCGTGAATATTGCAGCGGGGCTGTCGTATGCATGGGAATCGGAAAGCGGCACGGCGCCGCTTGGTCCTGGCGCCGGCCTTGGTTTTTATATTCCCCTTTCCTGGCGCCCGATCCGCCCCCTGAGCGTCCTTTTTAGTCCGGGGATGCGGATCCCCATTCCCGGTGACACTGTTCCCCGGCTGGTTCTTTCCGGCGGCCTCCTTTTCCGGGGGGCCTGGTTTACCTCGGGTTTCTCCATCCGGCCGGAGCTGAATTTTTCACCGGTTGCCGGCCGGGGAGGGGACGCGGTTCAGCTCTTCATGGGCGGAGAATTGAAGCTGTATCCCCCTCCGTCAAATTTGGTTTTTAGCCTCTCCGGGGGCGCCTGGTTCGCCGGTTCCGAAGCGGGAGGTTTTGGGGGCGTGGGCATCGGGTTCATTTATTAGACTGGTTCAGAAGCCGCAGATCCGTGGAAATCTGAAGTTTTTAAACAACTCTAGTGTTCCGTAACGTCTAAAAGTATACAGAAGAAAAACCACGAAGGAACACAAAGGCGCACAAAGGAGGGAGGAATGAGGAAAAACAATCTTCCCTTCGTGCGCCTTCCGCGC
>JAISPH010000017.1 GCA_031275035.1 Treponema sp.
TAATATAAAATTTTTGCTGATGGGTTTTGTCTTTACCGCCGCAGCGATCCTGGTCCTCTATGTCTCCCTTCCCCCGGCGCATCCATGACGCCGGTTCTTTTACAGGCCCTTCCCGGTATCCGGCCGGCAAAATGGGTCATACGCCCCTCCGGGGCGTTTGCCGGGCCCCTTGTTCCCCTGTTTTTCATTCATTATGATTCATGGATATGCAGCCCTTAGGACGGGTTTACTTTGACTGGGCCGCAACGGCCCCCCCCGACTATGATTCCGGCAGCGTCCCGTTCGGGAACCCTTCTTCAAAACATACCGAAGGCCGCCGGGCCCGGGAGGCGCTGGAAGAGGCCCGTTCCCGTTGCGCCGCTCTTCTTGGAGTGCGGGAAAGGCAGATCTGCTTTACCTCGGGGGGTACCGAGTCCAACGCCCTGGTGATCCATTCGCTGATTCTTCGCAGTTCCCTTAAAAACGTCCCGGTGCTGGCCTCCGCAGTCGAACATCCCTCGGTGGAGGAGAACATCGCCGTTCTGCGGCGGCTTGGTTTCCGTACCGGCGCCGTCGAAGCCGAAGGGGACGGCCGCATTACTGCGGCGTCCCTGGAAAGGGCGCTGAAAAAATATCCGGGCCTCCGCTTTGCCGCAATCATGGCGGTCAATAACGAAACCGGCGCAGTCATGGATATGCCCGCCCTGACGGACCTCATCAGATCCGGCCGGGGCGCCCCCGTACATGTCCACTGCGATATGGTCCAGGGGGCGGGAAAGATTCCCTTCGATCTGTCCGCTTGGGACGTGGATTCCGCATCGATCAGCGCCCACAAGCTGGGCGGCCCCCGGGGCATCGGCCTTCTCTACCTCAAGCGGCCCCTGGAACCCCTCTATACCGGCGGCGGCCAGGAAGGGGGGCTGCGGCCGGGGACGGAAAATACCGCCGGAGCGGTACAGCTTGCGGCCTGCCTTGAAAGACGGCTTCCCGCCGCGGCCGGCGCATACGCCGCCGCGGCCCTGCGCTGGAAGGGCCTTATCCGGGAATTAAAGGCCATGGATCGCTGCATCCTCATTCCCGAAGACCGGGGGGATGAGGATGGGCGCTTCTCGCCCTATATACTGCAGGCCGCCTTCAGGGGTATCCCCGGGGAGGTGATGGTCCGGGCCCTGGACGACGCGGGGTTTGCGGTTTCCACCGGTTCCGCCTGTTCCTCCTCCTCGGCGGAACGGCGGGTCCTTGCCGCCATGGGGGTGGATAAGACCGCCGCCCGGGAGGGTATCCGTATTTCCCAGGGCTGGACCACCGGCGGAGAGGATATTGAAAGACTTACGGACGCCCTCAGGAGTATACTGCAGACCCTATGACAACCTATCTGCTTAAACCGGGAGAACTGACCCTCAAGGGGGGGAACCGGGCGGGCTTTGAGCGTATGCTGAAACGGAACCTCCTGGCCCTGCTCAGGGGAAGCGGCGTTTCGGTGGAGACCGCCAAGGGGCGCTTCTTTGTCCATGCGCCGGAGGAGGCCCTCTCCCGGACCGAGGACGCCCTGGCCCACCTTATAGGAATCGCCGGCTGGGCAAAGAGCCGGGTCTGCGGGAAAACTCCGGCGGAGGTGCTGGAGGCCTGTGCCGCCGAAGGGCGGGCCCTCTTTGAAGCCGGAATCAGGACCTTCAAAATTGAAGCCCGCCGTACCGACAAGAGTTTTCCCCTGGATTCCTACGGAATCCGCAGGGAAGCCGGCGCCGCGGTCCTGGCGGCGGTTCCGGGGCTGACGGTGGATGTCCATAACCCCCAACGGATCATCGAAGTGGAAATCCGGGAGAAGGCCTATGTCTATTCGGTTTCCAGGTCCGCCCCGGAAGGGCCGGGCGGAAGCGGCCGGGGCCGGCGGGGGCTGCCGGTGGGAAGCGCCGGGCGGGGACTCCTGCTTCTCTCCGGCGGCATCGACTCGCCGGCGGCGGGATACCTGATGGCCTCCCGGGGCATGAAAATAGACGCCGTCTATTTTCACGCCTATCCCTATACGTCCGGCGAGGCCCGGCAAAAGGCGGTAAGCCTGGCGGGTATCGTCGGCCGTTATGCCCTGGGGATACGGCTCTACATCATCAATTTTACTCCGGTTCAAATGAGGATCAGGGAAAGGGCCCCCCCGGAATGGACCACGGTGCTCCTCCGCATGGCCATGATGGACTGTGCGGAAAGGCTCGCCCGGTCCAGGCATGATAAATGCCTCATCAGCGGGGAAAGCCTCTCCCAGGTGGCAAGCCAGACCATCGAGAACATAGGCTGTACCGAAAGCCGGATAACCCTTCCCGTACTCCGGCCCCTCATCGGAATCGATAAGGAGGAGATCGTCAAAATCGCGGTCTCCATCGGCACCTATGAAACTTCGATACTTCCCTACGAAGACTGCTGCGTCCTCTTCAGCCCGCCCCATCCCATACTCCGGGGTTCCATTGAAGAGGCGAACCGCCTGTACGAAAGGCTTGAATTGGAAGCATTGATCCGCCGGGCCCTTGAGGAAGCGGCGGTGGAACGGTGCGGATACCCCTAAGGGCAGGCTACTCCAGCGGCGGGAAGTACCCGATCCGGTCCCGGCCTGAACGTTCCAGAAGATACACCTCCGCCTCAACAGGAAGGTAGGCCCTGCCGAAGTCGGTAGGCAGTTGAGACCGGTAGCTGAGGGTATAGGACCCGGAGGGATTTGCCCCCAGGCTTTGCAGCGCCGGCGCTATGCCTTCGGGCCGGTAGAGGGGCAGCACCCTGCCGCCGGTTTCTTCGGCGAGGTAGCGGATCTCCTCTCCGGCGGGGCCGCCCCCTACGATAACCGCATGAAAGATGACGCCGTTATTCGCCATATAGGCGGCCAATTCGGAAAGGCCGTACTGATCAAAGCCAAGCTCCCCTACCCCGCCGGAGCCGACAAAAACCACCGCCCGCTTTTTGGCGCCGCCTAACAGATCCGTGGCGGCCAGGCGGAGGCCCAGATCCAGGCGCCACCGGGGGGTATAGGAACCGCCCCGGGCGGCGGCGGCCAGGGCCGATGCGCCAGTTCCCAGCCGTTCCCTGACGGGCTGTTCCCCCGCCGAGATAAGGGAGACAATGCGGCCCGAGGCGCCGATATCCCTTAGCGCCGCCGCCAGATCATCCCTCAGGGAGGCGGTCTCCCCGGATCGTTCCACCAGCACGGCGATATCCGCCGCCGCAGCCGCATAGCCGGCGCTGAGGAGGCTCTGTTCCGCCGCGATCCGGCCTTCCTCGCTGAGGAGAAAGTTCCGCCCGTCAAGACCCACAATGGGACGGCGCAGCCGGTCCTGTACCTGGAGTTCCACCGTTACCAGGGGAAACTGATCGGCGATTACCCGGTCTATCTGTACAAACAAACCGGAGGCCATATCTTCAAGGCGGGTCATAACCGACACTTCACCGGCCTGGAAATTGGCGGCCAGGATATTGCCGTTCCTGTCCGCATCGGCGCTGATAATGCGGACCCTGGAATTTCCCAGAACCCCCAGCTCGCGGATCACCGCGGAATCGGGATCGATTAACAAAAGCCGGTTGGTATCCGCCGCCAGGATCTGCCCCTCCCGGGTAAACCTGATGCTCTCCGGGCCATTAAGCCCTTCGCTTACCAGAATGCCCTGGTAGGTTCCGTTCCGGTCAAAAATATAGATCTGCCGGTACGCCCCGTCGGCTATAAAGACCCGCCCCGCGCCGGCGGCAATTCCCGTGGGGGACAGAAAACCCTGAAAACCGGGCCGCCGGGTCCCGAAGGAAAACAAAAAGGTTCCGTCGGGATCGAATTTAGAGATGCGCCGGTTTCCGTAATCTACGACATAGAGGTAGCCCTCCTCGTCAACCGCCATATTCTGGGGTCCCACAAACATGCCGTCCCCCAGGCCCCTGGAGCCGATATAGGACTGCCACTGGCCGTCTTTGGAGAGCACGCTTACCCGGCCGCCCCGGAATTCCGAAAGGTAGAGCCTGCCGTCAAGCCCCCGGACCAGATCGTAGGGTCTGTCAAAACCGCTCAGGGGCCCCCGCCGCCGCTCCCGGATAATGCCGTTTACGTCGATGCGGACCAGCTCGTTGCTGCCGCAGGCCACCACCCAGGCGGAACCATCCTCCAGGGGAAGAACGGAACTGGGCTGGCGGTAGAGGATCATGTTGTCCGCCCTGCCGGGATAGCGGCCCGCCTCCACATAGCGGACCTCCTGATCCAGGAGCGAATAAAACCCCCGCCGGTTCTGAACCGTTTCGGCCCTGCTCCGTATGAGAAGAGCCTCGTCCCCGGCCGCGCCGTAGGCGTCTGCGGCGGCCCGCCATTGCCTGAGGGCGGTTTCCTCCAGCCCCGACCGGTAATAGGCCCGGCCCAGCCAGTCCAGAAGCAGGGGTTCTCCGGGCCTGTAAGAGAGGGCCCGCTCGAAGGAAAGGATCGCCTCGTTAAAGGCATAGCGGTTATAGGCCTGGACGCCGACCCGGAATTCTTCCCGGGCGTTAAGGGCATCCCGGTCCGTTCCCAGGCTCTGCTGGGCCGGCAGGGAACCCAGGGCAAACAGGAGGAGGACTCCGGGGAGGAAGGGATGTTTCACGAATCGCCCCCTACGACAATACGCATGTGGTTTTGAATTTCCCGCTGTTTTGGGGCCAGCTCCAGGGCCCGGCGGAGCCAGACCCTGGCCTCGGTTACGTCGCCGCTTTTGAAATGGGCCCATCCCAGAGAATCCAGGTAGGCCGCGGTCTGGGGTTTCCGGTCTACCGCCTTCCGGCAGAAACGCAGACCCCGGAGCACATCCCTATCGGTATCCGCCAAAATATAGCCCAGACCGTTCATCGCGGTGGTATTGTTGCCGTCCATTTCCAGGGCCTTTTCGTAGTATTCGACGGCCTGATCGTAGTGTTTCTGGGACCAGGCGGCGTAGGCCAGGGTGGTAAAGATCTGGACCGATTCAAAACCGCCGGCCATAAGGCGGTTCAACTCAAACTCCGCCAGCCTGGCCCGTTTGGTAATTACATAAATATAGGCCAGGGTCATGCGGCACTGGTATACCCGCAGGGGATCCTCCGAGGCGGTTACCACCTGTTCAAGGTAGAGCAGGGCGTCATCGTAACGTTCCAGCTTGGTATAACAGAGACCCAAAAAATAGGACCGTTCGGCATTTTCTTCGGCGCTTAAATTTCCGGCCTTGAGGGCCAGCAGTTCCTGAAGGGCCTTTTCCCACCGCTTCAGGCGGAAAAGCCTGAACCCCTCCTGGAGGCCCTCGTTGGAGAAGGGCCTGGAAAGGCGGGATTCGGCAGTCCCGCCGACGGAAGATTTGTCCCGGTCCCCGCCGGGAAGAGCTTTACGGGAAGTCTTGTCTCCATGGGCCTGGGTTTCAGCCATCTTACCTCACCGTCTTAACAGAACCCTCCGCCGGAAAACCCTGCCCCGGAGACTCCCCTCCGGCGCGGAAAACGGCGAAGCCCTGTCCGGGCGTATAGTGATCCCGCCGTACCACGGGATGAATAAACACCGGACTGAGGGACGCATAATTCCTGGAAACCGCATCAAAGTCCGAACCCGGATCCGGTTCAGTAATAATAGCGCCCCCCTTAACAAAACAATAGTCGCTGCCGTCGGGGGCGGTAAAAAAGGCCAGGGTATCGTTATAGCGGCGGACCGCCGGAAAGGTAGTCAGCATCCCCAGGGGGCCGCCGGGAGTATTGGGGATATTGACGTTGAGAAACGTATCCTTCCTCCAGGAACCGGCAAGCTCGTCCAGTTTTTCAACGGCAAAGGACACGGCGCCGTCCCAGAGAAGCGGCTCCGGGGGCATACCCGCCAGTGAAAGGGCTATGCCGGGGATGCCGTGGAGCGCCGCCTGGCGGGCTGCGGCGGCGGTCCCCGAATAGATCAGATCCGTTCCCAGATTGGGACCGGCATTTATCCCCGAGAGGATCAGATCCGGCATAACCGGGACCCCCCCCAGGGTTCCGGCCATAACGCAGTCCGCCGGGGTCCCGGAACAGCTCCAGGTATCTTCACCCCGCCGGAGGAGCCTGAGGGGTCCCCCCAGGGAAATGGACTGGGACACCCCGGAACGGTTCGATTCGGGGGCCACCACCAGAATACGGTGGCGCCCCTGTTCCCGCAGCGCCGCCGCCAGTTTGGTTAAACCTTCACAGTCTATGCCGTCATCGTTGGTTAAAAGTATGTTCATGTAACCTCATTTTTTTACCTGTTTTACCAGGGCCGCTCCGGCGGCGGGACGCACGTCATAGATCAGGGGATGAAAGCCAAAAATCCGCTCATAATCTTCAAGCCGCCGCCGGTACTCGTCAATGGCCTTTTCTGCAATAATAGTATAGGTACAGCCGCCGAATCCCTGGCCGGTCATCCGGGAACCCAGCACTCCCTCAATTTCTCCGGCCCGCTTTACCAGCCAGTCTATCTCGGGACAGGAAACCTCGTAGAGATCCCGCAGGCTTTCGTGGGAGTGGAGGATGATTCTGGAGAGGGCGGGCAGATCCGGCTGTTTCAGGGCCTCTTCGGCCTCGTATATCCGGCGCAGTTCCTGGACCACATGGAGGCAGCAGCGGCGTATGTCCTCGGGCAGATCCCCCATGGATTCAATCAGATCCGCATCGGCATAATCCCTAAAACTCAGCCCCTGTTTTTTTTGGGAGAGGAGATCCAGCCCCCGTTTAAGATCCTGCTGCCGTTCCTTTAATTCATCCTCCACCCCCAGCCGGGGCACCCGGGAATCCATAATCAGGATCTTATATTTGGAGAGGGGGGACCTGATCCGCTTTATCTCCATGGCGGCCTCGTCCACAATAAGAAAATAATCCTTTTTTGCGGAAAGGGCGATAAGATAATCCAGGGCGCCGGTATTCTTGCCGAAAAAAACCTGGGAAGAAGCGGTAAGCCGGGACAGCAGTTCCCTGTCGCTGATTCCCGCCGAGAAAAACCCCCGCAGGGCCACAGCGGCGGCAACTTCTATGGCTGTCGAAGAGGCCAGTCCCACCTGCTGGGGTATGTCCCCGGCTATGGTAAAATTGAGGCCCTTGACAGGATAGTTCATCCCGGCAAAGAGATGGATAGCCACCTTTATATGATTTGCCCAGCGGTCCTCCCGCTTATACTTCAAATTAACCAGGGTGGTGCGCTTTCGTTCCCCCAGATCCGCGGCGTAAAAACGCAGGGAATTATCCTTGCGGAGACTTACCGCCGCCCGGACATAACGATTAATCGCTGAAGAAAGGTACAATCCCGCCTTTGGTTCTCCATGCTCTCCCAAATAATGGATCCGCCCGGGCGCTTCGGCAATAACAACAGGTTCGGACCAGTCGGTTAGCTCATATTCGGTACGATGGATGGAACCGATGTCCAACATTATTCAAAACCCCATAGTTTATTAATCTTTAACCCTTATAGTATAGGAAAATCAGGTTTTGTTCAATAAAATTGTCCATAAAGAAAAGATGTTTTTAAGGGGACGGCCGGTTTTTTCTGCCCGGCCCCCCTATTCCGCCGCCCTGAGCCGGGTCCGGCGGCAGCGGGAAGCGGCGGATGGACGCGCCCGGCGGGCCTTCCTCCCGGCCCCGGGATGGACCCTCCGGAAATGGAATCTACGGGTTTTTTAGGGTATCCCCGGGGGCTTGTGGCATATACGGTTAATTATCCCCGGACGCCGGGGGTTTCAACCCGGCCGGCGGCCCGGTTCAGGACCGTGGAAAGCCGGGGCGCCCCGGTACGGCCAACCAACGGGGCATGACCGGGGGGCTTGGCGCCCCCCGCTCCGCAGTTTCTCCGCAGGCTAAAGCCTGTCAACAGATCGGCGCAAAAAGGCGGCATCCCCACCCCCGGCATACCGCTACCTTTTCCCGTAGCCGTTTAGCGCTGCGGGGCAAAAGCGTAGTACGTCCGCCCGGGGCCGTCCGTCTTTCGTGCCCAGCGTAGTCAGGTGGTTCCACTCCGGATCCACGGTTTACGCCATCCTGGGGGATTGGCTCCCCCTGCTCTGCGTCTTCCTGTTTTTAGGATGGCTGTTCATCACGGGGCGGGCTTATTTTGCCAAACCCAGCAGCAATTCCAGGACATACATTTCAAGTTTTTCAAAGTTCTGTTCCTTGACACATTCCGCCTGGAACCGGTAATCAAACCGCTTAACCTTTTCCAGCAGCAGCTCAAACACCCGCTTGCTGTTTATGATATGCCGGTAGGAATCTTCCACCGGCTGGGTCCGCATCGATTTTACATCCAGCCCCACACATTCGCCCTGGTCGCCAAAATTATTTTCGTAAAGCACCTT
>JAISPH010000036.1 GCA_031275035.1 Treponema sp.
GGTTTACCGTAGCGCTTGTAACCCCTTCGATTTTCCGCACGGTCTTTTCTATCCGGCCCGCGCAGGCCGCGCAGGTCATTCCGCCGATATTCAACGTTTCGCTTTGCATGTTTACACTCCTTACCTGCAATCTAGTTGTCCCCTTTTTAACTCCTGCGCCAGCGGGCGAAAATGGCTTTGGCCTCTTTCAGGAAGTCCTGTGAAATGGTAATGGTCGTATCCGTTACGGTTTTGTTGTCCGGGAAGATCGGAACCGGATTACAGCCCCCTGAGCGGACCCCTACCTGGCTCATGCGAAAGCGGTTGCCGCAGTTTTGGCACACCAGGACGGTCCCCTGCTGTTTGTAAAAGCCCCTGCCCGATCTATAGCACACCTGGCAGGTATTAAAGGCCGTGCGGATGGTCCCGTCCGGCGCCTTTACCGCCAAAACTTCGAGCCGGGTACCATCAATATCAACCGGATAGAAGATAGCGTTCTCCGTAATTTCCGCCACCGCAATCACCAGATCTTTGCCGGTGATTACGGGTTTTACCACATTCTGCTGTGCAAAAACAACAGAACCCATAAGGGCCAGGATCGCCGTTAAAAGAAAAACCTTGCATGTTCTTTTTCTCATCTTTCTTCCCTCCATTCAAAAGACATCATCTTACGCAGCACGATCCTTGTCCCGCATAGGCCTGTTCAAAATAAGCCTCCGGGTAAATCAGGGTTTCATATTCCAGGACCTCCGCCCTTATTGCTTCCGTATCGACGTTACTCAAATCGTCCACCACCTTCACATAACCGTAAAACACATTGTCGGCGGTGGAAAAATCAAAATCCTCCGCGGGCATAAGCTGAATGCCGTTGTCCCCCTGTTCCATATCAATTTGCGTATAATAGGCGGGGAAGATGAGGCGGCTGTTCCCCGGATCAAGGGAATCGTTGTCGATGGTCCATACCGCCGGGAGCCCCCGCTGCATTACCAGAATCGCCGGGTCCATGCCATCGTCCCGGAGCTTCATTGTTACTGTCTGATAGCCGCTTTCGTGTATTTCCGCCAGCGCCATATTGTCCGGGGGGATCGTTACCCCCGCCGGCGCGGGGGCCGTGCCGGACTCGACGGGGGCCGCCAGGGTTTGTCCTTCCTCCACCACGGTTATGGAACTGCGGATCATCCCCATCCAGCAGGAGTAGGGGAATTTGCCCGCCCGCAGGGGGGTAAACTCGATCAGGTTTTCGCCGGGCGTAAAGCGGTGTTCAATTCCGTATTCCCGGATAATCATACGGTTATTACATCCGTTAATACTCCCCTCGGGGGCGCTGATCGTCCACCTTACCGGGATCCCCTGCTGTACCGTAATCGCCGGATACCGGCCCCCGCTCAGAGTTGAATTGACGATCTGAACGCCCTTTTCGATTTGAAAGGAAACTTCCGCGGCCTGGGCTAAACCCTCGTTCCCCCTCCGGCTTGTCTTTGCGGCAAAGGGGTTTATCGCGGCTATCGCCTTACCCGCAAAATCAAGACTGAACCCCGAAAGGCTAAAGCCGTAACTGAACATGGTCAAGCCCATGACCGTAACCAGGATCGCCCCCGCCTTCGTTATCGTGGTGGTGAATTTTTTGCTCAACATCGAACTCAACGCTCCGATGCCGAACATCAGGGGAACCGTCCCCATGCTAAAGAGGAACATGGAGATTCCCCCGGCGGCGGGGCTTCCCGTGGAAAGGGCGTAAAGCTGCATGGCCTGTAGGGGGCCGCAGGGCATAAGCCCGTTGAGGAGGCCGATAAACAGGGGGTTCTTATTTGCGCTTTTTTGTTCGTCGATTTTCCGGGCAAAGAATTTCGGCATGTGTAGATTGAAACGCCGCAGGGCCGGGAAGAAACCAAGCATGTTGATCCCCATGATCACCATAAAGGCCCCGGCGGCAAGCTGTACCGCGCCCTGGAAACGGCCGGACACGGTAATGGCCGAGCCCAAAGCCCCGGCGATAATTCCCACGGTGGTATAGGAAATCACCCGGCCGGCATTGTAAAGGATGGCGGGCAACAGCAGGGCCCCGCGTTTTTTTGTTTGGGCCAGGGACCCGGCGGCGCTTGACGCGGCGGGGATACATTGGGAAAGGTTAATTCCTCCGCACATGGCCGCACAGTGAAACGAAGTAATAAGACCGATGACAAACAGCATCCCATATCCCATGCCCGCTTCCGCCAGGGGAAAGGCGGATGTTAAGGTGTTGATCCCCAGACCCCGCAGCAGCACATAGACAGCAAGGATGATTACCAGGGTCCCGATAATCTCCGAAACCGAATTTCCGCCCCTCCCTGCTCCGGCCGTATCATCAAGGATCTTGTAATCCATCTGTTCAATGGCGGCTTTAATTTCATTAAAGGTAAGGGCCGACGTATTGTATGTTACCGCAGCCGTGCCGGTACTGAAATTCACCACCGCATCCTCAACGCCCACGGTGCTTTTCAGTTTCTTTTCAATCCGGTCCCGGCAGTTTACACAGGTCATACCGCCAATGCGGAACGAAATCGATTTTAAGTTATCCATAGCCCACGACCCCCGTCAAACCTTGAAGGCCAAAATACTTTGTATTTTGGCCCGGCCTTCCCTTTGTTACCTGAATATACCCTATAATTGTGTCAAAATTATGATTTTTTGAAAAGCATTTTTGGAATACGATCAATATTGTGTGCAACGTTCCGGCTGTATTGAAGCTGCTTTCGCTGCATCAAGGGGTTTTGGCGGCCCGAATAAGAAAATGCACAGCATTTCCAGGGCCGAAAAACTGTGGGTGGAGGCTTGCGCGGGAATGAGCGAAGCGAATGACCTGGGAAACCGGAACCATGGAACACCAAAGGCGCGAAACGCAGACAGACCTGTTGAGACTGTCGATTTAATCCCTAAAGTGACATAAGGAACATGAGGACACTGTATATGGCGTTATATTGAATTTAGTACACTACATATAGTGTTATTATGATAGGAAAATGACTTTTCCGACAGCCTCGTTATGCGAAGTTTTACCTTTCATCCATTTTTGCTTTC
>JAISPH010000055.1 GCA_031275035.1 Treponema sp.
GCGGCGGATCAGGCGGGGCAGGATGAGCCCCTGCTCCGGAGCGCCGTCTGTTACGCCGCCATGGGGGAGTGGGAAAAGGCCCTGGCCCTGGCGCGGACGGTATTTTTAAACAGCCAAAATCGCCAATTTCTGATCCGCTCCCGTCTTCTGGAGGCCCAGATCGAGGCGTTTTTCTTCGCGGAAAATTCCGGAACCTCCCCTGCCGGGCTGGATGCCGGCGGCTCTCTCAGCACCCTTCTTGAGGAGGAAGGGTTTGAGGCTTACAAGCCGGCGATCTACTACACCCTCTGGAAACTGTCCGGGGCCGAGGATTGGAAGGATCGGCTGCTTGGCGAGTATCCCCGGAGCCCCGAAGGCCGTATCGCCGCCGCGGAAAGCGGGAAAGCGGCGGTAAGCGCCGCCCCCATGCCCCTCTGGCTCCTCTTTCCCGGCCGCGGCGGGGCGCTCTCTTCCCCGGAAACAGCCGCCGGGGAGCCGGCAAAGGCGCCGCCGGCAAGCCCGGAGGCAAGCGCCGGAGAGCCCGCCGCCGGCCCGGTGCTGCAGGCCGGCCTTTTCAGCAGCGAAGCCAACGCCCTTGAACTGGCGGAACGGCTGCGGCGGGCGGGCTTCAGCCCCCGGATCGGCCGGCGCGCCGTAAAGGGCAGGGAATACTACGCGGTAACCCTTCCCCCCGGCGGGGATATCAATAAAACTATCCGGGAACTGGCCGGCGCGGGCTTTGAATCCTTTCCGGTTTTTTAGGGCCCGGTAAAACAGAAAGGCTCTCTATTACCCGCCTCCGCATTTACCCCTTCTTAAACTCCCCCAGCCTGATGTTTTTTGCCCCCTCCAGGCGGGAAGTTTCCGCGGCAAAGGCCATGTAATGGCTCTCGAAAGAATCTTTCACCATGTTCCTGCCTTCACCGCCGCCGTCCCGGATCATGCGGACAAAGTCGGTAACAAAATTCGCGTCCCCGCCGGAGTGGCCGCCTAAGGGTTTGGCCGGTTCAATATGATCCACGTTCCGGGAGGAGAATTCCTTTACCCGGATGAAATTGTTTTCCATGTCCCCGCTTATTTCCCCGCCGGTTCCGAACAGGGTAATTGAACGGTGGGTTTCCATGGTAAAACCGGACATGGTGAAATTCGCCGTAACCCCGTTGGCAAAGCGCATGGCCACGGTTTGATGATCCACCACATCGTTGTCGCAATGGAAAACGCAGCGGCCGTAGGGGCCTGTCTCCAGGGCCTTTATCCGCCCTTCCATGGAAAGATCCGTGGTAATTACGCTGACAGGCCATTTTACGTTATCGGTAAGGTAGATCTTCGGCGCAAAGTAGGGGCACCCGATCATGTGGGGGCAGCCTTCGAGGCAGCGTTTGGGCGCGCCTTTGGGGGCGTTCTCCTTTTTGAAATAGTTGAGGCTTCCGTAGGAATTTAAAGATTCGCAGGGCGCCCCGGCAAGCCAGTAAAGCATATCCATGTCGTGGCAGCTTTTCGCCAGGATCATGGGGGAAGATTCCGCCCTGTTGCGCCAGTTGCCCCGGGTGAAACTGTGGGAGTAGTGGATATGCCCCACGTTTTCGATGAGGTCTATGCCGATAAGTTTTCCTATCCGCCCCTCGTCCAACAGTTTTTTTATCTTTGAGAAAAACACGGTGTATTTTAAGACATGGGCGATCATAAAAACCCTGGTGAAACCGGAAGAGTTTTTTTCGATCTGCCGGCACTCTTCCAGGGAGGGAACGATAGGCTTTTCACAGAGGATATGAATGTTACGCTCCATGGCCTTTGCCAGAGGGCCGGCATGCATCTTGTCCTGGGTGCTGATGATAACCCCGTCCACGGGGGGAAGACGGGCAAAAGGTTCCTCCCAGGATTTAAAGACCAGATCGCCGGGAATCCGGTGCTCCTCCCGGATTTTTCTCCGTTTCGCCTCGTCCGGTTCCGCCACCGCCGCGATCTTAAGCATGGTAGGATTCATTTTCGCGTATTCGGCGTATGCGTACATACCCCGGTTTCCCGCCCCAAGCAGCAAGACTTTAACTGGTTCCATGATAAACTCCTTCGTATAAAACTATACACTCTCCGGACGGTTTTTTCAAATTACCCGGAGAGGCTCTCTTTAGGGGCCTCCGAAAACTTCAGTTTTCAGAAGTCTCCTTCCTCCTTGTTTTTACCGTGAAATAGCGGCGTTCAGAGTTTTTTCATAGGCCGCCAGGGAATTTCCCACCTGCGGGGTTTGCATGATTTTGGCCATTTCCGTCTCCGCCAAAGTATAAACCGCGCCGGCGTTCTTTCCCGCGATGGGAAGGGGGTATCCGTAACTTATGGCTTCGCTGATATATTTAGTGTCCAGCCAGTTGTATACCGAGTAAAACTGATCGGTTCCCCCATTGTAACAGGTCGCCCAAACCTTCGACAGTACATCCGAATGACGTTTAGAGGCGAGAAAAACGAGCAGTTTTTTTGTCTCTTCCGGATATTTGGTTTTGGAAGAAGCCGCATAGGCAAGGTTATGGTAAATGCTGGCCCGCTGTTTCTGCCGGGGCAGAGGGGCAATGCCAAGATTTTTCCCCAGAATTTCCGCCCACTGTTTGAGGATCCCTGTTTGGTTAGTCACCATCGCCACAGTTCCGGATTGAAACAGGGTAGATTTAGTGGTTTCCTGCATCACCTGGATAGTGGGCGCGTAACCATATTTATGGATCATATCCAGCTGCATCTGCATGGCTTCCCGCCCCTCCGGAGAATTGATAACCGAGCGCATACGATCGTCGCTGAAGAGCCTGCCGCCGTTTTGAAGGACAAAGTTGGAGAACCCGCTCTGGGCGCTGTAGTCTATGGCAATTCCGTACTGCAGGGTTCTGTTTCCCTCTTTGATAGTCAGTTTTCCCGCGGCATTGATCATATCGGCCCAGGTCCAGTCGGCGCCAGGATAGGGAATACCGGCCTTGTCAAAGAGGGCCTTGTTGTAATAGAGCATAGTGGCATCCCAGAAGACAGGCACACCGTAGCGCCTGCCTTCATAAACAAAGGGGATGTAGAAATTCTTGTCAAAATTTTCAAAATGGATATCCCCGGCTATAGCCTCAAGATCCATCACCAGCTTGGTGGGCAGATAGGATACCGCATTCGGATGGTTCAGCCAGAAAATATCCGGCCCCGTTCCGGTGGGCAGGGCGGTTTGCAGTTTGGTCCAATAATCCGCCCAGGGGCTTATCACCAGATTTACTTTTATCCCCGGATTCTGGGCCTCAAATTCGGAAAACAACTGCTCATAAGGCGCGGTTCCGTTTTGATCCCAGTACCAAAAGTTGAGAACTTTTTGTCCGGATTCTTTCTCTCCGCCGGCGAATAGTCCCGCCGCGGCAAGCAGAGCGGCAAAGAACAAAACAATTTTCTTGATTTTCATGGATATTCCTCCTCCAAATATATTGGACTTGTTCAATAACCCGGTTGGTTCTCCGCCAA
>JAISPH010000060.1 GCA_031275035.1 Treponema sp.
CGAGAATCTTTGATTTCTCAACCTTGAGTTGGGCGGCCCGGTAACGGACGGCGAACTCCCGGGCAAGCGGTTTTCGTTCTTTCATGGATAACCCCATAATTCCCTCCGGCGGCTTTCCCACCGGATACAGTGTAGGTTTCCATGGTCAGATTTTTACATGAGATTCCGCCTCCCCTTCGGTCAGATTTTACTTGAGGCCATGCGCCCCCTTGAAATTAGTGCAGTCCTTGCTATATAATCGCAATCGGGAACTTTTATTGTCTTTTAGTGTCCTATTATGATGATCCATTAATTAATGGTCAAGGAGCGGAGAGTACATGGCTAGCGACATCACGCGGACAGATGTCCGAAAGATGCGGAATATCGGGATCAGCGCTCATATTGATTCGGGGAAAACGACCCTTTCGGAACGCATTCTCTTTTATAGTAATAAAATTCACGCCATCCACGAAGTCCGGGGAAAGGATGGGGTGGGGGCCACCATGGACCACATGGAGCTGGAACGGGAGCGGGGCATTACGATCCAGTCCGCCGCAACCCAGGTTGAATGGAAGGACTATACCGTCAACCTTATCGATACTCCGGGGCATGTGGACTTTACCATCGAGGTGGAACGTTCCCTCCGGGTCCTGGACGGCGCTATTCTGGTGCTCTGTGCTGTGGGCGGGGTCCAGTCCCAGTCCATCACCGTGGACCGGCAGCTTAAACGCTATCATGTCCCCCGTATCGCCTTTGTCAACAAATGCGACCGCACCGGGGCGAATCCCTTCAAGGTAAAGAATCAGCTCAGGGAAAAGCTTGCCCTCAATGCGGTGCTTATCCAGATCCCCATCGGTCTGGAGGACAAGCTTGAGGGTATCGTAGACCTTATCTCCATGAAGGCGGTGTACTTTGACGGCGATCAGGGTACGGAACTGCGGTATGCGGAGATTCCCGCCCACCTCAGGGAAGACGCCGAAAAGCACCGGGAAGAGCTTATCGACGAGGTTTCCCTCTTTTCCGACGAACTGGCGGAGAAATACCTGGCGGGGGAGGCGGTTTCCGAAGAGCTGATCCACCAGGCCATACGCAGCGGGACCCTGGCGGAACAGTTTGTCCCGGTTATGGTTGGTTCCGCCTATAAGAACAAGGGTATTCAGCCCCTGCTGGATGCGGTGAACAATTACCTTCCCAATCCTACGGAAGTGAAGAACTATGCCCTGGATCTGGACAAGAACGAAGAAAAGCGGGAGCTCCTGGCCGACGAAAAGAGCCCCACCGTGGCTCTGGGTTTCAAGCTTGAAGACGGCCAGTACGGTCAGTTAACCTATGTACGGATCTACCAGGGCTGCCTGAAGAAGGGGGACGAGCTCCTCAATACCCGGGCCCGGAAACGCTTTAAGGTGGGCCGGCTGGTACGGATGCACTCCGACAACATGGAAGATATTAACGAGGGGACCCCCGGGGACATTGTGGCCCTCTTCGGCATCGACTGCGCTTCGGGGGATACCTTCTGCGGCGGCGGACTTAACTACGCCATGTCTTCAATGTTCATCCCCGAGCCGGTAATCTCCCTGGCCATCACCCCCCGGGACAAGAAGTCCGCGGACCAGATGGCCAAGGCCCTGAACCGCTTTACCAAGGAAGATCCCACCTTCCAGACCTTTGTGGATGGCGAATCCAACCAGACCATCATCAAGGGTATGGGGGAACTGCACCTGGAAGTATACATCGAGCGGATGCGCCGGGAGTATAAGTGCGAAGTTGACACCGGTATGCCCCAGGTAGCCTACCGGGAAGCCATTACCCGGCGGGCGGAGTTCAACTATACCCACAAGAAGCAGACCGGCGGCTCCGGCCAGTACGGCCGGGTTGCGGGCTATATGGAACCCTTCGACGGGGACTATGAGTTTGTGGACAACATCAAGGGCGGCGCCATCCCCACCGAGTTCATTCCAAGCTGCGACAAGGGCTTCAGGGAAGCGATAAAAAAGGGAAGCCTCATCGGGTTCCCCATTGTCAACATCCGCTGCGTTATCAACGACGGCCAGTCCCATCCGGTGGACTCTTCGGATATCGCCTTCCAGATGGCTGCCATCGGCGCCTTCCGGGAAGCCTACGGCAAGGCGAAGCCCTGTATCCTGGAACCAATCATGAAGGTCTCCGTGGAGGGCCCCACCGAATTCCAGGGCAACATCTTTGCCTCGGTCAATCAGCGCCGCGGCATAATAGCCTCCTCCACCGAAGACGGCGTCTTTTCCCGGATAGAGGCGGAGGTTCCCCTGAGCGAGATGTTCGGCTACTCTACGGTGCTCCGGTCCTTGACCCAGGGTAAAGCTGAGTTTACCATGGAATTTGAAAAATACGGGAAGGTCCCCCTGGGCATCTCCGAAGCCCTCGTCAAAGAGTACGACGAGAAACGGAAGAAAGAGCAGAAGTAGGGAAGAAAAAGCATGAACCGCGGAAATCGTTGCATAAACCCTCCGGGTCTCTGCGGAAGCGCTTCTTATCCGGTTATCCTATAGGAGAGAATAATGGTTAAGCAGGAACTTATACAGCGCAGCCCCGTCAGGGTTTTTGAAAAATCAATCCACGGCGGCCTCAGGGCCCCGGAGATAGGCATTATCGCCTCCGCCAGCGGTATCGGCAAAACCTCGGTGCTGGTTCAAATTGCCCTGGACAAGTTGCTTCAATCCCGGAAGGTCATCCATGTATCCTTTACCCAGCATACCGATTATGTACTGGCCTGGTATGAGGATATCTTCAACGAATTTACCAAAAAGAAAAACCTGGAAAATGCCCGGGACGTAAAGAACGAGCTGATTAAAAACCGGGTGCTGATGAACTTTAACCAGGACGGGGTTACCCACGATGTGATACTCCCCAGCATCCGGGCCATGATCGTAGACGGCGGCTTTAAGGCGGAGGCCCTGATCATCGATGGCTTTGACTTTACCCGGACCACCCGGGACCAGCTTGCCAAAGTAAAGGAATTCGCCCGGGAGCTGGAGCTTTCGGTCTGGTACAGCTGTACCGTCAAAGGCCCGAATCCGCTCTACGACAAGCGGAACCTGCCCCTGGCAATCAAAGACTATATGAATCTTGTCGATGTGGTCATCGTACTGGAACCCAAGCCGGACCATATCGAACTTTCCGTGTCCAAAGACCGGAATACCTATAACCCCGACGCCATGGCTCTCAAGCTGGACCCCAAGACTCTGCTCATTTTGGAAGGATAAGACTGGACCGGAGGGATCAGCAGCCTGGCCCGTTCTGTCCTTAATACGTCCCGCATTGTCTCCCCTGCGGCCGGGCCCCGGCTCCCGTCATCCGGCAAGTGGAAGCAAAACGGCCCCGGCAGAACATCTGAAAGCGTCCACGCTTGCCCCTTGGGGGCTTCGGTCAAGTGTCCGCTTTCAGATAACCCGCCCGGGCCGCTATCGTTCCGGCCCTGGCCCCCGGCGGACCGCGTTGTCCCCGGAGCGGTTTGGGCAGGGAACAGAGGCGTCTAAAGGGAGGGGGGCCGAAACCGGCCGGGTTTTGGAACGGTCCCGGTTGACAACAGAAAAGACCCGGGATTACTATGGCGCGCTGTGGTATTCCATAAAGAGGAGGGTCTTATGAACCGGATTTTAAAAGCCGCCGCCATGCTGTTCATCTTATTTCTGGCTGCCTGCGCATCAACCCAAAATCAGGCGGACATTGACAAGGCCGCCGGCGGACATGATTTTGGATATTATTTTTCATCTCCCAATGGAAAACATGCCTTCGGCGATATTGATTCGGCGCACGCTTTTTTAAACGAAGCCGCCGCAAAATTCAGGCAATCCGGCATGAAAAAAAGAGTGCAGGGTCTGTCGGGAATAGTAAGCGGCCCTGATCCGGAAATGGGTGAAAACAAGGTAGTGGCCGGTTACTTCATCAGGGCCGACGACAAAATCCGGGAAGAATTGGGCCCTGCCGAAATAGAAAATATCCTGAAAGACAGTATTGGTTCGTACCTGGGATTTATTGTCTTTTATGAAGGCAGGTCGGTAATCATATCCAATTACTATCTCCAGGACGGCTGGGTGTATAGCAGCAATTCGCAGCCGAATTACATTGACTTTGACGGCAACTCCTATGAGGCGGATTATCCTGTCGGGTGGACCATGGAACGGGCGTTCCGTTACTTGCGGGAGGGCAAATAAAATTGAAGAGCGCCTGCTGTAAAAAAGCGCTGCCGCCCTTGTTCCTGCTCTTATTGTTCATTGGCTGTTTAAGCGCCTGCGCGTCCGGTCCTGAAGAATTTGTTGAGCCCCGCTTCGGCGATACAAGAGAACCGGAAAGCGGAGAGGCCCTTGTTCTTGTCAAATGGGAAGGAGACAGCTGGGATAAAAGCATAGTTTCCTCAAGGATATATGTCCTGCTTGATGAAGAGGAGCGGCTTATCCTGGTTCCCGGTTCGCAGGGAAGAATAATTGTCCCCAGGGGAAGGCATGTTATACAGGCAATATACAACAACAACCCCTCTACAAAGGGAGTAAGGGGGAGCCCCTATCCTTTCTCCGTCAACGCAAGACAAATAACCTTCAATCTGGACGGCGCCGTTCTGTCAATTGGACGGTGAGGGTTACCCGTATAAGCGGCGGCCCTCACCCGTCCCGGAATGCCTTAAGCTGCCCCAGCGTTTTAGCGTCCACCCTCGCCTCTATCGTGATAGCCTCCTCCGCATACCGCTCGGAGAGGACCGTTCCGTCCCGGTGCAGCAGGGCGGCCAGATCGTAGCGGTCCGGGGGAAAACTGAAACGGACGGACCCGCCGGGCAGCATCCGCTCCATGCGCCGGACCAGCCTGTCCAGGCCGGAACCTTCCGCCGCCGAAACGGGGATTCCTCCGGGGAAGCGCCTTTCCAGGGCCGCCAGATCCTCCGGGGAAAGGCGGTCCTTCTTGTTAAGGACGGTGATCATGGGGATGCGGTCCGCCCCCAGTTCCCGGAGCACCCCCATAACCGCCTCCTGGTAACGGTCCGCATCGGGGTCCGATACATCCAGCACATGAACCAGAAGATCCGCCAGGGTTACCTCTTCCAGGGTGGACCGGAAGGCGTCCACCAGGGTATGGGGGAGCCGCCGGATAAAGCCCACCGTGTCGGTAACAAGAAAGGGCCGGCCCCCCGCCGGTTCAAGCCGCCGGGTTACGGCGTCCAGGGTGGCAAAGAGCCTATCCTCCGCCGGGACCCCCGCTCCGGTAAGCGCGTTTAACAGGGAAGACTTTCCCGCATTGGTATAACCCACCAGGGCGCAGGAGGGCAGGGTCTTTTCCCGCTTTTTCCGCCGGACCGCCCGGTTCCGGCGGACCCCGGCCAGTTCTTCCTTCAGGCGGTGGATACGCTGTTCCACAAGGCGGCGATCCGTTTCAAGTTTGGCTTCCCCGGAGCCCTTGGAACCGTAACGGCCGCCCCGCTGCCGGGAAAGGGCGGTGTACTTATGCTGCAGCCGGGGCAGGGAATAGTTCAGTTCCGCCAGGGCAGCCTGAAGTTCCGCCTCCCTGGTTTTCGCCCTTCCCGCAAAGATCTGGATGATCAGCTCCTGCCGGTCAACGGCGGAAATTCCGGTCAGCTTTTCCCAGTTCCGCTGCTGGGAAGGACTCAGCTCCCCGTCAAAAACCAGGCAATCCGCTTCCAGGGAGGCGGCCCTGGCGGCCAGTTCCCGGACCTTGCCGGTTCCCATGCCGAATTGAGGATGCTTTTTCCTTATCAATACCGTTTCCCGGGCGGCGATTTCCATCCCCAGGCTTTCCGCAAGTCCCGCCAGCTCCCTGGTCAGGGAATCGGCCTCGTCCTTGGGCATGAGGGTATTGCGAATTCCAACAAGCAAAACCCGCTCAGGCCGCTCTCCGGTCTCAAAAAGGGGGATCATCCCCAAAGTTTACAGGATTTTTATTCAAATTTATAGATAAAAAAAAGAGCTTTATCCTATAATAGTAGTGCCGATACTAATATGACGTCTTGATAGGAATTGAAGGTGGCCATTTTCCATAAGGTAGCGTTAAGTTTACTTATTTCTATTGTTCTCTTTGCCGGTTTTGCCTACCTTGCCTTTACGGGCCTTTTTGATTTGGTAGAAACCAGGTTTTATAATCCTTCAATCACCCGGTCTTTGAATCAGGAAATACGCCAGGACGCCGAAACCATACAGAGTTTTCTTACCGAACTCCAGGCCCGTTTTACCGCAACCCTGGAAGACGAGGCGGTGCAGCGCAGTTTTCTGACCAGCCAGAGCGCCGGGGATATTTGGGACCGTTCCCAGCTCTACGGCCAGCTCCAGGAAGAGCTCAGCGGGCTCCAAACGGTACGCTTTATCGATGCCGGGGGGTCCCGGATTCACTACTCGACCTACGGGGCGGACATTCTGCGTGAAAGCAGCGCCGCCATTGCCTATCGGAATTACGGCGAAGCGGAACAGCGTATTTCCTACGAGACCATCGCGGTAAGGGCCATGGAAAGCCCCAAGATTACGCTGGATGCGGCTGAAGAACGGATACTCCTCTCCTTCCCATTTACCGATTCCTACGAGGTTTACCGGGGTACGGCCCTCTTTTCTCTTTCCGTCCGGGCCGTGATGGAACGGCTTATTAATGAAGGAAGAATAACCGTCGGAGAGAATGTTTCCATCCTTGATAATCCGCCGGGCATTGTATCGGGGATTCCCGCGATGGAAAAGACCGTCCTGATACCCGTCATCTCTTCCGTCTGGGGGGAGGGCATACTTACCCTGACTACCCTGGATTCGGCCTCCGGCGCTTCGGCGGCCCTGATCTCGTCAAAAACCAGCCAGGGAATCTACATAGGCCGGCTGGTGGACGAGTCGGTCTTCCAGTTTCCCCTGGCGATGAAGATCATCCTGCTGGTTTCGATTTATCTGACCCTGTACCTGACTATCTTCCTTCTCTTCAATCTCCGGCAGGATTCCATGACGGTGATTCAAAACAGGCTGAAACAACTGCAGCTTACCCTTATCGAAGAGTACTACGATCGCAAGAGCGATATAGACTGGAGCCGCTGGCGTTGGGAACTTGAACAGCGCCGGGAAGCGGTCCGTACCGAGCTAAAGCGGGGCATTAAAGAAAAGTCCGGGAAGGAATCCGATATCGATCTCTTTATCGATAAATCCTGGGATGAACTGCTCAGCGTCATCGGCGGAAGGGAGAGGATCACCGCCGCCGGCATTGACGAGGCTAAACTCCAGAAGATCCTAAGCCGCCTCCTGACCAATACCAATATTGCCGCCCTTCCCCCGGCCCGGATCGAGGGCGCCGGACCGGCCGCCGAAGCCGAGGCGGTAGAAGAGCGTGAAGAGCGTGACGAAACCGGCGCCGTAGAGCCCGCCGAAGCCGAGGCGGTCGCGGAGCTGGAGGAGCTGGACGACACCGGAGCCGTGGCGC
>JAISPH010000101.1 GCA_031275035.1 Treponema sp.
AGGCGCCTGCATCGGGGGAGACGCCTGTCCCCGGGGAAACGCCGGCGTTACTCTTTTCAGTATCCGGCAGTGTACATCCTGTCCTGCTTCATCATCAGGCAGGGCCTCCCGGCGTGAGACCGGCTAAGAGCAGCAGCTCCTGTTCCAGCATATCAGGGTCAATGCTTCGTTCCCGGGCGGCAAGGCCCGGAATTTGCCGTATCATAGACCGTATTTGGGTTTTGAGCGCGGTAGTTTCCGCTTCTAAGGACTGGAGCTGATTCTCAATATTCTGACAGGCGGCTTCAGCCCGGGCGGCTAAATCGTCCTGGGCGCTGTTCCGGGCGAGGCTGACGCGGTTTTTCCATTTTTCCCGTTCATCGTTCAGCAGGAGAAGTTTTTTTTCATTCAACTTTTGGCTGGTAATAAACCTGAGGATGTATTCCCTTGCTTCGTTGACCGGCATTCCCCGGATATCTTCAGGACTTTGTTCCATAAATAGCGCCTAATACTGCTGGCCGGTATCCGGCGGGGCCGCCGCTTTTTTGCGGGGCCATGACTACTCCGGGCAGGGCTTTAAAGGCCCTAAACGAAAGATACTTAAAAGGGTGTATGTTAAGCGCGTTGGGAAACCAGCCGTCAATCTCGTCTGTGTCAATAATGTTCAGCGCGGGGCTGTAGGCGATGGGGAGTACCGTGCCCCGGTCAAGGAGCAGTTCTTCGGCCTCGGAGAGGAGCTTCCAGCGCTCCGCTCCTTCGGCGCCCATGGATTTTTCGATAAGCCCCTCATATTCATCATCGCTGTATTTGGCGTCGTTGAGGTTGGAATCCCTGCACCACATTTGAAGAAAGGTGTAGGGGTCTGCGAAATCGCCTATCCATGTTGATGAGCCTACATCGTAGTCGCCGAGTTTGAGGGACTGGAAGTAACGTTCAAAGGGAATGACCTCTACCCTGACCCTGATACCCAGCTCTTCCTTCCAGGTTGAAGCCATGAGGCCGCCTATGCGCTCGGCCTCTTCCGAAGGGGTAAGGCGTATTACCAGTTCGGGGAGTCCTGCGCCGCCTGCGTATCCGGCTTCTTCCAGAAGTATTTTGGCCTCGGCGAGGTCTCTTTCTTCAACGCCTGAAATTTTGGGATACCCCGGTATGGGGTAGATGAGGGTCTTGGCAGGAAGATAGTGGCCTTCCCGGATTTCTCCCCAGGGCAGGGAGAGGGACAGGGCCTGTCTGATGCGGTAGTCGTTCCAGGGTTCCCGGCCCGAACGTATAAAATAATAATGGGTGGCGAACATGGCGTTTACCATGATGCCGCTCCGGTCTGTCAGGGCGTCCAGGTTAACTTCCCCGGAGATCCACCGGGCCTCCCCGGAATTCCACAGCGCCGCCGCTTCGTCCCCGTCTTTGGTAAACCGGATGTTTATCTTTTTCAAAACTACCCGGGAGGCGTCCCAGTAGTGTTCGTTCTTTGCCAGGACCAGCTGATTCTCTTCACTGGAAACGATATAAAAGGGGCCGTTAGACACGGGGGGCAGCTTCGACCAGTCCGTTACCTCCAGCATTGAGGGATGAATGGGGCTGAAGGAATGATGGCAGAGCATGCTGGGGAAGAAGGAAGCCGGGGCGGCAAGGCGCACCACCAGGGTTTTATCGTCGGGGGCCGTTACGCCGACCTGGCCGGAATCCCGCAGTATTCCCGTCCGGTAATCCCGGGCGCCCTCTATAATGTCAAAGAGGGAGGAATAGGGAGAATCCCTGGCGGGGTCCAGCAGGGAAAGCCAGGCCGCCCGGAAATCTTCGGCCCTGACGGGATCGCCGTTCCAGTACCGGGCCTGTTCCCGGAGGGTAAAGGTCCACTCCTTCTTGTCCTCCGAAAGTTTCCAGCTATCGGTTATGGCGGGGACCGGTTCCATGGTAAAGGGATGATAGGAAAAAAGCCCCTCGTAAAGGGCGGTATAGATTTGAGCTTCGCTGGCCAGGTAGGATTTGCGGAAATCAAACTCCGTATCTTCGCCGGAGAGGGTTATGGTCAACTCTTCCCGGTTTACAGGATTTGGCCGGGCTTCGGCGGTTCCCGGTTCTTCCCGGGGCGCCGCAGGTTCCGGCGCTTCCGTTTCCGGGACGGCGGATGGCGCAGGCGCTTCCGCCGGCGTTGTACAGCCGGGGATGAGACCGGCGGACAGGAGCAGCGCCGCAAGGACAATAGCGGCGCCTCCGGCGTTCGATTTATGGGAAAGGCCGGAAACGGCGGGTTTTTTCATGGTAACTCCTTTAGAATAAGCGCAGGGCGGAGGGGAGGCCGTTAAACACGGACCCCCAGGCGTTTAAGCTGCTCTTCCTCTTCTTTTTGGGCGCTGTAGTCGTGCCTTTTTCGGTTGGCCTTGATGATGGCGTTCTTTATAGTGGCAAGCTCGGGCTTGATGCCCTTTACCTTGTCCCGGTCGGCTTTGTCAACTTCGGCCTTGAAGAATTCATCCAGGGCCGCCAGGGTCCTGTGGAGGGACTGTACATCCCGGATGCTCCGCTCAAGCAGCTGCAGAAGCTGGGTTTCGTCCAGGGTTTCGCTTTTAGCCGCCGCCGCGGCCCTGGCGCCGAGGACGGCAAGGTTCTTTGTTTTTTTGGCCATGTCCGCCCGGAAGCTGCTGAAGTTGACCTTTTCCCTGACCAGCGTACCCTTACTGGAATCCATGTATTCAATATCATAGATGACGGCTTCCGGCTCTTTGTTCATCATCTGCTGCATAATCCGTTTGACCCTTTCCCAAAAGCTCCGCTGGCGGTTTTCCAGGAGCAGCTCATTATCATCGAGCCTGGGGGCGATTTCTTCAAGGGTGGAGGAAACGGAAGCGACGGCCTGGATTCCTTCGATCAGGATAGACTTGAAGGAAACCGCGGGTTTGGCGATCTTTTGTTTTGCCTCGGGGACCGCAAGCTGCTTTAGTATCTTTTCCCGCAGGGCGGGGCCGTCTTTGGAATAATCTTCTTTGATGAGTTCCTCTACCAGATCCGGGTAGAAGGGCTTCCCCGGCATGACGGCGGAGAATTTCTTTTTGATTTGGGCGAAGGAGGCCTCCGCGGCGGACATTCCCGCGGTAACTGCGGTTCTAAGTCCCGCTTTATAGGTTTCGCGGTGGAAGTCGGACAGTTCCTTCAAAATGGTCAGGATAGAGCCGGTACACTTGTATAAATTAGCGGTAGACTCGCTGACAACGCTCAAGGACAGGGGGTCCAGGCCGTTTTTTGACTGGGCAACCAGCTCTACCACAGCCTTCGTGTTGTAACTCTCCGAATCGGTGGTAAAGCGGATCCAGTCTATATACTTTACCAGGCCCAGGATACGCTTTATCTTATCCAAAGTAAGGAAGTCAACGCTGAACTGATAGAAATTGACCAGAAAATCCAGCTGATTATCGTAGTTGGAGAGCCGGATACTGATCTGATCCATCCGTTCCGCATCGGAAAAACTGCCCGTCTCGGGGACTTCAATTTCCCCTATTTTTGCCTCCTGCTTGTAGGGGTCTTCGTGGATCAGCCCCTTTTTAAGAAAGATATTGTAGAGTGAAGCGAAGGCAGCATGAAAGGTACGAAATTCCTCTTTAAGCCGGGGCAGTTCTGTTTTTTCAAGCCAATTTTCCCGGGCGTTTAAGGCGTCTGAATGTGCTTGTTGATAAGTAGCATCCATACAAGACTCAGTATGTAATAAAATGCAAATAAAAGCAATCTGGTATTTTATTTCCTTCTTATAACTATGCAAAGGCGCCTTAACCTGTTTACAGCGGATCACATGCGGACCTGTTCCGGGATAAAATGGCGGATTGTATGGATGGCAGCCATTCCAGTTTTCCTGCTTATGGCCGGTTTTTTTGCCGCGGGACTTGCCGCCTGTAATCCGGTCCTTCCCGCTTCTTACCGCATCGATCTGCCTGTCCCTCCGCCTCTCTGGGTGGAGCTGCTCGGCTCCCCCGCCTGGCGGTTGGAATGGATAAATGACGAAGGGGAACCCGGGCTCCGGGAACTTGCGCCGGGCCGGGGAACGGAGATCGAGGTGCCCCAGGAATGGGCCAGCCCGGTAATCGCCTATCCCTTTTGGCCGGACCGGGGTGTCCTGCCGGGGATCTTCCGTCCTGCCGGGGCCGTCTTTCCCTACGATGTCCGGGAAGACCGGATCTGCCTGAGCTGGGAGGCCGGCCCGGAGGCCCGGTTCTATTGGGAACTTGCCGCCGCCTGGACGGAATATTCTGAAGCCGGATCCTCTCCCCAAAATACGCGGCAGGGCCGGTACTTTGACTGGCCCCGGTTCAGGGAACTGCTGAGGGGGCCGGATATTCCCGAGGCGGTACGCCGGGACCCCTGGCTCGCGGACTGGCGTTCCATCGCATTGAGCGCTGTTCAATCCGGCTTTAACCGGCAGCGTATCAAAGAACCGGTCCGGGAGGATCTGCTTGTTACCGTACCCCAGAGAGGCCCCTGGATAGGAACTTCCCCCTTTGCGGAACCAAAGGACTGGGAAGCGGGGACCAGCCTGATCCTGAAAGTTACGGACAGCGTGGATACGTACCTTGCCCCCGGAGGTCTGCTGAGAGTTTCCCGGAACATCTGGATCTGGCTGCCCCGGGACGGAACCGGCGCTTTGCCGTAAGCGCTCCGGGACCAAGGCCGGTGAGGAACGCCCGGATTACCCTGGGGGTATCAGCGGGGGCGCTGGTTGTTCCGGCGGCCCTGTTGGTCAGCCTGGAAAACCAGCCCGCGGTTTGGGCCGGAGCGGGGCTTTTGGCGGTCTATATGGTCCTCAATACCGCCATAGTTACGGCTTAAAAAACATTCCCCCGGTGGATATTACCATCCTCGCTTCAGGCTATGTGATTCGGGTCCTGTTCGGCGCGCTGATTATCGGTACTGCTATTTCTGTCTGGCTGTATTTGATGATCGTTGTGGGAGCCTATTATCTCGGCTTAGGAAAACGAAGAAATGAAATCACCGACCCGGAGAAGGGGAGTGAAACCCGGACGGTTATGCGTTTTTATTCGGAAGTCTGATTTAATACCCCGTCGAACCTCTGGTTCGCGCTCTGCTCCGCGGAGGCTCATTTTCGCCGCATATAAAACGGCGCTGCCGGCAGTTTCCTTGTTGGGATTGCAGGGTGCAATTTATGGCCTTTGCAGGCTCATTGCCGTTTTTGTTGAAGCCGCCAATTCCAGGCGCTGCGGCGCCTCCTGCGCAGAAGCGTGATCCTGGACATTAGACGCCGCCATGAATAAACACAACCTGTTGTCCTGGCTGTAACTGTAGTAGGCGTCCTCGGAAAAGATCAGATGGTCCAGAAAATAAAGCCCCAGGATGTCCGCCGCCGCCTTCAGTCTGGCGGTGATCTCATCGTCTTCTGTGGAAGGTTCCAGCTGTCCCGACGGGTGATTGTGAGCGACGATGACCGCCGAAGCCCTGTCCAGCAGCGGATCGGCGTATACCTCCCGGGGATGGACAATAGTCCTGTTTACCAGGCCTATGGTAACGATCCGTTCCGCCAGTACTTCGTGGGCGCCGTTTAGGGACAGGCAGATAAACCGTTCCTGCCGCCGGTCCGCATGGTGGCGGATAATGGCGTAGATGTCCGAGGGGCTTTTGATCCTGGTTCCCGAAAAACCCCATCTTCTTCTGCCGAATTCCAGCATCGCCGCCACCGCGCTTGCCTTGGAACTGCCCAGTCCGGTAAGCCGGATCAATTCCTTTACCGGAGGAATGCCCTTTTCCCGGTCCAGATACTCCATCAGTTCCCGTGCCAGGACGCTTACATTTTTGCCCCGGATCCCCGTGTTGAGGAGTATAGCAAGCAGTTCCTGATCCGACAGCGCCTCGGGCCCCTCCCGGCAGAGCCGTTCCCGGGGACGCTGGAAGAGGGAATTCTTCTGACGATAGATGCTTTGCATATCCCAAATAGGGCGCTGCGGTACAGGACGCTTTAGTTCCCCTGAATTTTGCGCCGATAAAAGGATATGCAAAAACATCTTATTTTTTGGATACTTATATCTTTGAGCTTTTTCTTTTCCTGCGCAGCTTCACCCCGGAGCGGGGTCATCGAAACTTCAATGCCGCCGGAACTTAGCCTCTTGCCTGAGACCGGTCCTTTACCGGAGACCGGCCTCAGGCCGGAAACCGGTAAAGCGGCGTCCGGAGCGATCATGGGGAAAGGCTTTAATGATCCGGAAAAACTTACCGCCTTTCTGCTGGATTCAAACCCCAATGCGGATCCCCGTTTTACGGCGGAGCTTGCCCGGCTCTATACCGAAGAAGCCGCCGTAGAGGGGGTCAACCATGATATAGCCTTTGCCCAGATGTGCCTGGAGACGGGCTTTCTTCGTTACGGCGGGCTGGTTACGCCGGACATGAACAATTTCTGCGGCCTCGGCTCCATAGGGCCTGGCCAAAATGGAGAACGGTTCCCCTCGCCCCGTATCGGGGTCCGGGCCCACATTCAGCACCTTAAAGCCTACGCCACCGATGAAGAACTGAGGGGGGAACTTGTGGACCCCCGCTACCGGTGGGTCCGTTATGGTTCAGCCCCGGACATAACGGGCCTGGCAGGGACCTGGGCGGCGGACAAAGAATACGCCCTTAAGATCAGGACCATTCTGGACAGGCTTTACAGCTACCCAAACCCGGCCGGAGGAAACAGTTGACTGCGCCGGGGTTTACCGTAAGTTTTTCAGTTTGCTTAAAAACCACAGGGTGTTCGCCTCTCCCGCCGCTTTAAGGTGAGCGTAATCTTCCTTTGTTTCCGTATCCGAACCGGAGAGGATAAGATCGTTCCCCTGCCGCCGGTACCAGAGAAAGTGCCGGGCGGTGATATGAATATGGACGCGCTTTGCGTTTATTAGATCCTCCATCTGCCGTTCCAGGCGGGAAGCCAGGCTTATGTGGTTCTCCTCCCCGGAAAGCCAGTAAATATCGTCATTGGAGATAAACATAACCACCCGGGTAAAGCCCTGGCCCAGGCTGGCGTCGTTGCGGAATCCGTCAAAAACAAGGTTCTGTCTTACCAGGCTCAGATCGTAGCCCTGAAGGCGCAGGGTTCTGCGGAGGGCGGTTAGTTCGGAACGAATCCGCTGGGAGACTTCCTGTTTTTTCCTGGAGTTTTGCAGTTCCAGGCGCCATGTTCGAAGCTGATTTTCATAAGAGGGCAGTTCCCCGATACGGCTTAAAAAAAGGGTCGTCTCGGAAAGCAGCTTCCATACATCGGAAAAGCGGTCCAATAAGATGTCCGCAAGCCGTATTGATTTTCCCCTGCCCATGGTTTTACTCGCTTTTTTATAGTATAATTCTACATTAGAATTATTCCAATGCGGATTTTGGTTATCTCGGACATACACGCCAATTTAGCCGCCCTGCGGGCGGTTTTGAAGGAAACCCGGAATGAGCGGGAAGGTATTCTCTGTCTGGGGGATATAGTAGGATATGGCCCGGACCCCAACGAATGTGTGGAACTGGCGGCGAAACTTTGTACCGTAGTCCTGGGGGGAAACCACGATCTCGGAGCCGCCGGGGCCGCCGGGATCGATGATTTTTCCCGCCATGCCCGGCGGGCCCTGGAGTGGACCCAGTCGATCCTCCTGCCGACAAACAAAGCTTATCTTGCGGAACTAAGCCCCAAGGTTCTCTGGGAGGGAATCGTTCTTTCCCACGGAGGGCCGGAGGATCCCGTCTGGAGCTATATTCTTTCCGAAGGGGATGCGGCATTAAGCTTTGCCGCCGCCGGTTTTTCAGCCTGTTTCTTCGGCCATACCCATCTCCCTTCGGTCTTTCTTGAGTACCGGAAACCCGGCTCCCTTTCGGCTTCTTCCTGCAGTGCAGCCTACGGCAGCCCCGACCTGACGGTAGAAGTGGACCGGGAACTAAGGATGCTCCTCAACCCCGGCAGCGTCGGCTTTCCCCGGGACGCCATGGACGCCCATTCTTCGGACAACCTCCGCCGGGCCGCCGCCCGGTACGCCCTCTACGATACCGGCTCCGGAATCTGGCAGTTTAAGCGGGTCGAGTATGACATGCGGGATACCGCCAAACGGATGCGGAAACTGGGGCTGTGGTAGGCGTTGCTTTCTTTTTTTTCTTCATTGATTTATATTAATTGGTAGATGGCTCTTATAACCAGTCAAAAGATCACCAGTTACTATGAGCGCTACAAGACGATAAGCGTAACCTTTACCAAAGAGATCATCCAGGCTACGGGCCTTATCGCTCAGCAGGTGTTTCTGAAATGTATCGGAGATTTCTGGCCCTGCGTTATCTATTCTTCTTCTTTTCAGGACGCCAAGGTGGTGGTAAATGTCCAGTCCGGCCTCCTGAACAAGCTGCGGGATGCCAACAATTCCGCCAGCCTCCGCTTTTCCTTTAAGAACGCCGACACCGGCGCTCCGGTGGCCTTTTTTGTAACGGTCCGGTCGGCGGGATATGCCCCTTACGGCGGTTCCAAGGATGCGGCCATTTTTACGCTGCAATTTACCCAGCGTCCGCCGGACGATCTAATCGAGATCATGGGGCGGCTCCTTGATGCCAATGTCAATTCCGCAAAACGGCGGGATGAACGGATTCTCCTGACCCCGGAC
Organism: Treponema sp.; assembly: GCA_031275035.1. The sequence continues at coordinate 8,577 of JAISPH010000101.1, forward strand.
GTGATCCGCAAAATGGGGATACTCTCCAAAGAAACCGCCGTCTTTATCCAGGGAGTTCCCCGGCGCTGTATACTCAGGGATATCTCCTTCTCCGGAGCCAAGCTTATTATGATGGGGATAGCCAAATTTCTGCTGAACCGTGAATTGGCTCTGCGGGTGGATTTTGAGGATCCCAGGGAAAGCTTTCTTCTTAGAGGGACCTTTATCAGGACCGAAAATGTGGAGGGCCGGAAGGAACTGATAGCCCTGGCCATACAGTTTGATGAGACCGCAGTTCCCATGGGCTATAAAATGCGGATCAACGATTTCCTCAGCACGGTAAGGCTGGATCTGCGACCCGAAGGGGAAACCGCGGCGGCCGGGGCGGAGAAGCCCCGGGAAGCGGCGCCGGCTGCTCAGCAGCCTGCGGCCCCGGACAAGCCGGCAGAGGATTTTGTATTTTCCGGCCAGAATAATCCGGGACCAAACAAATGAAAGATCAGCGGCGGATTGTTTTTCTGCCGGTTCCCGAATCTTTCCGGGACCGGCTTGAAGCGGTAAGCGGCGTTCATCATGTTCACGATGATGAAGGAGCTTCCGGCTTCAGCATAGATCCCGCCATTCCCGTTCCGGTGGAGCTGCTTTCCCCCGGACCCGGAGAAGGGCCGTTGAATTTGAATGAACTTTCCCGGGAGATGATCCTCTCCGGGATGATCCGGGTAACGGCGGATGCGGCAAAACGGGGCGGGGGCGCCGGCGGTCCGGGGGCGCCGGGAACGGACACTGCGGAAATGCCGGAATTAAAGGCCGAATGGCTGGACTATTACCGCCGTTTTGTACTGGCGGTAAGGCCGGATGTTTTTAATGAACTTAACGAGGCGGCCGTCCTCAAGGCCCGGAACGGCGATTTTGAGCCGGCCCTGGAAGTTGTGGACGCTCTGGCGGGGCTTTTCCCCCTGTCTCCGGTGGTGCTCCTCAACCGGGCTCTGATCCTGGAAGAACGGGCGGACGCGCTGGAAAAGGCCGGCCGGGAAGAAGCCGCCGGGGAGAGCTACGGACTGGCTGAAGCCGCCTACCAGGAAATCCTGGAACTGAATCCGCCCTTTCCCGACGCATTTTTCAACGGCGGCTATTTTTTTATGAAGCGCCGGAACTTCCGCCGGGCCCGGGAATGTTTTGCCCAATACCTTTCCCTCACCGAGACCGAAGACGATGGGGACCCTGAAAAACGGACGCAAACCCTAAAGCTGATACAGGAAATTGACGGCAGCGGCCTGGAGGATGAACGTTTCAGCGAAGCCTATGCTTGTATACGCCGGGGAGAGGTACAGAAGGGACTTGAAAGTATACGGTCCTTTCTGGAAGCCTATCCCAGGGCCTGGAATGGCTGGTTCCTCCTGGGCTGGGGACTCCGCAGGCTTTCCCGCTGGGAGGATGCGGCCGCTTCCTTTAGGAAGGCCATTGAACTGGGCGGCGGCAGCGGCGATTCCCAAAACGAGCTGGCGATATGCCTGATGGAATTGGGGGATTTCTTCGGCGCCCGGCAGGCCCTGGAATCCGCCCTGCGGGATGATCCCGATAATGTAAAGATCATCTCCAATCTGGGGGTGCTGGCCATGAAGAACGGCGACAGCGATGAGGCGGCGGCCTTTTTCCGTACAGTTCTGGATTTGGAACCCGAAGATCCGGTGGCCCTGGAGTTTTTTGGCCGGGGCCAGGATGGGGCCGGGCTTCTATGCCGTGGTTAGTTTATCCTTCCATAAAAAATTTCGTATTCTTCGTATACGCTTGTTTCGGATAAGTTCCAGTACCGCCCGCCGGGCCTCATCTTCGGTCCAGCCCGCCGTTCCGATACGGACCAGGACGGCGGCGGCTTCCTTGATGGTATAGATACGCCGGTTTCTGCGGAAAAAATCCGTCAGGCCAGCCTCTTCCCGCAGGGTTTCCTTGGCAGTTCCGTTGCAGACATCGCAGCAATCCCCTTCGGGACTGCCGCCGGAATCTTCGTAGTCAAGCAGGGCCAGCAGCGCCTTCCGCCGGCAGCGCCCCGTGTCCCTGGCGCAGGACAGAAGCCGTTCCATCCGCTGCCGTTCCGGCCCCGTCCCCCGCCGGGCCAGGATCTTCGCGTCATCGGGGCCCCAGAGCAGAATTGCCCGGGAGGAAAGGCCGTCCCGCCCGGCCCGGCCCGATTCCTGAAGGTAGGCCTCCACCGAAGGCGGGCAGTCCCGGTGTATTATGGTGCGTATGTCCGGCTTGTCAACGCCCATCCCGTATGCGCAGGTCGAGATCAATACTCCCCGGGGGTTTCCAAAGAACCACTGTTCCACCCCGGCCTTTTCCTCCCGGCTGAGACCGGCATGGTAAAAGCGTATCTCCGTTTTGGATAAATTTCCGGTTCCGGCCCTTCCCGGATCGTTCCTGAGCCGCCGGGCCAGTTTCTCCGTTCCTCTCCGGGAAGAGCAGAATACAATCGCCGGCCGTTCATGTTTCAGGATCAGGTCCCGGACCGCCAGATCCCTAAGTATGCAGCCCTGGGCGGCATAGCTGATATTGCTCCGGTCCGGGCTGCCGGCGATCCGGTGCGCGCCCCGGCTGCCGAAAATATAACGTTCAATTTTTTCCAGTACCGGGGCCCCGGCGGTGGCGGTAAAGGCCGTTATCAGAGGTTCCGGACCGTTCCCATGGAGGGCGGCGATAATTTCGCCTATACGCAGATAGCCGGGGCGGAAACTTTCTCCCCATTCGCTGACGCAGTGGGCCTCGTCGATCACCGCGTGTACAATGCCGAGGCCCCCCAGTTTCCCCATCACCCCGGGAGTCAGCAGCACCTCCGGGTTTGCAATGATAAAGCGGCTTTTGCCGGAACGGATCTGTTCCCAGAGCAGATCCCGTTCCTCCCGGCTCTGACCCCCCCGGAGCGTAACTGGGGAAAAGCCCCGTTCCCTGAGCCGCCGTTCCTGGTCCGCCATAAGGGAGAGGATGGGATAGATCACCAGCGTGGGTCCCTCCAGCAGCATGGCGGGAAGCTGAAAGCAGAGAGACTTTCCCGCCCCGGTGGGGAGGATCACGATCTGCCGGCCCAGGCATACCCGGTCCGTTTCCGCCCCGGCGGCGGACGCTTCGGGTTCCGCCGGATAAAACGGTTCCTGTGATACCGGCGCCGGTTCACCGCCGCTGGCATCACAGGACCGGCGCAAGGGAATGCCGGCGGCTTCCGCCGCTTCCAGCATATTGGTTATTACCAGCCGCTGATAGGGAAAAAGATAGGAAAGCCCGAAGAGACGCCGTACCGCTCCGCCAAGAAAATCACCCTCCGAATCCATGCCGCCCCCTGTACTTCACCGTACAGTACAGAGAGGGCAGGGGGAAGCGCGGCGCTTTAATGAAGAGCCGGCAAGCAAGCTCGAAGCAAGCTTGCTTGCCGGTATCTTCGTTGGAGAAGAAATTTATTGTACTGGCCGGGTCCATACCCCGATCCAAAAATCGGTTTACAACATCTTCGGTAGTAGTAAATTTTCCGGAGCAAGCTCCGGGGCATGGACCCCGGCTACCAATCAACCAACCCCGCCGCAGAGCGGACAGGGTATGGTTGGTTCTGCAAAGTATGGATTTTATGCCGGAAATTCCGGTTAAGGCCTTGGCGCTGCCGCATTTACATTTACAGGTTCCCTAAAATCCATAGCCAATTCCTACGCTGACCAGGTGCCGGTCAAGCAGATTAAACTGATAGGAAGCGGATGCGAAAAGGCCCTTAACATCCCTGAACGTAACAATGCAGCCGGCCCGGAGGGAAAGACCTGTATGCAGAAATGCCGTGGCACTATCAAAGCCAATCCCGCCCTGGACAAAGGGCATAAGCCCTGTCTTATCCAGATCAAAGGTATACTGACCGCCGGCCATTCCCTCTATCCGCAGATAATAATTGGGATCAAAGGGGGGCCATAAATAGGTTCTGTCCTTCCCCTTAAAACCGTAAACCGCGTGGAAACTGAAAAACATATAATCCACGGGCACTGAAAAATCCAAATAGACCGCCGGGCCGAGATCGATACTATGGGTATAGCCGCCGGAGATCATACCTTTGTCAAAATCCGCTTCTCCCTTTTTTTTATTTCCGCCGCTGTTTGAGGCCTTTGCCGTTTGAGGCCGTTCCCGGATACCTTCGATGGTGTTGAGCCTCCAGTTCCCGTACTCATTTATCCATTCGGTTGTAAGGGTTTCGCCGTTTATGTTAAAGGCGACGCTGTATTCATTTTTAACATTGGCAACCGTTTCCTCAATGTGTATGGAGATGGCGCCGGTTTCGGAACGCAGCTTGCTTTCTATAACCCAGGCTACGGCATAGTGCATACCGTCTACAGGATAGTAATTGAAGGCATTGGTAATCTCCTCTTCCACCGAAGCGGGGGCTCTGGCTAATACCTCGGACATGGCAAAGTCGGCGTTTTGGGCGATACAGTCCCGTGAAAGATACCGGGCGATATGGGCGTATACCGCCTTGGGAGCTTTAAGGCCCTCCATAAAAGAGGCCAGCCGTTTATCCAGCCGTTCCCGTTCATTTGCCGTTTCCGTGCTCAGGGCGGCGTTAATGAATTCCTTGACCTGGCCGGGGGGTATGGCGTAATTCGCCGCCTGCCTGAAACGGGCGCTCAGGGTATTGATCCCCGCCACCGCATATCCGGCGGGCGCTCCCTGAAGCGGAACCAGGAGGGGGCCGCCGGAATTGCCCGGATCAACCTGGGCGGTATGCTGTATATAGGGCCCCATCATCCTGTCCGTATCTTCCCCTGCGGGGAACTGTACCGACGCGTTGGAAACCATGCCCCTGCCGAACTGCCACAGGGAAATTCCGCCCAGGCCGGGAAAACCCGCGGAGTAGACATCTTCACCTTCATCCAGGGCCCGGTTCAAAAAGGCCAGCCCCTGTTTGAAGGGCCGCTCTCCGGCGGGAAAGGCAAGAAGGGCAATGTCCATATCCTCATCGGCCGCCAGAATGGAAAGCCCTTCGTATCTGGTTTTGGTTCCGTCCTGTTTTTCAAAGGTAACCGAAAGGGTATAGGACTGGGTGATAACATGGTGATTGGTAAGAATATAATTGTTCCCCGCAGCATCCACATAAACAAAGCCGGAACCGGAACCGCCCTTGAGAAAGGCGTCGATGCCTTTTACCGCATCGCCGTCGCCCTTTTTTTCAAACTCCGCCCTAAACGTATTCATATAAGCGACAACGTCAGGGTGAAAGGTCTGATTGATGAGGCCCACATAATCCCGCAGCAGGACGCTCTGGCCAAACCCGAAAACGGCGCCCGCAAAAAACAAAACCGCGCAAAACCGGAATCTCATAGCAACTCCTTTCTTTCATGCTTTATGGAAAACCCTGCCGGCGGCGTCCATACCGGTACGGCGCGGTTAGAAAAACGGCCCGCCGCTCCGCCATCTCAATTGACCTGTTTTGGGGAAAGGCACATACGTGGAGGCCTCTCCACTTTCTATCAGCCAGGATCGCTTCTGATCGGCGGGGTATTCCTGAAGGCAAATACCGCCGCTGTTAAGCTGGTCGCTTACAACGCCGAAATAAAGATTATATCTTTTCCCCGCTTCAAAACGGTACGTAAAGGGTACGCCGGTCCCGGTAAAGGTATATGTCACCGTATCGCCGCTCGTCAGTCTGGAACGGACATCAGAGGGTAGATTGGCTATATCGTTTCCGGCGACTATATATTTTGTAGCGCCGCTCTGGTCGAGGTATACAACGCCAAGTACGCCCCGGCGGCCCACGAAAACCTTTGCTTTTACATCAAAGACTAGTTCCGTGTTCCCCGCGGGAAGAAAAATAGCGGTCATTTTTTTCCACTGTACCGGAATGCCGTTATAGCTGGTTACCGTTATTCCCTTGTTTATGTAGAGGACGGTCTGCTCTTCCTGGAGAAGGGCGGGATCAAAAACAATGGGAGCGCTGGTACATGCCATTGCGGTAAAAACAGCCGCCGCCGCCAGTAAAACAAATCTTTTCATAGTTCTCCTCCTCTCTTTTTATTAAGTCCCGGAAAACCGGATCCGGGGCAGGCGTTCCCCGCCGGGAACGGACCTTCTCTTCTGTCAGGCGGCCTCATCGCCGCCGGTCCACTCGAAAGCGGCGCCGCGTGCCGCCGGTAAGCTCTTCTTCCGCCGGCTGCGGCGGCCTCCCCGGATTCCCGGGAAACAGACTCAGATTCCTGGGAAAACATTCCAGATTCCGCGGAATATACGCCATTCAACGGGGAAAAATAGTTAT
>JAISPH010000127.1 GCA_031275035.1 Treponema sp.
TTGAGTTCCTATCTCTGCCGGGTAAACAGTGAAGATCCGGGGGAAATGGAAAAGTACATAGCGGCCATAAGCGCGGCGGTTCCCTACACGTCGGCCACCTTCGGGGGCTGCGCCCTGGGGATGGACGACCTGTGCCGGGGGGAGCTGGCCTTTTTCAAGGGCGACATAAACGGGGCGGAACAATTCACCCTCCGGGCCCTCGAGGGCGCCCGGCAGGGGAGGCAGTACGAAATCGAAAACCGGGCCCTTTTTTATCTTTTACGGATCAACCTGGTCCGGGGGAATTTCGAGGCCATCCGGGACGCTTTACAGCAGCTTGAAGCCCTGCTTGACAGGCAGGATTACCCCCTCCGCTTTACCAACCATGATATTGTTACCGGCTGGTATTATGCCCAAACCGGGCAGGTGGACAAGGTGGCTTCCTGGCTGAAAAATGATTTTGAGGAGAGTGATCTTAATTCCATCGTCTTTGGTCTGGAAATCATGGTAAAGGCCAAGTTCCATCTTTCCGAAAAACGCTTTCCCGCGGCTCTGGCGGTTCTGGAAAGCTGGGAAGCAAGAAACAGCCCCTGGGCTTTTGTCCTGGGGAAAATCGAGGGAAAGGCCCTGGGCGCGGTATGCCGCTACCAGTTCCGGGATAAGGAGGGCGCCTTTGCCGCCCTGGAAGAGGCCTATAAGCTGGCCCTCCCCAACGCCATTTCCATGCCCTTTACGGAACTGGGGAAGGACATGCGGACCCTGGCGGAGGCGGCCTTAAAGGAGGGGACCACGGCGATTCCCCGGGACTGGCTGGAACGGGTACGGCTGGACGCCGCGGCTTACGCGAAAAAATTCTTTACCGTGGCGGAACAATCCAGGCCCGGCCCTCCCCGGCAGGGAGGGGCCGAGGGGGCGGGGCTTTCCCGCCGGGAAACGGAAGTCCTGACGGGCCTCTACCAGGGGATGACCCAGGAAGAAATCGCCGGCGTCTCTTCCCTGTCGGTAAATACCGTAAAAAGCGTGATCCGCAGCATCTACAACAAACTGGGGGCGGTCAACAAGGCCGACGCGATACGGATCGCCGTGTCCCGGGGGCTGGTGTAAAGCCATGGCGGGGTCCGTGGAAGGGCAGTTTTGCCGGACAGGACCCGGCAAAAGGCGGGCGCCATGCCCATAGATTCGGAGGGTCAGCGTTTTCTGGAACGGCCCAGGGTTGACCGGCTCCTGGAAAAAGCCCTGAAAAGCCATGCGGTCACCGTGGTGGCCGGGGAAGGGAGCGGTAAAACCCATGCGGTGAACTCCTTTTTGCGGAAGGAAAACAGGAACATCATCTGGGTACAACTTTCCGAACGGGACAACCTGGGCTGGCGTTTCTGGGAGAACTATACCGGGGAGGTGGCGCATCTTAACCCGGAGGCGGCGAAGATCTTCGCCGACATGGGGTTCCCTGAATCGGGCCGGCAGTTCGACCGGTATCTGGGGATGCTCAGGGGTGAAATCATAAGCCCCGAACGGTACGTGATCGTTTTTGACGATTTCCACTTCCTCACCAACCCTTCGATCCTGACGCACCTGGAACGGATCATCACCACGCCGGTTTCAAAAAACACCGGCGTTTTTATATCCCGTACGGAACCGGCGCTGAACACCGTGCAGCTTTTGGCTAAGGGGCTTCTCTCCCAGGTTACCGTGGATGAGCTCCGGTTTACCCGGGAGGAAACGGACGCCTATTTCCGCCTCCACGGCATCCGCCTTGCGGAAGAAGACCTTTCCCGGATATTCCACAACACCGAAGGCTGGGCCCTGGCGCTGGTCCTGATCCTCCAGGGCATAAAAACGGGGGAGGCCGGCGGGCACCGGTGGGACAGGATCATGCAGCCCGTCAGACAAATGGAGGAGCATATCTTTTCCGCCATGGATGGGGAACTCCAAAAATTCCTCATCAAACTTTCCCTCATCGAACATTGGCCCCGGAACCTCCTGGAACGGCTGGATCCCGCGGGAAAAAACATCGCCGCCCTGGAAAAATTCAGCTCGGTCATCCGCTTCGACGTGTACCTCCACGGGTTCAGGATCCACCAGCTCTTTTTGGAGTTTCTCCGGGAAAAACAGCGCCGCCTGTCCCGGGAGGAGATCCGGGAGGTGTACGGCCAGGACGCCCGGTGGTGCCTTGAAAACAACCTCCCCACCGACGCCGCCCTGGACTACGAGCGGGCCCGGGATTACGGGGGTTTTGTCCGGCTCATCGAGTCCCTTCCCCGGATGCAGCCCCGGCCCATGGCGGCCTTTTTTCTGGAAACCGCGGAACGGCTCATCGCCGCCCACGGGGAAGATCCCCCCCCGGGGGAGGAGGACTGGGATTTCCTTTTTTTGCGCTTTATTATCCGCGCCCGGTTCCTGGGGCTGGTGGATCGTTTTGAGGAAGCCGCCGGGGAATTCCGGGCGGGGATCGCCTGTTTCGAGGCCCAGGCCCCCAGCCCCCGGCGTTCCCGGTTCCTTGCCGCGGCCTACAACAGGCTGGGGATCCTCTGCATTTTTATCTCCCGGTATACCAAGGATTATAATTTTGTCCAGTACTTTGAGCGGGGGCACCGGTATTACCTGGAAAACCCCGAACCGGTGGAGGGGCAGACGCGGCAGCTCAACATCAGTTCCTACGTGATTCAGGTTGGATTTCCCGCGGGTCCGGGGGAAATCGACGCCTATTTGAACGCCTGTTCCGCCTCGGTTCCCTACGCCTCGGCCTCCATGGACGGGTTCCTCTTCGGCGCCGATACCCTGGCCCGTGCGGAGCTGGCCCTTTTCCAGGGGGATTTAGACAAGGCGGAACAATTCGCCCGTCAGGCGGTATTCCAGGGCCGGAAAAAAAACCAGTACGAGGTGGAAAACCGGAGCCTTTTTTATCTTATGCGGATCAGCATCCATAAGGGCGATGTCCCGGGCGTCCGGGAGCTGGAACGGCAGATGAGGGCCCTGCTGGAAAAGGACGAGTACCTTAACCGGTACGTCATCTACGACATTATGATGGGGCGCGTTTATACCCGGCTGAGGCTGATCGAAAAAACAGTCCCCTGGCTTAGAAAAGAACAGGGAGAAGGGGAATTGAACGTCCTGTTCAACGGCTTCGACACCCTGATAAAAGTCCGGTGCCTGCTTATCGAAAAGAATTACCCCGCGGCCCTGGAGGCCCTGGAAAAGGAACAGGCCAGGGGCGAATTGGGGAGCTATCTTTTGGGGTTCCTGGAAATGACCGCCCTGGAAGCGGCGATCCGCCATCAGCTTGGAGACCGGGAAGGGGCCTTCGGCGCCCTGGAACGGGCCTACGCCGCCGCGGCCCCCAACCGCCTGGATACGCCCTTTGTGGAGATGGGGGAATATATGGCCGGCCTGGTGAACGCCGTCCTCAAGGTCCGGACGGAGGAAGCCGGTGGAAACGCCGCCGGGGGGATCCCCCGGGACTGGCTCCAGGCCATACGGAACGGCGCCTCGGCCTACGCGAAAAAACGTTCCCTGGTGGCGTCCCAATTCGCGGACCCGGAGGCTTCAAAGGCCGGGGACTTCTCAAAGCACGAACTGGCTATATTAGGCCGCCTCTCCCAGGGCCATACCGGGGAGGAGATCGCCGCGGCCATGCACATCTCCGTCAAAATGGTGAACAGCGCAATCAGGAGCCTGTACGGGAAACTGGGAGCGGCAAACCGGGCCGACGCCATACGGGCCGCCACCGCCAGGGGTTTATTAAAAGAAAATTAACCACGAACCTTACGAACAACATAAAATTTTGAAGTGGAATTTATGGTTTGTTCGTGAAGTTGCGGACCACAGGTCCGGCGATTGAATTTTCTCAATTTCGGAATTCCCCGCATAACGTGAGTTATGATTATAGCGGCATGGCGTAGGGCCCGATAAGGCTCCTGTTACAATAATAGCATAAGCCCCGCCCGGAACAAGGCATGCGAAAGCATGTCTTGTTATTATAGCGGCATGGCGTAGGGCCCGATAAGGCTCCTGCTACAATAATAGCATAAGCCCGTCCCAGGCGGGTTCCATGGTTATCCCGGCGAGTCCCCGTTTTTCCCTGAAGCTGCGGCAGTAGTCTTCAATTTCGCGGTGGGGATGGTCGTGGGAGATGTGGGTCAGATAGACCCGCCGGGCCTGCAGGTCCGCCGCAGTTTCCAGGGCTTCCTCAAAGCTGAAGTGAGTTTCGTGGGGCCGTTTTCGCAGACCGTCAATGACGAGGATTTCAGGACCTTTTATCAAGGTCCGGGAAAGGGCGGGAATGGCGCTGGTATCGGTCAGGTAGACCACCGTCCCGGTCCCTGTTTCGTCTGCTTTCCATCCCAGGATGTCAAGGACGCCATGTTTCACCGGGATGGGAGTAAAGGTAAGGCCCCCAATTTGAAGGGGTCCCGGAGCGTCAAGAAGCTCAATCCGGGGCTTTCCTCCTCCGGTCTGGGTTTTCTTAAACACATAGGAGAAACGCTCCCTCAGTTCCGCCAGAGTCTGGGGACTGCCGTAAACGGGAATAACCCGTTCCCGGCTGAGGGGCCGTACATCGTCCAGGCCGTGAACATGATCCGCATGCGCATGGGTCAGCAGTACCGCATCAAGCCTGGTTATTCCCGCCCGTATTGCCTGGAGACGGAATTCCGGCCCCGTATCAATTACCACCCGTTCCCCGCTGTCCCCCTCTATGTAGAGTGAAGCCCGCATCCGCTTGTCCTTAGGGTCTTCGGAACGGCAGACCGGACAGCCGCAGCCCAGAACCGGAATGCCGTGGGAGGTGCCTGAACCAAGGACGGACAGCTTCATGGCAGCAGTATGACTGAAAGGGGCAAAATTGAACAGGCTTTACAGATTCTCAATCTCCTGCCGCTTGCACGAGAACTTTTCCCGCAGCATTTTGTCTGCCTCCCTGAACTCAGTATGATCCCGATAGATCTCGCTGTATAACCGATCCGGATATTCCGGCGGGCTTAAAAGATCGTCTGTTCCCATGGTCCCGGCCAGGGCGCAGCGTTCCGCCGTTTCCGCAAGGTTTTCCAGCAATGCCCTCATCTCTGCGGATAATTCCCGCCGCTCCTTCCCGCTTTTTGCCGCCCTTACCCGTTTTCTTAATTCGTTGCGAAGGGTCCATGCCCAAGAGCCCGCTTGCGCGGGGGAGCCTTGGGGCGGAGCCAAGGGCATGGACCCTGAGTCAAATGCCTTGCCTCTTTTCCGGTTTGGAACTATGCTTTTTTTATGGCAGATCCTGAATTGGTACGGACTTTGGATTATATCCTGAACCGCTGCGATGAAGCCGCCATCGACGCTGTGGCCGCTGCAGTAGTCAAACGGCGCCGGAATCTGGCTCTTTTCGGCGCCGATCGGATACCGGATCCCCAAAAGATGGCCCGGGATCTGTCCGCCCGGATAAATATAGGAGCCAGCATCGAAGGCCTTAGAGAAACGATCCGGTCCATGGCGGTACGGATCATAAAGCAGGAAGCGCCGGAACTGACCGAAGCCCAGATCGATGAACTGACCCGGTCCTGGATTCCCGGTTCCGAAGCGGGCGGCGGTTCGGGCGGCAAGGTGCCCCGGGACCTCCTTTTTTCCATGGTCGATCAGTTTGTAGCTTTTTCCCAGGGGCAGATGAGCGAATCCGAAGAAAAGGGCCTGCGGGATGAACTGGGTCCCTGGCCGGAACGGTACTGGAACGCCTTTTCCCCGGTTGTCCGCCTTATCGTTACCGGTTACCTGAAGGGCGAAACCGGTAAAAAAGAATTCCGCTCTAAACTGGAAACCGCGGTAAGTTTGGAAACGTGAAGAGCGGATGGAGGGACTTTACCTCATCAGACAGGATTAAGCGGCTTTCCCTAAATTAAACATATCAGGGACAACATAGTCCGGTACAGAATGCATACGAATACGGATTGTATATGCCTCAAGATATATAACGATTGCCGGACCTCTCCTGCCGCATGCTTGCCGTCCAGCGTTTCCAGTTCCCTTTTCAGCGTCTTGAAGAATGATTCGGCGCATGCGTTGTCCCGGCAATTCCCAAACGCCGTCTCCGCCGCAGGGATCATCGCAGGGGCTAGTCTCCTCCTCGATTATCATATTCCGGCTTTTTGGGGTAATATGGGGCTATGAAGGCCCCCGTGTTTTTGATATTTCCGGTTTTGTTTTTATCCGGTTCCTGCGGCAGGGATCCGGATCGTATCCGGCTCAACTATGGGAACGCTCCGGAGCGGGAAAGGGCTTTTTTGGAATCGGTCCTGTCCGCAGCGGCCCTGGCAAGTTTTGGTTTGACCGGGACCGGACCCGAAGAGGCGGATCGGGCCGCCGTGGATCTTAGCTTTTTTTATATTTACGGTACGGCAGAAACGGAAGCTGCAGGCGCCGTCTTTCCCCTGTCCCGGACCTGGTATGTACCCAGGGCGGATCCGCTGGAGGGCCGTACCGGCGCTGCGGCGGGGGACCGGCCCGTCATTCTGCGGGAGGGTTCCGGCGACTATCTTGACGGCGGCGAAATGCTGATACCCCTCCGGGACCTGAGTCCCCCCTATACGGCGCTGCGGGTGAACGGCCTGGCCGCCGGCGATCCCGGCTATCCCCTGATCAAATTTACCGGACTGGATATTGCCGTAAGCGGCGGCGGGAAAGACTTAAAGCGGCGGGAAAGGAAAGTTTCGGCCCTGCGGGAACATATTCTGAAGAGCCTCGAAGCCGCCCCGGCGCTGTTCGAGGACCCCCCCCGTCTGTTCTGGATCGCCGCCGGGGGGGATGTGATGCTGGGCCGGGGCGCTTCGGAGATTTTGCTGCGGGAAGGGCCTGCGGGGATCTTTGGAGAAAGCGCCGCTATGCTGGCGGAGGCGGATCTGGCCCTAATCAATCTGGAGGGGCCCCTGAGCGTCCGGGGCGGGAAGGTACAGAAATCTTTCAACTTCCGCTTTGATCCGGCGGCGGCGGCGGCCCTGAAACAGGCGGGAATAGATGCGGCGCTCCAGGCCAACAATCACGCCTTTGACTACGGGGAGCGGGCCTTTCTCGATTCCCTGGATCACCTGGCGGCGGCGGGAATCGGCGCGCTTGGGGCCGGTTTAAGCGATGAAGAGGCTGCCCGGCCCTTCATGTTCAAACGGCCGGGGGGAAGCGCCGCAGTCTTCGGCATCGCTTCGTTTCCGCGGGAAAAAAACGGCTGGGACGGCCTTTCCGTTGCCGCCGGCCCCTCCCGTCCGGGGATACTCCATGCGGGAAAGGGCGGAGGGGAACTGCTCAAGGCCCGGTTCTCCCGGGCCAAAGACGCCGCGGATTCTGCGGAACCCCCGGCGCTGGATATTGTACTTTTCCATGGGGGAAACGAATGGACCCATCGGCCCGACGCCGCCGCCAGAAGGCTGTATACCGGTTTAGTGCAGGGCGGGGCGGATCTGATCATCGGTTCCCATCCCCATGTGGTTCAGGGTTTTGAGTGGATCGACGGCAAAGCGGTTTTCTGGTCCCTGGGGAACTATGTTTTTGGAGGCATGGAAGATACCGGCGGGGGAGAGAACGGGCTTTTTATCAGGCTGGGTTATGCGGGAGAGCGGCTGGTGTATCTGGAACCCTATGCGCTGACCCTCAACCATACCCGGACCAGCCTGGGACCGCCGGAAAACCTGGCCCGCTTTTATGCCCTGTCCCGGGAATTACGGAACGGAGGCGAACAGTGAACTTTGATGAAGTTATTGACCGAAGCGGAACCGGAGCGGAGAAGTGGGAGACGGTTCACCGGGAGGAGGGAAAGGGGGCCGTCATTCCCCTTTGGGTGGCGGATATGGATTTTCCCGCCCCGGAGGAATTGACCGGGGCCCTTATCCGGCGGGCCGCTCATCCTGTGTACGGATATACCCGTATTTCTGACAGTTTTTTTGAAGCCCTGGCCGGATGGTACCGCCGCCGGCACCGGCTTGATCTGGACCGGAAGCACTTTCTTGCCGGCCCCGGTACGGTAGCTTCCCTGGGCATTGCGGTCCGTTCCTTTACGGAACCCGGCCAGGGGGTGATCATTCCCACGCCGGTTTACAGGCCCGCCTATAACATGATCCGCTTTAACGGCCGGGAACCTGTGGAGGCACCCCTCGTTCTGAATGGAGCGGGCCGTTACTGCTTCGGTCCGCCGGGACCTTCGCCGGTAGCGCAGACCCTGGAACGGGCGCTTGCCGCCGCCGCGGAGAGGGGCATTAAAACAACCATGGCTATTTTCTGTTCGCCCCACAATCCCGGAGGAAGCGTTTGGGATGCGGAGGAACTGGAAGCGTTTTTGGCCTTTGCCCGGCGGCATAATATCGTCGTTGTTTCCGACGAGATCCACGGCGATTTTGTCTTTCCTCCGAAGAGCTTTGTCTCCATGGCGGCCTTTCCCGAATATGCGGATATAACCGTGGCGGTTTCGGCGGCAAATAAAACCTTCAATCTGGGGGGGCTTCACCTTTCCTATTTTATGGTACGGGATGAAAAGCTGGCGCGGATTCTGAAGCGGGGACTTCAGGCTTCGGGCTGTGATACGCCCAATATCTTCTCCCTGACTGCCGCCGAAACCGCTTTTCGCTGCGGCGATTCCTGGCTGGACGAATTGAAGCCCTATATCCGCCTCAATATTGAAGAGGGAGTCCGCTTTCTCAACCGTATTCCCGGGGTTAAGGGTTTTATCCCCGAAGGGACCTATCTGATCTGGGCCGATGTGCTGCGCCTTGCCGCCGGGGGGAAATTCCGGGATGATATGGAACTGGCCGCCGCCCTGGAAAGGGAAGGCCGGGTCAAGGTTACTCCGGGTTCCTCTTTTGGCGCCGGCGGCAGGGGCTTTATGCGGATCAATGCGGCCTGTCCCCGTTCCCAGTTGATGGAAGGGCTTGCACGGTTTAAGGACTGGGCCGGAAAGTTCCATCCCGCAGATTAGCCCCTCAGGGACATTTGCCGTTTAGCCGCCGGTCCGCGGCGCTTTACCTGCTGTAGAGCGCCTCCGCCTGTTCCCGGACCTGGGCTGCCAGGGATTCGTAGTTTCCCTTGAGGGCGTTCATGTTCTGATTGTAGAAGGCGGCGAATTCCGGGTCCTGGAAGGGATCAAGCTGAACCGGACGGCCCAGGCGGCGGGACAGCTCCTCTTCTTTTTGACGCAGTTTGGGGGCATACTGCCGCTTGATGGCCTCTCCGTACTGGTCAAGCTCTTCAAGATACTGGGCCGCCGCGGCGGTAAACTGTTTGTAGAATGCGGCAAAACGGGAATCGCCAAGGATAAACTGAAGACCCCGGCCAACCGCTTCGATCCGGCCCATATCTTCCCGGACGGCAGGAAGGGTAACCTGGGAAAGGAAAACGTCAAACATGCCCTGTTTAACCGCATACTGCTGTTCCTTTGAAAGCTTTTTCAACTCCTCATCGGGGAATTTTTTAGGGTCTTCCAGGAATGCATTGGCCAGACGCTTCCCCCGCTGTTTTGCCTCAAACTGATCGATGCTGGTTTTATCGCCCTTGACCGATTCGGTCCGCTCCAGGGCAATCTCCAAGGCGCTTTTTATCCGTCCCATGATTCCTCCATGGTGTATAAATTCGCAAAAAAAGCCCGGTTTTTCAAGTCCGCTCCCTTGACCCACAGAGGGCCGGCCCTTCCGGCTATAACCGCATCCATCCCCTTGTCCCGGCTTTCTACAGGAACAAGGGGGAACAGCTGGGCCTCCAGGCAGAGGCCTATGGCGAAATAGGGGAGCTTCTTCCCGTCAAGCTCTGCAAAGAAGCGGTCGTAGCAGCCTTTTCCCCGGCCAAGACGCCGGCCTTCCCGGTCAAAGGCAAGACCCGGGGTCAGGATAAGCGCGGGAAAGTCCTCCGTTTCCAGGGACCTGCCCGCCACCGGTTCCCGGATTCCAAAGGGTCCGGCGGACCAGGGGCCTTTGACGCCGGGGAACCCGCGGTCCCCCCCGGCGCCGGGGTCCTCCGGGATAAGCCGGTAAAAGACAAGGCCCCCTCCCGTGATTTTAGGGGCAAAAACCGCCTTATCATCTCTTAGGGCGGCTTCTAAAACCGGGGCAGTGTCTATTTCAAACCGGGTAGAAAGAAAGACAAGCAGCGTCCTGCACTGATCCCAGAGGGGAGCATCCTGCGGGAGGACAGGATGCCGGAGACTGCGCAGCAGGGCGGCGGCGTTTTTTCCTTCCCCGGCAAATTGTTCCGGCGGAAGGGTCTTGAGGAATTTCCGTATTTCCAATCGGAGTGTTTCTTTTGTTAAGACGGCCACGGCCTAGATTTTCCGCGTGCCGCCGCCTTTGAGACCCGCTTCGTAAAGCTTTCCGCAGGAGATAAACATGGGAAGTTTGGTGCCGGCCAAGATAATGTCCGCATCTTCCGCCATGTCAATCATATCCCGGCTGGGACTCTTCCCCCGGACAAAGATAATACAGTGAATATCCAGCAATTCCGCAGTCCTGATAACCTGGGGATTAACCAGCCCGGTAAGCAGCAGGACCCGGTCCTTTACAAAGGCCATTACATCGCTCATGAGGTCCGCTCCGCAGGCGGAAATTACCTCCAGATCGGCATTGTCTTTGCCGGAAAAAAACTGTCCCTCCAGTACACCTACCGCCTCAGCTACGGTCATCGTCGTCCCCCCATTTATATTATAGGATACTATTATCCGTCTCTTAATTCAAGAGGAGGACAGATAAACCGGGATCAACAGGACTGTCCGAAGAATGATTCCCCGGACAGTCCTGAAAGAAGGGGCTTAGAAGGTAGCGACTACTCCGCCGTCATAGTGGCCGCTGATATAATCCTTTACTTTCTGGGTAAGGAGTACCTTTTTGAGGACTTCAAGCCGGGTATCCCCTTCATTGCCTTTTTTAACTACCAGTCCGTTTACATAGGGTGAATCGGCCCCTTCTATAATAAGGGAATCCCGGACCGGGTTGAACCCCGCTTCCAGGGCATAGTTGCCGTTGATCGTGGCGGCGTCTACGTCCGGCAGGGACCGGGGAAGCTGGGCGGCTTCAAGTTCCCGGAATTTGAGGTTCTTGGGATTGGAGATAATGTCCCGGGGAGTTGCCCGGAGTCCCGATGTGGGGTCAAGCTTGATAAGGCCGTTAGCCTGAAGTAAGAGCAGGGCCCGGCCTTCGTTAGCGGGGTCGTTATTGATGGCTATGGTAGCCCCGTTGGGGATGTCCGCCAGGCTCTTGTACTTTTCCGAATAAAGGCCGTAGGGTTCCACATGAACCCCCCAGACAAAGGAAAGGGCATTTTTCCATTCCTCACTGGATTCCAGGTAGGGGATGGTCTGGAAGTAATTGGCGTCCAGATCCCCCGCCAGAAGGGCCTCGTTGGGCTGGATATAGTCGGTGAATACCACTATTTTCAGCTCGACCCCCTGGGCGGCCAGATCGTCCTTGATCAGTTCCAGAAGCTCCGCATGGGGTACAGGATTTACCCCCACGGTAAAGGTGGTGGATTTCTGTGCGTTACCTTTAGCCTCCGCCGTTTGGGTAAAGGCCAAAACCATGGCGCCCGCGATAAGCAGGCTGAGAATAATCTTTTTCATAAAGATACTCCTTTTCCTAGTATTAATATAGTTTTTATAATAAATAAAAATATTTGTCAAGGGCATTTGCGTTTTTTTTTCAAAAAAAATGATTCCGCCCGCGGGTCCAACCCAAGAACCCGCTCGCCGGCTTACGGGGGAGCTTCTGGGGCGATTTGGACCCGGCAACAATTTGTTTGTCGGGGGTATGGTAAGCTTCGGACTGGGGAAGGGAAGGTCTCCCTGAGCGGAGAGAGGGTAACGGAGAACCGTCCGTCCGGCGGTTCTCCGTTCAGGTTTTAGAAAACCGGCACCACACTGCCGTCGGACCAGGTTTTTTTAATATAATCCTTCACCTTCGCCGAAAGCAGGGCCGTCTTTAAGGCCTGAATCCGGGGATCGTTTTCGCCGCCCCTTCTGACCACCACAATATTCACATAGGGAGAATCGGCCCCCTCGATGATAAGGGAATCCCTGGCGGGGTTGAGCCCCGCTTCCAGGGCATAGTTGCCGTTGATGGCGGCGGCGTCCACATCCGCCAGGGACCGGGGAAGCTGGGCCGCTTCAAGTTCCCGGAATTTGAGGTTCTTGGGGTTCCCCGTAATATCCCTGGGGGTAGCCTCCAGGCCGGCGCCGGAACGGAGGGTGATGATTCCATTGGACTGAAGCAGCAGCAGCGCCCGGCCCCCGTTGGTGGGATCGTTGGGGACGGCAATGGTGGCGCCGCTGGGAAGATCCGCAATGTTCTTTATCGACCTTGCATAGATCCCAAAGGGTTCAATGTGGACCCCGAAGGCGGAAACCAGAGCGCTCCACTCGGCGTTGGAATTCAGGTAGGGGATGTGCTGAAAGAAGTTTGCGTCCAGATCCCCCACCAGCAGGGCCGTATTCGGGGTAACATAGTCGGTAAATTCCACCACCTTGAGGGTGATGCCCTGGGCGGCCAGATCCTCCTTGATCAGATTGAGGAGTTCCGCATGGGGCACCGGAGTTGCGCCGACCGTCAGGGTCGATGCGGATCGATCGCCCGCCGGCCGGGCATGGGCGGGCTGGTATGCCGCCAGGATCAAAATACCCGCAATAAACAGGCCAAGTACGTTTTTCTTCATTTTAAGTCCTCCAAAAAGTATTGGACCTGTCCGGGAACCGGGTTGGTTCCCGCGGACTTTAGTCCGGCGCAAGTCCTTTTTAAGCGGCTACGGGCGAACCTTTGGTTCGGCAGCAACCGAAGTTTCCAAAAAACGCTGTTTTAGAGGCCGCCGCCTTTATGCTCCGCCGCCTGGGGCGGAGGTTCGCAGCCCGGGGGTCCCGGGATCAGCGCTTTGACAGAAGGCTGCGGCTGATCATCGTGCCGGCAATCTGCACCAGCTCAACCAGAATCAGGATAACGATAACCGCCGCAATGGTAACATCGATGCGGAAACGGTAATAGCCGTAGCGTATGGCCAGATCCCCCAGGCCGCCGCCGCCTATGGCCCCGGCCATGGCGGAATAACTAATCAGGTTGATAATGGCAAGGGCCAGCCCGGAGACCAGGGAAGGCAGAGCTTCGGGGATAAGCACCTTCCTGATAATCTGAAAATTGGTGGACCCCATGGCCCGGGCGGCGGTCAGGACCCCCTGATCCACCTCGGAAAGGGCTGCCTCGGCGATTCTGGCCACAAAGGGGGCCGCCGCTATGGACAGGGGGATGATTACCGCGGTGGGACCGATGCTGGTTCTGATAATAAGCCGGGACAGGGGGATGAGGAGTATCATCAGTATAATGAAAGGCAGGGACCGGAGAAGGTTCACAATCCGGGAAAGCACGTTGTAGATGAACGGCCGGGGAACGAGCCCTGCGGGGGAGCTTGAATAGAGGTAGGCCCCTAACGGAAAGCCCATAAGGCAGGCAAAAAAGGTGGAAAGAAAGGTCATGTAGACCGTTTCCAGCGTTGACTGGGGAAGCATGGAAAGTACATCCCATAGTTTACTAGGCATGGACTAACTCCCGGGCGGCCTCGGTTCTAGGCGCATCGAATACGGACTTGACGGTTCCCCGTTCCGCAATGCATCCCTCATCCAGTACCGCCACCTCTTCGCAGATCTCCCGGATGACTCCCATCTGATGGGTAACGAGCACCACCGTGATTTTAAGCTTATCGTGGAGGTCCCTGATAAGGCCGAGAATGGCCCGGGTGGTTTGAGGGTCCAGGGAACTGGTGGCTTCATCGCAGAAGAGGACCTCCGGGTTTGCCGCCAGGGCCCGGGCAATGGCCACCCGCTGTTTCTGTCCCCCGGAAAGCTCCCGAAGCCTGGCCCTGCGCTTGTCCGAAATACTGACCAGATCCAGCAGTTCATCCACCCGATCGTGGATCTGTTTTTTATGCAGACCGGCGATTTCCAGGGGATAGGCGATATTGCCCGTTACATTCCTGGAGGAGAGCAGGTTGAAGTTCTGAAATATCATGCCCATTTTTCTGCGCCGTGAAAGAAGGTCCCTGCCCCGGAGCATGTCCACCCGTTCATCGTTGTAGAACACCTCTCCCCGGTCAGGGGATTCCAGAAGGCTCATGATCCGCAGCAGGGTGGACTTTCCCGCGCCGCTCCTCCCGATAATGCCGTAGACGCTTCCATCGGGTACGGTCAAATCCACTTCCTGCAGGGCCTTTATGTCTGCATATTGTTTTATGATTCCCTTGAGGGTGATCATCGGCTCTCCTCTGCACTGACAGGGTACTCTAAAGCTCCCGGAACTTCAATGGACCTGTTCGATAACCCCGTTGGTTGTCAAATAATATCCTATAAATACCATAGGAATAGTTATTATGGTGAAGATAATACATTCCGTCAAGGGTTTCCCGCCGTTCTGTTCCAACAAACGCCGCCCGCCAAAAATGTCTGCGGCCCTAACCGGCCTTTCTTTCGGCGATAAACCTGAGCCTTTTTATAATCTCCAGATGCTGGGTACAGGCATTTTCGCACTGGCCGCAGGCAACGCATTTTGCAGCCCCCCCGGCGGGGATGCCCCAGTGTATAGAGAGCCGCTGATAAAGCGCCTCATCCCCGGCGGGGGTCAGCAGTTTTTGATTGTAGGCGTCCATGTATTGGGGGATAGGGATATCTTGGGGACAGTCATCGCAGTAAGCGCAGCCGGTACAGAGCCCCTCAAAGGAGGCGGAAGCGGCGGCCTTAATTGCCGCAAGCTCCGCTTCGGCCCGGGGCTTGTACCCCTCCATGGCCGCCAGGGCGCCGGATACCTCCGCCCCGGAACTGAATCCCACCAGGGTAACGGTTATGTCCCTGTGGTCCCAGAGGAAACGGAGGGCCTCATGGACTGCGGAAAAGCCGTTCCCCGGTTTTTCGGCTTCCTTCCGCCTCAGAAAACTGAAAAGCTCCGGGTGCTGGGGAATAATGCCGCCCCCCAGGGGGTTCATCACCACCGCCCCAAGCTGCTTGGCCCGGATGGCGTTGAAGGCTTTCTCCCGGGTTTTGAAATTATAGGCCGAATAGCCGAAGAGGACCCCCTCAAAGACCCCTTCCATGAGGAGCTCTTCAATTTCATCCTGGATAAGATGGCTGGATATACAAATATGCCGGATAAGCCCCTCGTCTTTAAGTTTTCTGAAGGTTTCCAGGATGCCGTTCTTCTTCCGGGCCCGCCAGTTGTCCAGGCTCGTGATACACCAGATATGGTAAAAATCAATGGCCGGTATATTCAGCCGTTTAAGCTGGGCCTCAATTTCCCTGCGGATCTCCTCCTCTTTGGACTTAAAGGTCTTGGTTGCCGCATAGTAGGGAAGCTTTCGCCGGCGTAGTTCCTCAAAGCCCTTGCCGAATACGGTCTCGCTTTTGACGCCGAAATAATCCGGGGCGGTATCGAAATAGGTAACTCCGCCCTCGGCGGCCTTGACCATCATCTGGATACATTCATCGTGATCGTCTATATGAGCAAAACGCATCCCCCCGAAACCCAGGAGGGACACCTTCTCGCCTGTTTTTCCATAGTCTCTGTAGATCATACAAACCTCCGGGAAAAGTGTACGGCAGGGGGGGAAGTATAGCAAGTACGGGCCGGCAGAGGTTTCCGCCGGAACGGCGTTTCATTTACAGCGGGGAAATTCTATGAGGAGCCGGGGGTATACAGGTACACCACGGAACGGTCTTCCGCCTGAAGCCCTTTCTGCATTTCCAGTTTGTGGAGCAGTTTTTTGGTCCGTTTCAGTTTATAGGGGACCTTTTTTTCCACGGCAAGTTTTTGATTGATGATCAACTGGTCCTTTTCGGCCAGGGTCTGCAGGCGGCAGGCCAGATTTATGCCGTAACCTATATAATCACGGTACTTCAACCCTGCCACTTCGGCGGAAATTTCATACTTAAATATTTTTTCGAGCACCAGCGCGCCGGCAAGTCCCAGCCCCGGCATGGAAACAAAAAGGTCCTCGTTAAGAAAATCGCTGAATGTGTCGAAAACCGCCAGGGCTTCCCGCAGCTGGTCCTCGGCGGCCTCGTCCCAAATGACAATAGCCCCGTCGCCTACCAGCTTGTAGTAGGAACAGTTATACCCCAATTGATTTATGCAGGACAGAAAGTTGGAGCTGAATTCCTTTATCAGCGCAAAGACGGCGTTTTCGTCATTGTCGCAGAGAAAATTGCTGAAATTGCGTATATCGATGCAGAGAATCAGGGCCTCCGCCTTGGTCTCTCCCAGATAGAGCCCGTCAAAAATATCCACAGGCATCTTCTTTAACGCCGCTTGCGCCGATTCATCCAGTTCGATGGAAGGGGAAGATGTATTGGGGAGAATATCCTGAATTCCCATAGTATTACTATACCATTAAAAGCAATATTTGCAATAGAGTTGTCCGGAAACTAAAGTTTTCGAACAAGTCCAATGATTTCCATGCCGCGGAATTGTACCCAAAACCCGCCTGCGCCGGGGAGGCTCGTTTTCCGGCCCAATCCGTCCGGTTTTGTAGCGATCTCCGGCCCTATACCGCCGGGGAACCTCGGGCGTACAGGTTCTGAAAACGGGAATAAGCCTCCCCGGAACAGAGCGCGAACCAAAGGTTCGATGGGGTATCCTAAGCGTTGCCATATTTGCGGGGAGGCTCGTTTGATAGGAAGTTTATAGTACCCTCCCCCGCGAACCGGTGAGCGGGTTCTTAGGTTTAATCAGCCCGTTGGGCCGGCAATGAGAAGAAGGATGTATGCACCGCTATACAGCGGCGTGGAATTGTACCAAATTTTTGTAAGCGTTGCGGCCTTTGAGCCGGAGCAGAGCGCGAACCGAAAGTTCGGCGGGGTATTAAACCAGACTTTCGAATAAATTTGCTTGGAGCTCTGCTTCGCGGAGGCTCATTCGAAAGTCTGGTTTAATACCCCCTCGCAAACTACGTTTGCGCGCTCTGCTCCGGCTCAAAGGCCGCA
>JAISPH010000174.1 GCA_031275035.1 Treponema sp.
TGGCGCCCGAAGATTGTATAGTTCAGCAGTATATAAGCGATAACGCAGACCGCCAGCAGTATCCAGATTGGATTCGGTATTCCCAGGGTGTAACCCTTGCCGATCTGCAAAAACTTTTCGTG
Organism: Treponema sp.; assembly: GCA_031275035.1. Next base: position 123 of record JAISPH010000174.1, read on the forward strand.
CATAATGACATAGTTCCTGCCGTTGGAATAAACCATGGCAACGCCCCGGGCTATGGTCATGTTCGACAAGGTGGCGATAAACGGAGGCAGTCCGCTGACGGAAATTAAGATCCCGTTCAAAATCCCGAAAAGCACGGCTCCGATCATGCCGGCTGTTATGGCGGCCGCCATGCTGTGTCCCTGTTCCAGGAAGCTCCCCACCAATACGGCGGTAACCGCCACGATGGAACCTATGGAAAGATCGATTCCTCCGGTCATGATGACAAAAGTAATACCGATTGCCAAAATACCGTTAATCGATACCTGGCGCAGCACGTTCAGTATATTCTCGCCTGATAAAAACACCGGTTTTATCAGGGACATAATCACCACAATTACCAGAATAACCGCCAAAAGCCCAAAACGCTGCAATAAATTTCTGATATTCTTTATCTGCGCGAAAGAAAAAACCATGCTAAATACCCTCCAGAGCCAGTCTTAAAATTGTTTCCTGCGACACCTGGTTACGCTCAATATAGGTTCCCTGGATCTTCCCGTTGGACATCACCAGGATTCTGTCGCTCATGCCGATAAGTTCCGGCATTTCCGAAGATATCATGATAATAGCAATACCCTGCCTGGCAAGATCGAGCATCATATCATAGATTGCAAACTTTGCTCCCACGTCAATTCCCCGGGTGGGTTCATCCAGGATAATCACCTTGGGTTTGGACATAAGACACTTGGCCAGCACCACCTTCTGCTGATTCCCGCCGGAAAGGTTTACCACCATGTCCCCCAGGCTGTGCATACGCACGGTCATCTCTTTGGCCTTGTGGCTGCAGAGCCGCCATTCTTTGCGGTGGTTAAGAAAGGTCATCCGGGAAAACTGTTCCTCGTTTTTAAGGGCGATGTTTTCTTTAACGCTCCGGCACATTACCAGTCCCAAGGCCTTCCGGTCCTCGGGGGCTATGGATATGAGGTTTTTCTTCGCATCCCGGGGGCTTTTAGTCTTTATTTGCCTGCCGTCCAGGTACACTTCCCCGGAGTCCGGCTTGTCATATCCGACGAGGGCCCGCATCACCTCGCTTCGGCCTGCGCCGACCAGCCCTGCAAGGCCCAGAATCTCTCCCGCCCTTACGCTCAGGGATACATCTTCAAAGAAGCCCTTGCGGGAAAAATTTTTAATCTCCAGTACGACATTCCCCTTGGGAGCCGTATTGACCGGGTATACCCCGGAAAGTTCCCTGCCCACCATAAGGCTGATGATCTTATCGTGATCGATTTGGACCCGCTCAAAACAGCCTACCATGGCGCCGTCCCGGAGCACCGAAATCCGGTCCGCCAGGTGCATCACCTCTTCGATGCGATGGGAAATATAGATGATCCCCACCCCCCGTTTTTTCAGAATGCCGATGGTTTTGAACAGTTCTTCGGTTTCATTTGCCGTCAGGGAAGAGGTGGGTTCGTCCATGATGATAAGTTTGGCGTTATAGGAGACGGCTTTGATAATTTCGATCATCTGGATCTGGGCGATGTTCAGCATCTTTATCTTCATGGAGGGGGAGATCTTCCTGTCCATGTTGTATTCTTTCAGCAGGGCCAGTGTATCCCGGTTGATCTGTTTGCGGTTCAAAAAGGGGGTCCCCCTGATCCGCTTCTCCCGGCCCACGAAGATATTCTCGGCGATGGTCATTTCCATAATGGGGTTAAGTTCCTGATGAATCATGGAAATCCCCATATTCAGGGCTTCCCGGGCGCCCCTGATGTCCACCGGACGGCCTTCAAAAAAGATCTGCCCCTTATCCCGGGTATAAATTCCCATGATGATCTTCATTAACGTGGATTTACCGGCGCCGTTCTCACCCATCAGCGCATGGAGTTCCCCGGGCTGCACATTAAAATTTACATTAGACAAGACGGTGGTTCCGAAAAAAGTCTTGCTGATTGATTTTGTCTCCAGGATATACGTTTGTTCACCCATATCATCCCCTGTCCTGATCGCAGATTATCCACATCTGTAGGATATCCTATGGAAAAACGTTTTTCTGCAACGGTAACCAATTCTACCTGTTTACCTGATCTATTACTGTTGTATTGTACCGGGCTGTGGTTTTCCTGTCAAGCAATTTTTTGCCGGGAAATCTATCTTGCCGTCCCCTTTTTATCTGATCTTTTTTTCTCTTTTAACAGCCTGCTTACTCTTTCATACCCGCACGTCCTGCACCCGCACCCGTTTAAATGACCAGACGGCTTTTGAAGGAACCGGCCGTGAATATCGCAGGTTATAACCATGGGATGCCCGGCGTCTATATAAGAGGCTTTGTCATACCGGTATTTTTGCCCGTGGATTTTCCGCGCCCTTTTGACAAATTCCGCAAAGGAGAGCCGCCTTTTTTCTTTCCTGCTCTCAAGGCCGCATTTGTGGCAGCCGTGGCCGTTCATTACGTGTTTCTCCGCGTTCTGGCTGAATTCACCGTGAACGGGGCAGACAATTGTTACGGGGCTGCTTAAATTGGTATAAGAGGATTCGATATAGCGGTATTTTTTCCCGTGGACTTTCCGCGCCCTTTTGACAAATTCCGCGAAAGAGATCCTCTTCTTTTCCCCCCTGCTCTTGCGGCCGCATTGGGGACAGCCGCTGCCCTGGTGTATATGGTTTTGCACCGACTGGGTGAATTCCCCGTGAACGGGACAGATGATGGTTATTTTCTGTTTGGCCGCGGTAACCGTGCCGATCTTTGAATAATCATATCTGCCGCCGTGTACCGCTTTGGCCGCTTGCAAAAAATGCCGGGTATCCCAGGGCCGGTGGACATTACATTCGGGGCAGGGGGAACGGCCGTTAATGTGCTTCCGGACGGTGGTGGTAAACGGGCCGTGTGCCGGGCAAATGACCGTTATCGGCTCGTCAAGAGAACGGTATCTCGTTACTTCCGAATAGTCGTAGGTTCCTTTCCCGAATATTTCTTCCGCCTTTTCGATGAAATATTCCCTGTTTGTAATGGGGTCAAAATATTCACGGCGGCACTGGGGGCAGCAAAGCCCCTTTAGAAAAGCGTCGGGGGCAACGGAAAAGGGGCCGTGTTTTTTGCAGACAATTTCCACCGGGGTTTTTGAGTACCGGTATATGACCTTTTCATAACCGAAACGGTCGCCGTATATCATTTTTGCCAGTATTATGAATTCTTCCTGTGAACGGCCGTGCGAACCGTGACAGAAAAGACGCCTGGTGGAGATTCTCTTTGCGCCTTCAAGCAGTTTTGGTCTCATTGAAACATATCCGCTCCGTCTCCGGTACGCATACTGCCATCAGGCAACAAGGGATGGAAACAGCCCCCTTCCCTTCTTTATACGGTCTTTGGCCTGCGACCCCTTGGCTTGGGAGCAGCGGGGGCGGCAGGGGCAGCCTTTGGCTTGCGGCCCCTCGGCTTGGGGGCGGCGGCCTCCCCGGCGGGGGCGGCCCCCCGTGCGGGTTTGCGTCCCGGCTTTTTGGAAGCCCCGGTTTCCGCGGTTTCGTCGACAATTTTGGCGGCGGCGGCGTTTTTCTGTATTGAGGCTATTCCTTTGAGGGCCGATTTCTTGTCGGGATAGCTCTCACCGGAGGCGATAATTTCGCCGTTGGCGGCCTTGAGGTTAAAGCGGTATTTTTTCGCTCTATCCAGATAGACAGTGAATTGTGCGGGCATTTGATACTCCTTCGTATGGTTTGTATAACAGACTTATCCGGAAACTCCGGTCCCCGGACAAGCCCAACAGGTGATTGCACCTATATGACTTTATCACTTTTCCTTCTTCGTTTCCTGGCGGCATAAGCGGCCCACTCCTCCTCCGAAACTTCCGGCAGGAGGGGGCAGGAATGGGCGGCCATAAACAGGCGGTTGATATAGTCCCGATCTATGCACAGGTCAAGCGGTACTTCTATTTTGTTAATGAAGGGGAAAAGCAGAAAAGAATTGATATACTCATATTTTTGCCAGATGGCATCCTCGTGCTTGGCGAACCCCAGACCCCTGCAATCATCGTCGGAATGAATAAAGGCGGCGAAGAGGAGATGACCAAGTCCCTCCCGCTTGACAAGTTCATGAATTTCTTTGAGGGCTACGGCGGTGTTGGGGGCATAATCCAATTCGGCTATGGGCTGCGGGGAATTGAAAAAACGGTTTATATGTTCTTCCAGGGCGGCGAATGTTTCCTTGGGGTCTTTGATGGTCGCCTCCAGTTCAAGACGGGGGTCTTCAAAGGTATACACATCATCTTCAATATGATAGTCAAAATAGAATGCAGACGCCTTCGTATCAAAAACAAATATCTTGTTGATAAAGGGTTTGGAAAAAGTAGCCGCCATATTGAAACCAGTCTACCACAGGTATACGCTAAAATCAAGGGCTATACAAAAAATTCCGGACCCGGCGAGCCTTGGAACTCTCCGGGGTTTTAAAACGCATTTCATTTTACAATGCGGCGGCGATTCAGGCAGTACTTCTCACTACCACGGGAAAGACAACGTCCCGTTTACCTCCGCCGTAAGACGCTTGCCGCATCGGATTTCGGTTCTGAACAGTTCTGAACAGCTATACCGTTTTGTACGGCGCAAACGCCTGGTACAAAACCTTGTGCCGGGCGGGCCGCTTGACCGGCGCGCCCCCTTGCGCCGGAAGGCGGACATGGGGTATACTGGCGGAGTATGCAGCATACAGCAAAGGAAATGGACCGCCCTATCCGCCGCCGTTTCGAAGCCGCCCGTGCGGCGTTTGGAGCGGGCCTTGCAGGTTCCGGCGTTACTGTCCGTATTATTGACCGCCCCTTAATGGGGCGGTTTTTTTATAGATCCGGCCGGAATATAGAGCTTCTTCCGGAAACTGAGGCATTGGGAGGGGAACATGCTTAAGGGACGGCACTTGATAGAGCCGGGAAATTTCAGCCTGGAAGAGCTGGAGGGCCTCTTTAGTCTGGCGGAGCGGATCGAAGAGGACCCCCGGTATCTGCGGGACTCCTGCCGGGGACGGGTGCTGGCCACGCTCTTCTTCGAGCCCAGTACCCGGACCCGGCTGAGTTTCGAGGCGGCCATGCTGCGGCTGGGGGGAAGCTGCCTTGGCTTTGCCGAACCGGGCTCCAGCTCCGCCGCCAAGGGAGAAAGCCTGGCGGATACGGTCAGGACCGTATCCTGCTATGCCGACGCCATTGTCATGCGAAACCCCAAGGAGGGAGCGGCCCTGCTGGCGTCCCGGTACTCCGGCGCGCCGGTGATCAACGCCGGAGACGGCGGCCACCATCATCCAACCCAGACCTTGACGGATCTGCTTACCATAAGGCGGATGCGGGGGCTTCTGGGGAACATCACCGTCGGCTTCTGCGGGGATCTCCGGTTCGGGCGCACCGTTCACTCCCTGGCAAAGGCCCTGTCCCGGTATCCCGCCGTCAGGATGATCTTCATCTCTCCGCCGGAACTTACCGTCCCCGAATACATTACCGGTGTTCTTAAAAAAGAGGGGGTGGAATATGCGGAAACCGACAGGCTGGAAAAGGTAATGGCCGATCTGGACGTACTCTACATGACCCGGGTCCAGCGGGAACGTTTTTTTAACGAAGAAGATTATATACGCCTTAAAGACAGTTACATCCTGACCGCCCAAAAAATGGAAAACGCCAGGCCGGACATGATCGTCCTTCACCCCCTGCCCCGGGTAAACGAAATCGCCGTGGAGGTGGACAACGATCCCAGGGCGGTTTACTTTAAGCAGACAAAGTACGGCATGTATGTACGGATGGCTCTTATCGCTTCGATCCTGGGGGCTGCGGAATGATCCGTCCGGCAAAAACAAAGAGGGGCACGCTATGCTGAATATTGCGGAAATAAAAAACGGCATCGTAATCGATCATATCAAGGCCGGACAGGGGATACGGATCTTCAACTGGCTCGGCCTCGGCAAAGCCTCCTACCCGGTAGCCTTTGTGGTCAACGCCAGCTCTGACCGGATGGGGCGGAAGGATCTGATCAAGATTGACAACACTATCACCATCAACTTTGATATTCTGGGCCTCATCGATCCCAATATCACGGTGAACATCATCGAGAACGAGGCGGTTACGGAAAAAATAAAACTCAAACTGCCCCGCCGGGTAGAGGACATTCTAATCTGCAAAAATCCCCGGTGCATCACCTCTACGGAAAAATATATCCCCCACATCTTCCATCTGGACAACCCGGAACAGGGGGCCTATCGCTGTGAGTACTGCGACGAGGTCCGTTCTGCAGAGGACTTTAGATGAAGAGAAAACCGGGACCGGCGAAGGCTGTATGTTTCTTCGCCCCCTGCTGCCGTAAACCATGCCTTCCCTGGTCTTAAAAAATTTCCGTATTATAGACGAAGACACCGACATGACCGGCTCGGTGGCAGTTGAAGGCGGCCTTATCGGGGAACTTATTCCCGCGGAGGCGGATTATGCGCGCCTTGAAGAGGCGGAACGCAGCGCCGCCATGGTTATAGATGGAAGAAACTTTCCCGGTACGGAAGGCCGGCTTCCCCTGCTTATGCCCGCCTTTGTGGATCTCCACGCTCATTTCCGGGACCCCGGTTTTTTTGAAAAGGGTGATGAAAGCGGGCGGGCGGCGGAGATCCCTGCAATTGCGGAGACCCTGGAATCCGCCTGCCTTGCGGCGGCGGCCGGGGGCTACGGCACTGTGGTTTGCATGGCCAATACCAAACCGCCGGTGGATAATCTTGAACAGGCCGCATTCCTTAAAGGCCGGGCCGATGCGTTGGGGCTTATCGATTTGTATCCGGCCTTGTCCCTTACAAAAAACATGGAGGGCCGGGAACTTTCGGATATAACAAAACTGCGCGCCCCCGGGGATCATCCTTTTTTCCCCCGGCTGCTCTCGGAAGACGGCAGGGACATAGCCGGCGAGGCTCTCTTTTTGGCGGCCCTGAAGGAAGCCCGGCGGCTGGGGCTTCCCGTCTCCTGCCACTGCGATGCGGGAGGAGCCGAAGCCGCCGCCGCCAAAGCGGCGGGCAGTCCCAGGGGGGTGTGGAGCCGTATCGAGGAAAACAACGCAACCCGGCGGGCCATTGCCCTGGGGATGCAGGCCGGCGCCCGCATCCATATCGCCCATGTCTCCACCATGGAGGCGGCGGAGATGATACGGCAGGCAAAGGCCCCGGGCCGGGCCGCCGGGGGCTTTGCCTTAACCTGCGAGGCGGCCCCCCACCACATTGCCTGTACCGATGCGGACGCCCGCCGCCTGGGGGACGAATCCTTTGGCCGGGTAAATCCGCCCCTGCGGACCGAAGCGGACCGGCGGGCCCTTATCGCGGCGGTCCTGGACGGAACAATCGACGCCGTCGCCACCGACCACGCCCCCCATACCGGCGGGGACAAGGCCGCCGGGGCGCCCGGCTTTACCGGGCTGGAGACAGCCTTTGCGGCCTGTTTTACCCGCCTGGTTCCGGCAGAGGGAAGCGGCTCCGGCCTCAAAAAGCTTTCCTCGCTGATGAGCGCCGGTCCCGCCCGGATCATAGGCCTGGGAGCAGGTCCCGGCGGCCGGGGCCGTATTGCGGCGGGCCTTCGGGCGGATCTCTGTATCGCCGGCGATGTTTTCTGGACCGTCGAGCCCGGACAATTCCGGTCCCGGGGAAAGACATCCCCCTTTGCGGGGCAAAGGCTGCGGGGAAAAATCATGGTTACTATAAACCAGGGGCGGGTGGTCTATGATGCCCGGAGATGGGGAGCGGAATATGTATAATATGGATAAACTTTACGAGGCGGTGGCGGAACGGGGCCATGTCTGCGTAGGGCTGGACACGGCGGCGGATTATATCCCCCCGGCGGAACGGCGGAAGGCCGCCTCCGGCGCCGAAGCGGTGTGGACTTTTAACCGGGCCCTCATCGACGCCGTCATTGATATTGCCGCCTGCTTCAAGGTACAAATCGCCTGTTACGAAGAGCTGGGCCTTGCGGGCCTTGCGGCCTATGCAAAAACACTCGGGTATATACGCAGCCGGGGAAGCATGGTCATTGCCGACATCAAACGGGGGGACATCGCCGACACCGCCCTCCGCTACGCCAGGGCTCATTTTGAAGGGGACTTCGAAGCGGATTTCGTTACCCTCTCTCCCTATATGGGAATGGATTCCATTGAGCCCTGGCTTGCCTTTGCCGAAAGCCGGGGTAAAGGGGCCTTTGTATTGATGCGGACCAGTAACAGGGGGATGTATGATTTTGAGTATCAGGAGCTGAAGGCTGAAGATCCTCCGGGACAAGTCCGGCGGCTCTACGATGCGGTGGGAGATAAGCTTGAAGAGTTGTCCTTCAGGTACAGGGGCAAATACGGCTACGGCGCTTTCGGGGCCGTGGCGGGGGCGGACCCAAAGTCCGAAACTGAACGGGAAGAGATCGCCGCCATCCGGGAAAAACGGCGGAGCCTCTTCTTCCTCATCCCCGGCTACGGCGCCCAGGGCGGCGCGGCGGAAGACGCCGCTCTGCTCCTCCGGGAAGGCAACGGCGGCGTGGTAAACGCTTCCCGGTCTATCCTCAGGGCATGGACCGCCGGGGTAAACGCTTCGGCCATACCGGAGACCGGGGCGGACAACGCCTTTGCGGCGGAGGCGGCCCGGCGGGCGGTACTGGACATGCGCAAAGCCATAAGAGGGGCGGCGGAAAAACAGCCTTCTTAAATGGTTTAGCCCGGACAAAGTCCAATAATACGGCGATGAAGAAGCGCGAAAATCATCCACAAACAGAACATATAAATCTTGCGTATTCTTGTTTTTCCAGCGGGATACCTGTACAATGCTTAAAGAAATGAGTTCCCCAAAGCAAGTCCTTGTCTGCGAACTGACTGCCAATACCGCCGTTAACAAAGAAATTTTCCGCCTCGATTTTACCTGGTCCGGTCCGGCTCCCCGGGCAGGACAGTTTTTCCTCATCAGGCCGGAACGGACCTCGGTCTTTTTGGGCAGGCCGGTCAGCGTTTTTGCCTGGAACGGGCGGCGGCTGTCTTTCCTTATCGCCCTGCGGGGCAGGGGTACAAAAGAACTTTCCATGATGTACGCCGGGGAGAGGGCCGGGCTTACCGGCCCCCTGGGCAACGCCTGGGCGGACTTTGCGCCGCCGGATCTTGCAGTGCGGGGACACGGTCCCGCGGAAACGGCGGCCTGGACAAACAGGCGCCCGGATGACGGCGGTCTGGCAGGCGGCGGCGCTGTAAAAAAAACCGCGGCAAAGCCCATTGCCCTGGTGGGCGGCGGCATCGGCATTGCGCCTCTGGCCGCCTTTGCGGCGGAACTCAGGGAGGGAAGCTTTGACTGCTATGCCGGTTTCAGAACCGGCTTCAAAGACAAAGAGGAAAGTTCCGGCCTTTTGGGTCCGGCCTTCGCCAATGCCGCCGAAAAGATTATCGCCGCCGAAGACGGCCGCGGAGGCCTCAAGGGGCGGATCGCCGGTTTTCTGGAGGCGGCAAAGTACCGGGCGGTTTATGCCTGCGGTCCCGAACCTATGCTCAGGACGGCGGCGGCGATCTGCAGGGAAGCGGGGGTTCCCTGTTTTGTCAGCATAGAACGGCGTATGGCCTGCGGAACCGGAGCCTGCCTGGGCTGTACGGTAAAGACCGCCGGGGGCGGCCGGCGCTGTTGTACCGAGGGTCCCGTCTTTTCAGCGGAGGACATTTACTTTGATGAATGACAGCTGCGCTCCGGCCGGGGACGCCGGCTGCGGCGGCCCCGGCTCCCCGGCGGCGGATCTGTCCGTTACTATCGCCGGAGTCCGTTTCAAGAACCCTGTCATAGCCGCATCGGGCACCTTTGGATATGGCCGGGAGTACCAGGGACTTTTGGACACAGCCGTCCTGGGAGGAATTTGCACCAAGGGGCTTACCCTCAGGCCCCGGCCGGGAAACAGCGGCATACGGCTTCACGAAACTCCCTCGGGGCTGATGAATTCCATCGGCCTTGAAAATCCCGGCATCGGCGCTTTTATCGAAAGGGAGCTTCCCGCCCTGCGGGAATTGGGGCCGGCGGTTATCGCCAATCTTTCCGGTTCTTCGATAGAGGAGTATGCCGAAGGGGCAAAGCTCCTTGCCGCCAGTTCTGTGGATATGATAGAACTGAACATTTCCTGTCCAAATGTAAAGGCCGGGGGGATGGGTTTTGGCCTGGACCCGGAAGCTGCCGGAAGGGTATGCGCCGCAGTCAGGGGAGCCGCCGGAAACAAGCCCCTCATGGTTAAGCTTTCCCCCAATGCGCCGGATTTGGCGGCGGTGGCCCGCGCCTGTATCAGGGCCGGAGCGGACGCCCTCTCTCTGGTAAATACCTTCAAAGCTTTGGCCCTGGACATTAAACGGCGGCAGCCGGTCTTTGACCATATCAGCGCCGGGCTCTCGGGTCCGGCCATACGGCCCATTGCCCTCAGGATGGTATGGGAACTTTGGGAGACGGCGGGGGTTCCTATAGTCGGCATGGGGGGCATTGCCTCGGCGGAGGATGCCCTGGAGTTCCTCGCCGCCGGAGCCGCCGCCGTCCAGGTGGGTTCCGCCACCTTTGCCCGCCCTGCGGCAATGAACGAAATTATCCATGGCATCGCCGCTTATATGGACCATTTCGGCATGAAAAAACTTTCGGAAATCAGTATACGAACAAGGTGAGGCATGAAACAAACGGCATGGAAGGCCTTTGCCGCGGCAAGGGAAGCGTACAAAACATCGGTGGAGGAACTGCGCCGTTCCCTGCCGGATCTGCAGCGTATTCAGCAGGCCCTCGCCGACAGCCGATCCGGTCCCGCCTATACCGTGGAGACCCCTGTCGTGTACAACGAAGCCCTGGACGACGTGGGCCCCCAGGATGAGATAAAACTGATCCTGGTGGCGGACAATCCGGGCCGCCGTGAACAAGCTGCGGAAAACCGCCGTTACCTGGTGGGGCCCTCGGGAAAAATCGCGGAACAATTTTTCAGGAATAATCCCGGCCTGGGCATCGACTTCCGCAAAAATGCAGTTATCCTCAACAAGACCCCCATCCACACTCCCCGTACCGCGGAACTGAAAGAACTGTACCGCCTCGGCGGCAGCGCCGTGGAGGCCGCCGCCGCCGCATCCCAGCGGATCATGGCCCGGCTTCTGGCCGATTTTCACCGGGCCCTTGCTCCCGCGCCGGTCTGGATCATCGGGTATTCTGAAATGAAACGGGGCGGTATTTTTGAGGCGTACACCGAAGCCGTTCAAGAGCTCTACGATCCCCGGAAGCAGCAGGGCGGAGAAACGAAGGATCTCTGGGAAGAGCTGTTCCTGTACCGCCACTTCTCCATGAATCAGTTTACCATCGATCTGCGGCAGCAGGCCCGGGAAGGGGAATCCCCGGAGGATGCCCTCAAACGGATAGGAGGGGTCTACCGGAAACGTATTTTCAATTTTTAACGGTTTTGCATTTTAAGGCCTATGGCTATTGAATAACAGGCGGCTTATAATTATAATAACAACAAGGATATATATATGGAAAAAAATTTGTTGGATATTTTACGGATAGGGATTTTTTACGATGGTTATTATTTTTATAAGGTCAGCAACTATTATAAATATGAACACGAAAAAAAAGCCCGTATAAGCATTTCCGGCCTCCATGAATTTATCAGAAGCGAGGTCGCCGTTATGACCGGCGCGGATATACGTCAATGCCAAATCATCGACGCCCATTATTTTAAGGGCCGGTCTTCCGCCAAAGAACTGGGAGAGAAAGTCCAGAGTGAACGCATATTTGAAGACATTTTGATGCGTGAAAATATTGTCTCCCATTATCTTCCCTTGAGGTACGGAGAAAATAACATCGCCCAGGAAAAGGGCATCGATGTCTGGCTTGCCCTGGAAGCCTATGAACTTGCCATATATAAGCATTTTGATATTCTTGTTTTGGTTGCCGGGGACGGGGATTATGTTCCCCTCGTCCGAAAGCTTCACACCCTGGGAACGCAGGTAATGCTTATCTGCTGGGATTTTTCCTATCATAATGAAAACGGGGACATGGTAGAAACCAAAACCTCCCGGCAGCTTTTGGACGAGGTATTCTATCCGGTTCAGATGTATCAAAGGATCGAGCAGAACAACAGCGATTATATTACGAAGCTGTTCGTCCCCGACAGGAACCTTGACAAATCGCAGCCTCTGTTTAATTTTAGAAATGAAAGTATCATCGGCAGTTATGCCGGAGATACGAAGGAATACGAATCCAGTATTTTCAGCATAAATAAAAACGGATTCGGTTTTATAAAGAACGAAGAAATAAACAACATCTTTTTTCATTACAGTACCATTGCCAATAAAGACTTCAGCGAACTCCAGCCCGGCATGAGGGTCAAGTATACCCAGGAAGAAGATACGGAACGGAGCAAGCGGGAAGGGGCGCCCCGTTACAGGGCCTGCTCGGTAAGTATTATCGAATAGAGCCGGTATAGGCCTCGACCATCTGTTCTATGTTGACAATGTCCAGGCTGCCGCTTAGTTCTTCCGGCCGGCCGCTTCGAAGATAGAAAAGCCAGCACCGGACAGGTTTGCCGAAAATATCCGCCGCCGCCCTCTTGTAAACCGCAAGCTGTCCGTAATGTTCTGCAGGTTTCCCTTCCCGGCCGGTTTTAAAATCAACCACATGAACCGTTCCCGCAGTTTCAAAGATCAGATCGATCTGCCCTGTAACGGGAATGTCCCTGCCGGCGGCCTTAACCATGGTAAGAATGGGATACTCCGGCTCCCGGTAAGAAGCGTCCAGGCTGAGGCGGCCAAGTTCCGATTTGAAAAATGTATCCGTCATGGCGAGGGCCCTGGCATGGACCTGAGAAATATACTTTTCATCCAGCCTGGCAATGATGCCGGGCGGAATACGGGGAGGCCGTTCTTCAAACCGGGCCTCAATAAAGCGGTGAACCACGGTTCCAAACCCGGCGGCCTCAAGTCCGGCATCCGCCAAAAACCGGTCCAGATCGCCCGCCGGTTCCTGCCCGGCAAAACCGGCGGCGGGATCAGGGTAATACAAATTACTAGCGTTTACGGCGCCCGCCGCCGCCGGGGCGGCGATGATTCCGGCCCCTTCATAGAAGGGACCGGCGGTCCGGGCTGCCTCCGCCATGGACAGGCCCGAATGCCGCCGGGACTGCTTATCAATATCGGCCCAGGTAACGAATTCTATCGGATCGATGCTGTAAGGCGGGGACTCGCACTCGGCCAGTACCGGAATGAGCAGATCCAAAAAACTGGAAACTTTTTTGTCTTCCCTGCTGTCCAGCTGACGCAGCCGCCCGCTAATAAATTCTCCGGTGTACTGAAGCTGCTCCGGAACCCGGTCCTCCTTTTCCTTTCCGGTCTGCGCCGGAAGGGTCATGGTCAGATAGAGGGCGCTCTCCGCCCTGGTCATGGCCACATAGAGAAGGCGGCGCAGTTCCGCAAGCTCCTTCCGGTTTTCTTCATCCCGCTGGAGATTGAAAAAATAGTTCCCCCTGCTTTCGGAAAGTTCCTCCGCCTGAGGCAGATTGAGGGTGATGCCCCAGCGCCCGCTGAAGTAAACCCCCTTTGTATTGACCCTGGAGATCCTGCCGGCGCAGCAGTACACAAAAACCACGGGGAATTCCAGGCCCTTGCTTTTATGGATGGTCATAATCCGCACTCCCGGTTCCCGTTCATCGGTTATGGAGAGATCCGGCTGTTCCTCCCTGTTGATTAGATCTTCAATGTAGTCGATAAAGTCAGCCAGGGTCTTTCCCCTGGCGTCAATGGTCCGGGCAAGTTCAAAAAAAAGATCAAAGAGGCCGCCGTAAATTTGAGAATCCGCAGACCAGATAGTTTCGTAGCGGTAGCCCTCATTGTACCAAAGTCTGGTTAAAAGGGCGGCAGCCGGCATGGACCGGGAATCCGCCGCCAGAGCGTTGTACCGTTCCCGCCCCCGGCGGAAACATTCCCGTTCCTCCTCCGGGATGAGGGGTTCCAGGGATTCGTCAAAGGGAGGAAGGTCTTCATGGAGCATACATACCGAGAGGGTTAGATCGCTTAAACGCATAAAGGGGGAACGGATAAGGGCCGCATAGGCTAAACGGTCTCCGGGGTAGACCAGAAGGCGGAGCAGGTTGTAAAGATCGTTCACCGGCGCATCACTGAAAAGTCCCGCGGGCCGGTCCGCATTATAGGGGACGCCGAAATTCTTAAACTGCTTTTCCAGGTTATGCTGATGGGTGGCGGAACGCTGGAGCACCGCAAAATCACCGTAGGCGCAGGGCCGGCTTACCGTCTCCCCCTTTTCCCGGACCTGAACAAGAACCCCCCCCTCCACCATGGACCTGATCCGGCCGGCAATATAGGCCGCTTCAATGTCGTAGGAAGAGGGACCGTCCTTTTCGAGCCGGCCCTTATCGAGAAAACAAAAGTGAACCGGCACATTCTCCGATCCCGCCGCCGCAGA
>JAISPH010000180.1 GCA_031275035.1 Treponema sp.
AGGGGGCCCGGACCTGGGAGGACCTTCAGCAGGCCACCAAAATCGGCACGGCCTGCGGCGGCTGCAAGGAAAAGACCCTGGAGCTGCTCCACGAGTTCGCCCATATTTACGGGAACTAAGCGGCCTACTGTACCGCGTCAGGGCCCCGCAATTTAAGTTTTTTTCTGTTGGTTCAGTTCCGCGGAGATGAGTTTTGCAAGCTGGGCAATCTCATTACCCTGGGTGGAAAAATCCTCATCTTCCCTGTACCAGCCGGTCATGCTGATAGTACCGGCCATACAATCGTTTTTAAAGACAGGCGCCGCAAGACAGGCCATCTTAATGTGTGATTCCCGCTGCTCCCAGGAATACCCAAGTTTTTTTATTTCCGAGAGGTTCGCTTTAAGCTTCTCCCGGTCTGAAATGGTATAGGGGGTACACTGGACCAGTTCTATGCTGTCAATCATAGACGCGGCTTCGGGATCGAAAGCCAAATAACATTTACCGATAGCAGTCGAGTGAAACCGCTTGCGATCCCCGATATTTCCTGACGGCGCTTTTGCGTAGGGAGATGAGTATTTGTATACACAAATCGCCCGGTCATAATGGCGTTTGGCAATGAAGGTAGTTTTTTCATATTTGTCAGCCAGCAAGGTCAGATAGGGCCTGGCAATTCGGAAGAAATCAGATGATTCAAGATACGCGGTACCGATAATATAAATTTCCGCGCCAATGCTATAGATTTTTTTCCGGGCATTGGTGTACTGAACAAAATCATTTATCATCAAAGTTTTTAAAATATCATAAACGGTAGTCTTGGGAAATTTCAAAGCTTTGGTAATGGTGCTGAGGCTTGCCCCTTTTGGATTCGTTGATAAATAAAAAAGGATGTCAATGGTTTTTTGAACCATGTTTTTGTCATTCGGCGTCAGCGCAACCATTATTCTTCTATCCCCGTTTGTTCATCATCATACTCAATCCGAATGCCGGAAACATAAATCCTGCCGCCGTTGCTGAGGCATATAATACCAACAAAAGCTTTTTCAAGGGAATCCCTTCCCGGACCATCGGGTATATTCGGTACATTCAGGTAGCCGACAGCGGTCGCCCGTGTTCCTTCTATGGCTGTGAGCGGCTGCACCAGGATACGCGCGGTACTGCCCAGAACAGAAGCGCCCTGGGTAGCCTGGTTGTTGTTCACCGTCAGCCAAAGGTCCCTTCCGGCCGGCGCGGATTTAACAATCTCATAATCAACCGATATTCTAATGGGCCTGTTGGGGGTAAGAAAATTAAAATCTCCCGTCTGATGGCCGTTGGCGCTGCTGGTATTGGTGTTTGAGCCTATCATGATCCTTGTACTGTTGCTTGTGTTGTATGAATTTATATCCAGCCCGTAGGTCGTATACCCGATGGTATTTCCTAAAGCCCTGATGCGAACCGGGCTGTTTTTCTCCCCTCTGCCGGTCAAGGTTATATTGGAAGCGCTGGACGAAATATCCCCGGTTAAGCCGCCGTCCCTTCCGCGATCCCAGGCCCAAAGAGGCAGCGGCGCTACCTGCACCGAAAAAACAGCGGTTACCGGTTCGCCGGTATCGGCGTTTACCGCGCTGGCGACGATCTCCCCTGATCCAAAGGCTTTACCCGTTATTGTACAGTCCGGCCCCTGTAACGCGGAAAGTTCAACCACCCCGGCGCCGCCGGACCATGTAACGGTTCCGCTTACGCCGGCGGGGGTAAGATCAACTTTCAGATCAACCGCGTCGTCCGGGGACAGGTGGAGTACGCCCGGAACAGGCAAATGTTCGCTGTTGTCGTACTGCACGCTCAGGCCGGTAACCGGATTTTTTACCTCAACGGTAATCGACGCCGTTTTTGGCGGATTAGTTACGGAATTAAACGCTTCTACGGAGATCGTTGCCGAGGCCGCACCGTACAGCCCCTTGATCCTGCCGGAGGAATCAACCTCTACCCCGGCGCCGCTGCTGGACCATCTCAGAATGGGCATAGCGTCTTCCGGGCTTACGGCGCCACGTAAACTTACTTCTTCGTATAACCCGATACGGAGTACGCCGTTTATACTTTCTGCCCCCTTGAATATTTCGACATTAATTACCGGCTTTGATAACCTGACATCCACATCAATTGACGCGGATGCAGGGGAAGCGGTATTGCCGTTTTCCGCCCGGACCACAAGAGTCGTTTTTCCGGGGTTTTCCCCGGTTATCGTACAGCCGTAGCCGTCAGCCGTCTCCGCCAGATCCAGAATGCCGCCGTCCACCACTGTCCAGGTAATATTACCGGAGGCAAAAGACGGGAGGAGTTTTGCGGAGATATGCCGTTCTTCCCCTGCCCCGATGATCATGGATGTCTCGGCGGGCGAGTCTCCCTCCATTAAAACAATGTCCGAAACAGGAGCCTCTTGTAGCGATACGGAAAATATTTTTCTTACCGGTTCATCGGTGGAATCGCGCCACGCGATGACGCTTATATCGGAAGTGCCGCTCCTGGTGTTCCCCCGTATTGTTGCCTCGGGGCCTACTCCTGAACTGACCAGCGTTACCGCGTTACCTGAAACTTCCCAGGCTATGTGTACCGAATCCTGAGCAGGGCTTACCACCGCGGCCAGGATTAATTCACTCCCCATATTAACCGCGATATTCCCACCCTCCGCGACAGTACCGTTTACCAGCACGGCGATATCCGTAACCGGGCCGGCATTTATTTCTTCCCGCGCCCACCTGCACCCGGGAAATATCAACAGCGCCAAAAGCAATGCCTTCAACAAAGCCGATGCCGCGGATTTTTCGTTCATGGCATATCTCCTCCGCATTACCGTGAATCCACCACATGAAAGGTAACTTGCGCCCTGAGATCCGGATTTATCTTTGACTCCGCGGTAATAACCGCCGTTCTTCCGGAAGTGGCGCTGGTCCGTATTCTGCCTGTCTCGTTTACGGTTACCGCGTTGGTGTTATTGCTTGACCAAATTACGGTATCCCCCGAAGGGAGGACTATCGCGCGGAGCTGTATTACCCTGTCCGCAAGAATGTTGGTTTCCGTATTGTTTAAAATAATTTTCCCGTAATAAATGACAATTCCGTCAGCGGCGGCTCCATGGGTCCCGCTTTCCGGACCGCATCCGCCCAATGTTACAGCCGCCAGGGCTATCAGGCCAAGACAGGTTCGTTTATTCATAACATTCTCCCGTCTTACCGTTCTAGAGGGAAAATTCAAGGTAGACCGGAATGGTTAATACTCCGGCTTCCTCTCTGCCGTTGACTTTTCCTCCCGGCTTATAGGCGGCCCCGCCTCTTACGATACAGTTCCTGAACAGTTCCTTTTGTACTGACGCGCCGAATCCGATACGGCTGCCTCCCTCCATGGCTCTCGGCGTGCCCTTGCCGATAGGGCTGTTATTTTTATCAACCGCGGGCCAGAGGTATTCAAAGCCAAAATTAAGGCCCAGAGTCATAAAACCCAAATTCCAGGAAGGCCACAAACTGACGTTTACTTCCGGACCGAAATGAAATTCCTGGACCGTACCTTTAACGCTTCCGCCGAATTTGCTGTCAATTCTTCCGGCAAGAGTCAGGGCAGCAAGGGTCCACCGGAATCCCGCGGAAATTTGATACGGCGCCTGCCATATAAATCCGGTTTTATAGGTCTTATAAACAGGGGCCCAATCATCTTCATCTTCTTTGGTAAATATATCGGAACGGATCAAGGTCCAGTCCTTAAAAGGCAGAGGTATCTTGACCCCCGCGTCAAGCGTCAGGTTGTCCAGCCCGGTGAAAGCGAAAGCCGCCTCAATCCTTGGGGCGGTGATGGAAAAAGTATAAAAATCGTAGGATGCGATAAGGTTGTTGGAGTCGTCTATCAGTTCATCGGTAACCCGGTTAAAGGAGACCCCCGGTTTCGCGCCGAAATATTGGACCCGCAGCAGCCCCCATTCTTCAAAGGTATAGGCCGCGGCGGCCTGGATATTGAGCCAGGCATCTTCGTTCTGGGTAACATAATCAGGGTGGGCGTCAAACAGCGCGGAAGCGGCGGTGCTGCTGTTGGACGCGGTAAAGGGGGAAAGGCCGTAAAGCAAAGCGCCCAAATAAATATTTTTAACCGGTTCGGCGCTTGCCATAAAACCGGCCTGGCCGGTCCAATGGGTTTTGAACCGGGAGAAAATAGCGTCCCCGTCGTACATCCGTACCGTATAGGCGTTCCATTTTTCATCATCCGATATTTTCCCCCGGAGCCGGTCGTCCAAAAAGCGGCCGGCGTCAAACCGGAGCCAGCTTAGGGGAGTCCACCAGGCCTGAAGATAATCCTCTATGCCGATACCATCGGCCCGGGCCTGAATCCTGAATCGCATTCCAAAGAGGCCGTCCTTTGCGGCGCGGATGTCCAGCCTGGCCCGAATTCCCTGCCCGCTTCCGTACCTCCCCATGCCGGCCCCCATGACGCTGTCTTCTTCAGCTTCTTCTGCGCCTTCCCGGAGGACATATTGATAGGGAACAAAAGCCATGTCCAGCATAGCGCCGGCGGATACCTGGGCCCGTACATTCATGCCGGCGGTAAGAACCAAAAAAACAACGCCTATATACCGTTTCATGTAAAAAATCTCCCTTATTTGAGCTTCTCCAATTCAAAATCAGCGTAAAGAATCGTTTCGTCCTTAAGGTCCAGCACATCGCCGGCGACAACGCTGAAACTGTCCAGATGCCGTATCCGCCGGTAAAATCCGAATTTGGGCCGTATATACGTATTGCCCTGACGGTATGTTACAAAAGGATCCAAATACTTTTTCTCCTCATATTTTTGGGGGAAATACACATAGTGCATCAGAACCTTGAGGTCCCTGATGCGTACCACCTTAAACTGATAGGCACCGGGGTTATCGTAGGTAATGGTCTCCTCCACCCTCACCCATTCGCCGAGGAAATCCCGAAGCTTTACCTCGCAGGGATAACTGTTCTGGCTTGGATCCCCTGAAGGCCTGAGCGGGCCCCGGTAGATAAGCTGCATAACGGTACTGCCGTCGCTTTTCCGCCGGGCCGTTAAGGAAAATACCGGGTTTCCCGCATCGCCGCCTTCCGGTTTTATCTGATGGATATGCGTAAATTCGGTGGATACGGCAAAATCCCGGGGAAGCCGGAATTTCCAGCGGTGGGTAAAGGTGTCCCCGCCTCCGGTACTGTACATCAGGTCTTCAGGTTTACCGGCGTCAAACGGGCCGGTATTCATGGTTTTTAGTTCAAGCCGCTGGCGGTCAGGAAAACCGCTGTTCATGTCGCCGTCCGCGGCGGCGGGATTGGCGGGATCGTAATGGAGGGAAAAGGCGAAAACGTTTTTTTTCAGCTCATCATCATACTGCTGGGTGATATGATCCGTGTTGTGAACCGCATGGTACATGGTCTTGGGAACGCCGCTGGAAAGGCCGTCGGGCGCTTCATAATGAAATCCCGCATCGGTAACGAGCTTATAGGCGCCGCCCCGCGAGGTATCGCCGTCGGCGTAAAGGGTGTGCCGGTTTACCACCTCGCCTTGCGCCCAGTTCCGGATAAAAACCCTTACCGTGCCGGTCTTCCCGCGGCCGCTGAAGGCGGCAAGGCCCATGCCGCCGGGCGTAATGCCGGTTATGGTATAGGACGGCCCTGACCTGGCAACCGAGAAGGCTGCGGAGTCCGTTCCGGCGATAAAGGATGCCGCGCTGCCGGGAGGAAGATCGGGATCCGATACTTCCAGGGTTACCGATTCCCCCGGATCAATATCAAGTACCGATACCGGGTTTCCGCCGCTGGTAATTTCGAGGCCGCGGATTTCCGGTTCTTCCGAATCAGGCTGGAGGCATCCGGAGAAAGCCAATGCCATGCACACAAATCCGCAAAGGCCGGTAAAAAGACCGGGATTTTTCCGCTTCATGTTACTGCTCCATCTCGATAATGATGGAACGGACAAGAACGCTTCCGCTTTGGGACGAAAGGGTCAGGGCAATAAAGGAATGGGACAGAACGGCTTCAAGCTGTTCCGTTTCGGTTGCCCCCGGAACGCCTCCCCTGGCGATCCGGCTTTCGGCGGAATCAAATACGCCGCTCAATTCCCGCATTTGGCCGGCGGAAACCGCCGCGGGCACTTCCTGTTCCGCCACAAGCCAATTGGTAACAGCCGAAGCGTTATTGGATGAGGTGGTATTATTGTTCACCTGGAGCCGCAGGAATTTATCCGGGTTTTCAAAGCTGCTCAGGAATTCATACTCGATTGATACGCGGACTTTTTGGCCGGAAAAATCAAATTTCCCCAGGGCGTCGAATACCGGATCCGAAGCGAGCGGCGAATTGGTTAAAGAGTTCATGGTCGAACCAATGATAAAACGGGCGCCGCTGGTCCCGGTACCGTCTAAAACCACCCCTCCCCGGTTGTGGTCCCGGATAATCGCCCGGCCCCCCGCTCTTACCGCCGTACTCTTGACGGTAGCGGCGGTATTGGCGGGAATATCGGTCCATCCGTCTTCCGCGTAATTCCATTTGAAGAACGAAACAGCCGTTACGGTAAGCCTAACGGAAGCTTCCGCGTAAACATCGTTCAGGGTGTTCCGGGCCAGGGCCTTTATCACCGCGGTTCCCCCCTGCTTTCCCGTTACCGTAACCGTTTCTCCCGTGGTCCCGTTCAGGCCCGCCGTTTCCTCGGAGCTGCACTGCCAGTAAATACCGCCGTATACGCCGGGGGGGCTTAAAACCGCCGTAAGTTCCGCGGATTTCCCCTCTATAAGGGTGATGCCGTTATCCGGAACCGGGGTCCGGTTTTTTTCAAGCGATATGCCCTGTACCGGAACCCGCGGGCCGGCGGGCCCTTCCGCCGGACACCCGGCAAACAGAAAAGCCGCGGTAAAAATTGACGCCAGGGTGAGCGCCTGAACATTTTTCATTCCGGTCCCCTTAAATTTCACGTTAAAATATTCGCATATACGAACAGAATAAAATCAAGCCTGATTCCGGTAAAAGTACCGTTCCCTTAATTGTCCAAGGATATTCTCCATTAACCGGAATTGTCAAGTAAATTTTTTTCAAAAAATTACCATTTTTTTTTGACATCCCCCGGGAACAGGGATATAATAGATTTATTGTTGTTTTTGAGGGAAATAAATATTTTATCTGTTCGCATATGCGAACGGATAAGCGGGGGGTGGAATATGAAAACAAGTCATAAAAATTTAGCGGCTTTTACGCTGGTCATGATCCTGCTTCCGGTATTTTGGAACTGTACGAATCCGGAATCCGAAGTTTCTGAGTCCCCGGTTACGGGTCTCGCGATTTACCGGGACACCCAAGATGTAACGGACGGGACTATCGCTCTTGAGCAGGGTGAGGAAGTTACCCTCACCGCCGTCCTGAGCCCCGACGGAGTTACGGGACTGGTTACCTGGACAAGCGATGACGAAGCGGTTACGGTGGCCCCGGAAACCGGCGGAACGGTTACGGTAACCGGGGTTACCGGCGGCGGTTCGGCAACGATAACGGCAAGCGCCGTCAATGACGCCACCCCCGGGCCGGTTACGGCAAGGATTACCATAACGGTCCAGGGCGACGGTTCCGACGATCCGACCCCCATTACCGGCCTCATCATAATGAAGGGTGAAGCGCCGGTTACCGGGCCTGTGGCCATTGACGTAAATGAGGAAATTACCCTCACCGCCGTCCTGAGCCCCGACGGGGTTACGGGACTGGTTACCTGGACAAGCGACGACGAAGCGGTTACGGTGGCCCCGGAAACCGGCGGAACGGTTACGGTTACCGGCCTTACCGGCGGCGGTTCGGCAACGATAACGGCAAGCGCCGTCAACGCGGGCACGCCGGTTGCGGTTGCGGCAAACGTTACGGTTACGGTAAACGTCCCGCCGGATCTGAATATTCTTTTCCAGTGGAATGCCGCGGATACTCCCTGGGAAAGCCTTGCGTTCGGCGGTTCTAGTGTGCGGACCTATCCGTCATACCCCGATGTCCACATCCGGGCCTTCGGCGCGGCCATACCGGCGGGAAACGGCGGCGGGATAAAGCTGGGCGCCGCGGGAACCGCATCGGCGGGACGGCTCGCTGTCGGCCTGGCGGGCAATACCGCGACGGACACAGCTACAACGGTGGCGGGAGACTTTGACCTGTCCGAAAAACTGGTAAAACTCACCGTCAGTTACACAGACCTCGTGAGTTACGCTTCCCGCTACGTGTTCCGGGTTTACGTGAATAATAACGGCACCGGCGCCGCGGCTTCTTTGCTGGGGTCGGCCAGCCAGATAATCAGCCTCAACGGGCCTACCGGCGGAGCGCCGAACCTGACGGAAACCAGCGGAACCATCGAAGTGCTTATCGATCCTTCCGCCTTCGAGTCCAACCCGAACAAAGCCGCGCTGGAACACGCCTTCATCGGTTTCCACTGCCAGCAGGCAAATACCGCGGGGGAAAACAACTTTATCACCATTACCGGCATTAAAATTGAGTACCTGCCTGCCGGACAGGCGGGCATTACGGTGGAAAACCCCTGGGAAGAACCGGCCTTTACCGGTTTCCCCGCCGAAGCGTTTACCCTGTCCAAATCCGGTTCCGGAGGATATCAGGCGGCAAAGACAATCACCCTGAGCGGCTACACCCAGGCGGCGTGGTATCTTGACGGCGAGGCTGTGGAATCCACGGAGCTTACTTACACGGTGAACGCCGCGGCCCTTGCCAAAAAGGCCCATTCCCTGACGGTGGTGATTACCAAAAACGGGAATCTCTATTCCAAAACAGTTGCCTTTACCGTTGTTGAATGAGGAGGATGATCATGACGCAGATAAAAACCATAACGGTATTTCCGTTGTTTGCCCTGATTGTATTGGCGGCCTCCTGTTCCCTGATGCGGGAAGAACCCGCCGAAGCGGGGCTGGGCGTCCTGCGGCTTACCATTGCCGGAACCGCCGGGGAAGGGCGCACCCTGGTTCCCCTCACGGACGGGATAAGCTACGACATCCGGTTTACGTCGGGTGAAAAAGACCTTGCCAAAACCATGACCGCCGGGAGCGGGAACTTTCTTCTGGAGGCGGGAGAATGGAACATTGAGGTTACCGCGAAAAAAGGAACCGAGGCCCTGGCCCGGGGAAGCAGTCCCGTAACGGTAAACGCCGGTGAATCCGGTTCCACGGTAACGGTAACCCTTTCACCGCTAACCGGGGAATCCGCGGCCCAGGGAAGCCTTCAATGGGACGTAACGTATCCCGAAGGGGTTACCGCAGCTTCCCTGTACATAAGCAAAGCTGACGGGACTCTGGTTACCGGGTACAATCCTTTTGATATAGCAACAGTTCATCTGGAGGGAAGAAAATACGGGGGAACCGCGGCTCTTGAGCCGGGGACGTACCTCCTGCGCGTCCGGCTTACCAACGGCGATACCGGCATGAGCGCCGGAAACGCCGAGGTGTTCCATATTTACCCGGGGCAGGCAACCAGCGCCTCCTACGCCTTTTTGCCCGGAGAGTTCAGCAACACCAGCGATATTGGCGGAAACGTTCCGATAACCCATTCCATCGCGGTAGATATTACCGCCGTTTCAATCTCCCTATATGGAGATGCGGGAGCGGCGACCCTCCTTGCCACGGAAAATCTGACTCCTCCCCAGGCAGGGAATCCCTGGGCCTACAGCTCCGCGGTTCCCGACTCGTACAGTACGGTATATGCGGCGGCGAAGATCACGGCCAACGGGAAAGAATTGTCCACGCCCGCGCAAGCGGTAACGGTGGCGGCCTCCGGCGCTGATTTGACTCCGGTAACGGTTTACGGTATCGGCGTGGAAAAGACCGGAACCGGAACGGTAACGGTAAACGGGGAGGAAACGGCGAGTACCGCCGCCCTGGCCGGGGAGACCATAACCCTGGCCGCGACTCCCGGAACGGATCGCCTATTGGGTTCCCTTACGGTAGACGGGGCTGATTATACCGTTCCCTTTGCCATCACGAAAGATATAGCCATCAGCGCGGTATTCAAATTCCCCATCACGGGGATCGTCATCCAGAGAAACGGGACGACGGTAAGCGCCCCCATTGATACCGGGGTTGACGGTACAATTACCCTGACGGCGGTTCTGGTCCCGGCGGGTGTTCCGGGAACCGTTACCTGGGAATCCGACGATATCTCGATAGCCACCGTCAATCCGGCAGCCGGTGCTGCCACGACGGTAACCGGCATTGACGAGGGTGAAGCCGTCATTACCGTTTCCGCGGTAAACCCCGACACCCAAATGCCGGTTATCGCCTCCGTTACGGTCAACGTCGGCGGGGCGGCAGATCCGAACCTTATCTGGGAGTGGAGTTACGCGGTCAACGGAGGCCCGTCCGGGACATTTGCCTCCAGTTCTAGCGCGACATTGACCGGGACCGGTATATATACGCAGGTGCCAATCAGAATAGTTGGTTCAAATTCTGTTATAACTGATGTGCCCACATCGCAGGGCATTCAAATTGACGCATCCGGCGCTTCAGGGACAACGGGGATTCTTGCTGTCGGCACAAGCAGTAATACCGCATCAACTGCCGCCTCTTGTCCTGACGGGGTCTTTGATTTTAGGACCGGAAATACCAACGGGATAAAAATAACCATCGGTTGTCAAATTCTGACCGATGCGTCTGGCACCAGAGGCCTTTCGGTATGTTTGAATAATAGTACCGCTACCGCAACTAATACCCCGTTGCGAAATTCCGGAAATGAAGCCAGGGTAATATACTTTGCCACTCCAGCCGCTGGCGGCACATTGAATAGTCCCACTACTAATGGGGTTTGGGATGGCGCAAATCTTATCTCGCGGGTATTTATACCGGACGATTTTAACCAGACCTACATCACCACCCTGGAAAAGGCTTTCCTCGGTATTTGCGCGCTGGGGGCTTCCGGGAGCAATACCGGCGCCAAAGTCCTCATTACGAGTATCAGAATCGAGTATGTTCCCGCCGAATAAGGGGCGGGAGGAAACGGACGTGAAGGGGCGCCGGAGATGAGGCGGTTAAAAAAAACAGCGCTTTGTCTGCTGTTCATGCCGGCGCTGTTTCCGTCCTGTTTCCAGCCCGCCGGGAACCTGAAACGGCGGGGCGAGGGATTGATTGCCCTGTCCCTGGCAGGCCCGGGCGGCGGGGCCCGGACCCTGTTTCCCGGCGGGGACGGGATAAGCTATACCGCTGTTTTTGAGGAAGCGGGGGGCGCGGTAAAGAGTTTCCCCCTGGCCGATGGAAACGGAGGCGTCTTCTCCCTTCCGCCGGGGGTCTGGAACCTTACCGTTACCGCGAAGAAAGACGGCGGCGTTATCGCGAGCGGCGGCGCCGCCGGTCTGGAGATAGCGGCGGATAAAAAAAAGGAGATTGTTATTTCAATTCAGCCCGTGAACGGAGGAGCGTCGGGGATTCTCGACTGGTCCGTAGAATACCCCGCGGGGGTTACGGAGGCCCTGCTTTTTATCAATGCGGGTGAGGACGGCGGGGCCCTGGACGGTTCTCCGGTGGACATAACGGAAGCCGCCGCCGCCGGGAACCTCAGGGCCGGAAGCCGGGAGCTTGTTCCCGGTTCATACCTTCTGCGGGTCCGGCTGACCGCGTCGGGTTCGGGAATAAGCGCCGGAACCGCGGAGGCGGCGCAGATCTACCCGGGACTGACCACCAGCGCCGCCTTTCGTTTCAGCGAAGCCGATTTCACCGAAGGGACGGCGGCCTGGCGGGTGCTTCTTGCGGCGGACAGTTCCCAAAATGCGTATACCCTCATAAACGCAAAGGGTTACGGCTATGAGACGCCGGATCAGCAAAACAGCGGACATTTGGGGGTTCCCCACATCACCCAGGAGCATGACTCCGTATTGGGAAAGGATGTTTTCGCCTTTACCCTGCACCGGGACCTTGACGGGAACGCCACGGGGGATCAGACCCGGCAGCGGGTAGAGATAAAGGTGGATGATTCGGAACTGCGGGGCGCTGAGGACAGAACTTTTGTATACCGCTGGAAATTCAAACTTCCTCCGGACTTCGCGCCCTCAACGGCGTTTACCCATATTCATCAGATTAAAAACGAGGGCGGCGACTCCTCCGCTCCGGTCATCACCCTGAGCCCCCGGCTGGTCTCGGGGGCAGGCAGGATGCAGCTCATCTACCGGGCGCCGACACACAACTACGGCGGCGCTTCGCCGGTCAGCAGTCCCAACCGGTATCTTGCCCAGGTTCCCCTGGCGGATTTTCTGGGCGAGTGGGTGCAGGCCGAAGAACACATTGCCTATGCGTCAACACCGGAGGATTCGGCTTACGGTATTACGATTACCAGGATGAGCGACGGGGCAGTTCTCCTTTCGTGGACCTATACCCCGCAAGCTTATGGCAGCCTTGAAGAGGATACCGTAACATGGCCTTTCATTACCTGGCGGTCAGGCAATAATTACGGCCGGCCAAAATACGGCGTCTACCGGCTCATTTGGAATGATTCGGCTTTGACGGATCCGGTAGGCGGCTTGAAGGATGAAAAAGTCCTTTATGCGGATTTTGAACTTGAAAGGCAGCGGTGAAAAGCGTGGAACATCATGGACGGTAAAATGATCGGTTTAGCCGGAGAACCTTTTTCGTGGGCGGAAAAAGTGTGGCCAAAAATGCGCGCCAAGATGGATGCCCAATGCAGCCGGATTGGGTCCCAGGTTCCCTATATTGCGGTAAACGGACGCTACGGCGATAAAATGGCGGC
>JAISPH010000219.1 GCA_031275035.1 Treponema sp.
CAGGACAGTTACCTCTTTTCGGATTCTATCAGGAACAATGTGGCCTACGGCTTTGAGGGGGCCGGTGAAGAGCGCCTTATGGAAGCGGTAAAGCTTGCGGCGATTGATCAGGATCTGGCGGGCCTCAATACGGGCTGGGATACCCTTGTCGGCGAGCGGGGCCTTACCCTTTCGGGGGGGCAGAAACAGCGGGTGGCTATTGCCCGGGCGTTCATCGGCGGGGCGGAGCTGTTCATTCTGGATGACGCCCTTTCCGCTGTGGACGCGGAGACCGAGAAGCGTATCCTCGGGGGAATCCTTGACGAGCGCCGGAAAAGGCTGAGCCGGGGGAGCCCCTCTACGGTTATTGTCATTTCCCACCGGGTGTCTACCCTGAGACATGCCGACAAGGTACTGGTCCTGGACAGGGGCCGTATTGCCGAATACGGATCCCCGGAGGAACTGGCGGAAAGCGGCGGCTTTTATGCGAGGACTGCGGCCCTGCAGCGGCTCGAAGGCGCCGGTGGAGGAGACGGTGTCTGAGTACTTTGAAACTGAAGATGTGGTCAAGGAATACGACGGCGTTATTGTAAAACGCATCCTTGCCTACCTTAAACCATACCGTCCCCTGGTCTGCCTGATGGCCCTGGCCTTGGCCTGTTCCACCCTGGGGGAACTGCTGGTCCCGGTGATTGAACAGCGGGTTATTGACGGCGCGGTAATGTCCCGGTTCTTTGCGGTCAGGACCGGCGTCTATGAACGGGAAGGAGCGGCGCTGGAGGCGTCTCTCCGGCGGAGCCTGGAAGAACTGATGCGCCGGCCCGGGACTATTGCCGTTGGGGATTATCTCTTTATACCCCGGAACCGGCATTCAGCTATGCCGGGCCGGGCCGAGAGAGAACTCCGGGAACGGAGTATTCTGGATGACGGCGACTGGTATGCCCTGGGCTATGAACCGGGTTCCGCCACGGCGGAGATCATCGCGGCCCGGGGGGATCTTTTTCTTCGGGGAACGGAAACGGCGCCCCCCGTGGCAGTGCCCTCCATGGCAGTGCCCTCCATGGCATCGCCGTCCATGGCGGCGTCATCCATGACGGCGGCCATAGGGAAGGATGCTCTTTATTCCCTGCCCCTGGAAGAGATACGGGAGATTCGGAGGGGGGATATCGCCAGCCTTGTCCGTGCCGCGGTTTTTCTCCTTATCATCCTGGTTTTGGTTTTTATTTTTACCTTTGTGCAAACCTGGTCCGCCACCCTTATCGGACAGAGGGTGATGAAGGATATGCGGCTCGAACTTTTCAGGAAAACCGCTTCCCAGTCCACGGCCTTTCTTTCCCGGCATCCCGTGGGCCGGATTGTAACCAGGCTTACCGGAGATGTGGAAACCATCAATGAATTTTTTACCTCCGTCCTGGTAGCTTTCCTCAAGGATCTTTCCGTAATGGCCGGGGTGTTGATCACCCTCTTCATCCTTTCCCCCAGGCTGGCGGCGGTAGTATTTATAACCATGCCCCCGGTGGCCGTGGTTACCGCCGTAAGCAGGATCAAGGCCCGGGATGCGTTCAGGCGGCAGCGGACCGCCTCTTCCCGGGTCAACTCGTATCTGTCGGAACGTTTGTCCGGGATCCAGGTGGTACAGTTGTTTTTGCGGGAACGGAAGAGCGCCGGGGAATTCGACGAGCGGAACCGGGAGCTCTTGCAGGCGAATCTGGGTGAAATGTACGTCTTTGCTACGTTCAGGCCCATTGTAGAATTTCTGGCCACCGTAACCACCGCCGTACTCATCGTGGCGGGCGGCGCCATGGTGCTCGGCCTTTCCCTTTCCCTGGGAGTGCTCATCGCCTTTATCAATTTGGTAAGCATGTTCTATGCCCCGATGATGGACATGGCGGAAAAATATACCCTGCTCCAGTCCGCCATGGCCGGCGGCGAACGGGTTTTCAAATTCCTGGATACGGAAGCGCATATCGTTGACGAAGGAAAGGAATCCGTGGAAGGCCGGGTCCGGGGACGCATTGATTTTGAGGACGTCCATTTTTCTTACACATCTGACAGCGGC
This sequence comes from Treponema sp., assembly GCA_031275035.1. The sequence continues at coordinate 2,039 of JAISPH010000219.1, forward strand.
GGGACCGAGCGTATCCGGCCCGGAGCGGCGGGGGAAGTGCTCAGGGGCCTTTCCTTTACCGTGGAAAGCGGGGAAATGACCGCCATTGTAGGTTACACCGGCGCAGGGAAGACCACCATTATCAATATATTGACCCGGCTTTGGGACATTGATTCCGGCGTGATCCGCCTGGACGGTATCCCCATTCAGCGTATACCTCTGCCGGAACTGCGCCGTTCCCTGCTCCCCGTTCTCCAGGATGTATTTTTATTTTCGGGGACCGTGGCGGATAACATCAGCCTTGGGCTTGATCTTTCCGAATCCGAAGTGGAGGCCGCAGCCCGGGCTGTCCATGCCCACGAGTTTATCTCCAGGCTGCCCCAGGGTTACCGGACCCCGCTCTCCGAAGGGGCCTCCAATATTTCTTCCGGCCAGCGGCAGCTTATCAGTTTTGCCCGGGTTATCGCCCACAACCCCGCGGTGGTCATACTGGACGAGGCCACCAGCTCCATCGATACTGAAACCGAGGGGCTTATCCAGATGGGGATACAGCGGGTTCTGGCGGGGCGTACCTCGATTGTGATCGCCCACCGGCTCTCCACCATACGTCACGCCGGCCGGATTCTGGTTCTTTCCGGGGGACGGGTGGCCGAAGAAGGAAGGCATCAGGAGCTGATGGACCGGAACGGACTTTACGCCGGACTTTACCGGCTGCAGTATGAGAAGGAAGTCTGAGGGGTTTATGAGCTGATTTTGATCCGCGCTTGCCGGGCGGGGAGGTTCATTATGGCGGAGCGGACTTGTACCCAATAACCCGCCCGGCCGGAAGATCGCTGTGCCTTAATCCTCCGGCTTCCGGGGGCGGTTAGTTCAACAGCGCCGCCGCATCCCCCCGGTTCCAGCGCCGGGCTATGTCCGCGGGGCTCTCTGCGGCAATGTTCTTGATGTTCTTGTTTGCCCCCAGTTCCAGAAGCAGGATGACAATGTCGGGATTGGAACTTTGGGCGGCATAGTGGAGTACGGTGTTGCCCGCGGGGTCCCGCTGGGATATGGCCCTGCCGGAGAAAACCGCCCGGACCGCATCGTAGCCCCTGGTCAGGGCTATGCCTGCGGGGGTTTTGCCGTCATCCGCAGCGGAGAATACGTCGGAGCCTGCATCGGCCAGCAGCTTGACGGTGTTCCAGTCGCTCTTCTCCATCCCCAGACGCAGCGGGGTAAAGCCTCTGGAATCCACCGCATTGAGCCGGGCCCCCTGGCTGATAATGATCTGCAGCATGTTTGGGGGAGCGTTTTCCATGACAGCGATGTGAAGGGGGCTCCTGCCCTCGTCGTCGGAAGCGAGGATCCGCTCCTTGGTTAAAAGGGTGGAAACGATCTGCGGAGAAGCCGTCAGAGCAGTCTGGAAGGGGCTCCTCCCCATAATGTTCTTTGCATGGATCGATGCGCCCAGGTTAAGGAGCAGGGTGATCAGATCCCGGCGTTCCATGGCCACGGCGATATGAAGAGGAGTATCCCCCCGGTTGTTCCGGCTCATGGGATCGGCCCCCAGATCGGCGAGCCGCTCGGCGGTAACTCCGGAGCCCGCCATAACCGCTTCGGCGAAGGGGGTATGGCCTTCGGTATCCCGGACTTCGAGGTTTGCCCCTCCCGATATCAGAATAGTTTCGATTCCCGCCATGCCCAGCCTGACCGCATCGTGAAGGGGTGTCTTTCCGCTGGAGTTGTGGGTATTAATGTCGCAGCCCAGGGCAATGAGCGCCCCGGCGGCATTCCGGGCGTTCCAGCGTACCGCCGCATGGAGGCTGCTGTTGCCCAGGGTGTCCCTGGCTGCGGCGGAGGCGCCGGCGGCGGCAAGTACTTTGATCGTAGAGGGAGAGTCAACCTTAACCGCTTCAAAGAGGGGCGTCTCTCCGGTGGCGTTGGCCGCATCCGGCGAAGCGCCCCGCTGGATGATAAACGGAATAAACGTATCGAGCCGCCATCCTGCGGCATAGTGAAGTATGGTATTTCCCAGGCCGTCCCGGGCGCTCAGGGTCGATGGGTTGATCATCCATTCCCGGAGTCCCCCGTTGGAATAGAATGTCAGATAGATGGGACTTTCCCCCCGGGCATTGGGGGCAAAAATATCGGCCCCCCGGGAGAGGAGCAGCTTGCCCGCTTCCGCTTCGTTTTGCCGTACCGCAATGTGGAGGCTGGTATCCCCCTCCTTGTTGCGGGCATTAACCTGGGCCCGGGCGTCCAGGATCAGGCCTATGGTTTTAAGATCCCCGCCGTTTTTTACCCCCAGATGGAGGAGGGTATTGCCGGCGCTGTCCTTCTGGGTTATGGTCTCGGCGGTGATCAGGGCATTTACCGCAGGGCTTCTGTCCCGCAGCGCCCGTTCAAAGGGGGTTATTCCTGCATTATCCGCGGCAAAGATATCCGCCCTGGACCGGAGCAGCAGGGGGATGGCCTCCATCCGGGCATACTGTACCGCGGCGTAAAGGGGGGTCTTTCCCTCAATATTGCGGATGGAAATATCCGCGCCCTGTTCCAGAAGCATGCCGATGATGCCGGGACTCCGGTTCAGGGTGATAAGAATATGCAGGGGAGATTCGCCGTGTTCGTCCCGCAGATTAGGATTGGCCCGGTGGGAGAGGAGGAGGGCAAGGGCCTCCCGGTGTACCTGGGAGGGGACGGCGATGTGCATGGCCGTATTGCCCTTGGCGTCCTGGGCGTTGACGTCGGCGCCGGCGGCGATAAGCATCTCCATGATGGGGATATTCCCGGTCCGGGCCGCTTCATGGAGGGGAGCGGCCCCGGCGGCGGTTTTAATATTAACGTCCGCCCGCTTATCAATTAAAAATTCGATAAAACCCGTATAACCGCCCTGGGCGGCGAAATGGTAGAGGCCGAATCCGCCGGCCATGCGTATATTGTAGTTGGAGCTCCGGGCGGCGGGAGCAAAACTGGTAAAGACAGGATTATCCGAATAGCCCCCCGCCAGAATAAGTCCCTCGGCGGTTTCCACATGGCTCTTTGAATCGGGCCGGGCCAAGGCCAGATCCAGAGGGGTTTTGCCGGTCTTGTCCTTGGCGTTGACCTGGGTCTGGGCGCTGAGGATCGCGGCGGCTGCGGGAAGCTTTCCTTCCAGGGCCGCCAGATGGAGCAGGGTTCTTCCCTCGGCATCGGCGGTCTTTACCGAAGCGGGGGTGAGCAGGGCGGATAAAAAGCCATCCGCCCCCCTGACGGCAATCAAGGCCGGACTCTGTCCCCCGGACATGGGGTAATGGATATCGGCTCCGGCCCCGGTCAGGACCGCCGCAGTAGGGCTGTCGCGTTTTTCGGCGCTGATGCTCAGGGGAGTTCTTCCCTGGCTGTCCACGGCGTTTACATCCGCTCCCAGGGTGATAAAGAAGGCGGCCAGGACATGATCCTCCTGTTCCGCCGCTATATGGAGGGGAGTCCGGTTCCGGCTGTCCCTGGCATTGACATCCACCTGACCCAGGAAAAAGGACCGGGCCCGCTCATTTTCCCCCCTCTCAAGGAGGGACCATACGTCGTCTTCGGCCTCTGGAGCCTGGGGCGCCGGGGCGGGCGTGTTTTTGCACCCGCCTAAGATCAGCGAACAAAGGCTGATCCCGCAGAGAAGGAAAACTAAAGAAAGAGAATGTTGATACCTCATACTCCTGATCATCGGCGGTTTTAGGGACGATATTGACATGGAAAACAGAAACCGCTAAACTGAAACCATCTTTGCGGCCATGGTGGAACTGGTAGACACGCCAGCTTGAGGTGCTGGTGCCGAGAGGCATGGAAGTTCAAGTCTTCTTGGCCGCAAAAAACGAATTTACTACGGCAAAAAAAGCGGCCTGTTTCATAAATGTATAATCCAGCCCTTGTGAAGACTTGAACTTCCGAGGGCTGCGCCGACCAGGGGGAGGAAAAGGCGCCATGGATGGCGCCGAAAGCAGCCCGAGGCGGCCCGGAACGGTTGAGCAGGATGCGAAACCGTGGAGGGTTCAAGTCTTCTTGGCCGCAATTATCCGGGGAGTTTTTCAAAAGTTAAGATTTTGAAAAAGCCGCAGATTAGTTCTAAAATTTGTACATTCTTCTATGAAAACAGACATTGAAATTGCCCAGGAAACGGAACTTAAACCTATTATAGAGATTGCCCGGGAAACGGGCATCGGTGAAGCGAAGCTGGAATCCTACGGCAGCTACAAGGCTAAGCTTGATTATACCGCCTTTACCGGCGTGGAAACGGGAAAACTGATTCTGGTTACCGCCATGACCCCGACCCCTGCGGGGGAGGGAAAGACCACTACTACTCTGGGGCTTGCCGACGGCCTCCGGCGGCTGGGGAAACGGGCGATAGCGGCCATCCGGGAACCTTCTCTGGGGCCTGTTTTTGGGGTAAAGGGAGGAGCCGCCGGAGGCGGGTACGCTCAGGCGGCGCCTATGGAGGATCTTAACCTCCACTTTACCGGAGATATCCATGCCGTGGGAGCCGCCAACAATCTGCTGGCGGCGATGGTGGACAACCATGTCTACCAGGGAAACGCCCTGGGCATCGATCCCCGGCGGATAAGCTGGCGCCGCTGCCTGGATATGAACGACCGGCAGCTCCGCTTTACCGTAAACGGTCTGGGCGGAAGGGCCCAGGGAAGTCCTCGGGAAGATTCCTGGGATATTACCGCCGCCAGCGAAGTTATGGCGGTGCTCTGCCTGGCCGGGAATCTTGAGGATCTGAAAGAGCGGCTGGCCTCTGTCATTGTGGGGTATACCTACGGAGGAGAACCGGTCCGGGCGGCGCAGTTGAACGCCCAGGGGGCCATGGCGGCCCTCCTCAAGGATGCCCTGAAACCTAATCTGATCCAAACTCTGGAGCATACTCCGGTACTGGTCCATGGGGGACCCTTCGCCAATATTGCCCATGGATGCAGCTCCCTCATCGCTACCAAGCTTGCCCTGAAACTGGGGGAGTATGTGGTTACCGAGGCCGGCTTCGGGGCGGATCTGGGGGCGGAAAAATTTTTCGATATTAAATGCCGGATCGGGGGGCTTATCCCCTCGGCGGCGGTGCTGGTAGCCAGCATCCGTTCCTTAAAATATCATGGAGGCCTTCCCCGGGGAGAACTGGAAAAGGCGGATCTTTCCGCCCTGGAACGGGGACTTCCCAATCTCCTGCGCCATGCCGGCAATCTTAAATCCCTCTACGGGCTCCCCGTGGCGGTGGCGGTAAACCGTTTTCCTACGGATACCCTGGAAGAACTTGCCCTGGTGGAGGCGAAATGCCGGGAAATGGGGGTCAAAACGGTTTTAAGCGAGGTCTGGGCCCGGGGCGGGGCGGGGGGGCTTGCCCTGGCGGAAGAAACGGTACGGATCTGTGGGGAAGCTTCGTCCTTCCGGTACGGCTACGCTCTTGAAAGCTCTATCATAGAGAAAATCGAGGCTGTCGCAAAGCGGGTCTACCGCGCCGGAGAGGTCAAGTTGACGCCGGAGGCGCATAAACAGGCTCTGGAATTTGAACGGAGCGGTTTCGGCGGCCTTCCGGTCTGTATCGCCAAAACCCAGTATAGTTTTTCCGACAATCAAAGGCTGCCGGGCGCCCCGGAGGGTTTTACCCTGACCGTGGGGAAACTCCGGGTTTCCGCCGGCGCGGGGTTTATTGTTGCCTTCACCGGCGACATTATGACCATGCCGGGACTGCCCAGGCTTCCCTCCGCAGAGGGGATCGATGTGGACCCTGCCGGAAAGATTACGGGCCTCTTCTAACCCCCTCTGACTGGAGGATCGGGTCCATACCCGGAGTCTGCTTCCGGGTTCTTCATTTTTCAAAGATCTCAAGGTGAAAGATTTTCTTAAATGTCTCTTGACAAAACCTCTAACCGGCGGTTATTGTTATACCAATGGTTATTAATAAGCCAATGGAAACAAAATGACCAGCGGTCATTATTGGCTTTAGGGCCCTGTTTTTGGGGGCGGTTACCGGAATGAGGCGGTTTTATGGGAATCACCGAGCGGAAAGAACGGGAAAAGGTTGAACGTAAGGCCCTGATCATGCGCTGCGCCAAAGAACTTATCCTGGAACTGGGAGTGGAAAAGGTCAGTATGATGGACATCGCCCGGAAGGCGGAACTGAGCAAGGCGACGATCTACCTGTATTTTTCCAGCAAGGAGATGCTCTTTGAGGAGATCTGCCTGGAGGCGGGAAATGATTTTATTGATTATATACGGAAGAGAATGACGCCGGGAATCTCCGCTCTTGAGACGATGAAGCTGCTTTGGGTAAGCTATCTGGAAATATTCGGGGAAGCGGAGGATATGATGATCCTCATGTTTAATAATATCAGGAACTATCTGGAATCCGCCTTTTCCCCTGGAGGAGAAAAAGCAAACGCCCCCTCTTATATTTTCTGCGCCCTCATCAAGGATATACTTAAACAGGGTATTGCCGAAGGCGTCTTTGAACCTTCGATTAACCCGGAAATGGTATCCCGCACCATCATAGCCCTGTTTTCCTATGTTATAGAGAGCGCGGCCAGGATTCCCGGGGAGGATAGAAAGTCCCACGTTACTACCAGCGAGATGAAAAATATTTTTGAAATAATGCTCCGGGGTATTGCCCGGGAAGGACTTGACCGTTCCCGGCTGGTATTACCGGGATCAATCACGCCGAATCATAGGGAGTACAATTGAGGCCGGTATGGAAAAATTTTTTAAGCATCCTTGGATCATTGTTGCGGTAATCGGTATTATCACCCTTTTCTTTTCCCTTCAAATTCCGCGGGTTCATCTGGACAATAACAATCTCAGGTTCATACCCGGAGATGACGAAGCCCGGCTGGTTTCCAAATACATTGACGACACCTTCGGCAGTTCCCTTTTTGTACTGGTGGGCCTGGAACGGAAATACGGTACGGTTTTTGAGGGAGACTTCCTCCGGCAGATTCGGGAATATGTAGCCAGGATTGAAGAAATCGATATTGTAGACCCCGTCTATTCTATCGTAACTTCGGACTACATCACCAGCGATGAGGACGCCATTGTGGTGGAAAAATTGGTGTCCGGTGATTTTTCAGGAACCCCCGAAGAAATAACCGAGCTAAAGAGGCGTATCCTCTCCTGGGATATGTACGAGCGGGCCCTTGTCTCCGACGACTTTACCGCTACCCAGATCATGGTTCCCCTGAACGTAAACTCCGAAAATGCCGGTGAGCCCGAGGCCCAGCAGGCTTTTACCCAGGTGCGGGACATTGCCAGGGAAATGTTCGGCGGCATGGCGGAGGTCTACGTTACGGGCATCCCGGTGATCAGCGCCACCGTTAACGAAGCGGTTCATGCGGATCTGATCCTGCTGGTCCCCCTGGTTATTGTGGTGGTGCTGGCGGTTCTGTTCTTTTCCTTCCGCCGCTTTACCTCGGTGGTTCTGCCCCTGCTGACGGTGCTTGTCGCCGTCATCTGGTCCATAGGGGCCATGCCCCTCTTTCACATCAATATGTCCATCATCTCCACGGTGCTTCCGGTTATCCTGGTCGCCGTGGGAAGTGCCTACGGCATCCACGTGGTTACCCATTACAATACCGAGATGACGGGCCGGGGCGCCATAAGCGATGAAGAACACCGGCGTATTATCTATAATTTGATCAGGACTATCAGCAAACCCGTCTTTCTGGCGGCGCTGACCACCTTTGCCGGTTTTGTTTCCTTCTGCTTTACCAGGGTGCTGCCCATCCGGGAGTACGGCTTCTTCTCCAGCTTTGGCGTACTGGTGTCCTTCGGCGTTGCCCTGACTTTAATTCCGGCCCTGCTCATTATCCGGGGTCCCAGGGAACTGAAAGAGCGGAAACGGGCCGGAAAGGAACAAGCCGGCGTGAAGCAGGCCGCGGGGTATCAGGCCGGCGAAGCCGAAACCGATCCCATGAGCGGCGCTATTGCCGATGCGTTCCTGGGCATTACCAGAAAGAAGCGCTTTGTCCTGATTCTTACCGCCGTAGTGGCGCTGGTATCGGTTTACGGGCTGACCAAGGTGATCATCGACAATGTAATGGTGGAGTACTTTAAGACCACCACGGATATTTATAAATCGGACCGCTTTATACGGAATAAATTTGGCGGCTCCAAGGTGGTCAGCGTGGTAGCCCAGGCGGATACGCCGGAGGAACTTTTGAGTCCCGAATCCCTGAAGGCCATGGAGGGACTGAGCCGTTTTCTGGAAGACCGCGTCGGGGAGGTCGGCAAGGTTATGGGCTTTACCGATCTGGTTAAGCGGATCAACCAGGTTTTCAATGCCGATGAAAGTCCCGAAGGAATTGCTTCCCGGGCGCTTCCGGCGGATGCCGGATCGGGGGGCTTCGGTTTTTCCGGCGATGATTTCGGCTTCGGCTTTGACGCCGGGGACGACTTTGGTCTTGCATCGGACGAAAGCGGGGAAGGCGGCTTCGGTTTTTATGAAGACGCCGAAGCCCCGGAGCCCAGGGCCGGGGATGAGGTCTATACCCTGAGGGAATTGACGGCCCTTTTGGACAATGCCTCAAGCGGGTCCCGGACCATGGATGCGGGCAGCCTGGTCTGGGAATTAAAGAAACGGATCAATTATGAAGGGGCCTCCTATTATGAAATACCCCTCATACCGGAACGGTACGGAAAGCAGACTCCCGAAGAACTCCAGCAGCTGGTGTCGAATTATTTGGTGCTTCTTTCGGGAAACATCGACGAATATGCCAACGATTCCCTGGAGCCGACGGCAATCAAAACTACGGTCCAGCTCCGCACCGTGGGGCAGTACGATACCAACCGCGCCCTGGATGAGATCCACGGCTATATCAACGCCAACTTTCCCAAAAACTTGCGGGTGGTGGTTGGGGGCAGCGCTATCGTCGAGGATTCTCTGAATAGGCTGGTGGTACAGTCCCAGCTTATATCGGTGGTTGTTTCCCTCTTTATGGTTTTCCTCATCATCGCCGTTTCAAACCGTTCCATCGTTGCGGGCTGTATAGGCATAGCTCCCCTTTCAATTTCCATTTTGATCAATTTTGCGGTGATGGGATTCCTGGGAATCAAGCTGAATATAGGCACCTCCATGGTGGCCAGCGTTTCCGTGGGGATAGGCATTGATTACACTATTCACTACCTTGAAGCCTTTAAGCGGGAATACAGAACCGGGGGAAAGAATTTTCTGCGGAGAACCTTTACCACCTCGGGGAAGGCCATCATCATCAATGCCGTTTCGGTGGGCGCAGGATTTGCGGTGCTTCTCCTCTCCCAGTTTAACATGCTGGCGGGTCTGGGGCTGCTTATCGCCCTGACCATGGGAACCAGCGCCCTGATAAGCCTTACGGTTATTCCGGTTTTATTACTGATAATCAACCCTCGATTCGTGCGAAAAAATTCAGAATTAGAAGGAGAGATGAAATGAAAAAACTGATGTGTCTTGCCGCCGCCCTCCTGGCGTGCGCCGCTGCGGCCTTTGCCCAGGATGCCGCCGCCCTGGTGCAGGCTTCCCGGGACCGTATCCAGGCCGATACTATTTCCAGCCGTTCCAGGATGGTGATAGCCGCCAAGGATGGGGGCAGTTCCGAGCGGGTCCTGGATCAGTATTCCAAGGATGGTCCCAACGGAGGCAGGGCGGTTATCGTATTCCGTGAACCCGCCGGCGTGGCCAATACCCGGTTCCTTACCATGGAAAACGCCAGGGGTTCCAGCGATCAGTGGATCTTTCTGCCTTCCCTGGGAAAGGTACGCCGTATCGCTTCCTCCGAAGGTTCCGGCAGTTTCATGGGGACCGACATGTCCTATGACGATATTTCCTCGGCGGACCGGGCAGCGGATCTGGATAACCACAGGATACTCCGGGAAGAGACCCTGAACGGCAATGCCTGCCATGTGATCGAATCCATACCCAAGGATTCTTCCTATCAATACTCCAAGATGATCCAGTATATAGACAAGGCAACCAAGGTAACCCACAAGGTTGAACTTTACGACCGCCGGGGGACTCTGCATAAACAGCTGGAAATACTCGAGCTGAGGAATGTTCAGGGGCGGCTCAGTCCCATAGTAACCCGGATGAGTACCCTTACCGGGGGAACCTCAACCACCATTAGGGTGGAGATCCTAAAGTACGATGATCCCATCCCCGAGGGGGTTTTTACCCCCGCCTTCCTGGAGACCGGGAGAGCCCGTTGAAAGAGAGAGGCCTCCTGCAAAGGAAGCCCGGTTTCCTTCGCATCGGGCCGGGTCTTGCCGCCGCAGGGATAGGGCTGTTCCTCCTTGCGCCCCTTGCCGCCGAAGATTTCGGCCCCGGAGAAAGCGGCGGGACGGAAACTCCGGTCCAGGCCCCCTCTCCGTTTCCGTTCGGAAATGGAGAGGGGGCGGACCCGGATCCTGAACATGCCGCCGGCGGAGATCGTTCCGGCGGAGCTTCTGCGGGAAGCCTGGATTTTGAGAACGCCGGTTCCGGCGCAGAGGAGGACGCCCTTTCCGCCGGTGATGCAGGCTTTGGTTTTGAGGACGGCGAAATTCCCGCCGGAGACGAAGACGGTTTCGGCGTTTCGGAGGACGGCCTCGGTTTTGGCGATGACAGCGGTTTCGGCTTCGGGGACGACAGCGGCTTTGGTTTTGGCGGGGAAGATTCGGGCGGAGGCGGCCTTAGCGGCGCCTTCGGCGGCGGGGTTTTGTCCCGTTTCAAACTGAGCGGTTCCGTTAAGGCCGAGCTGACCGCCTATGGAGATGATTTTACTTCGGCTCCGAAACTAAGAGACGCCCGGTGGGGGGATATCTTTTCGGGGAAACTTAACTTTAATTTTTCAGGGTCCAACGCCGAAGCGGTCGTCAACCTCAGGCTGAACACCCAGTTTGACAACGATCCGCCGGTTTCCTTTAACAGTTCTTCCCCCCTCTGTTTTGACGAAGCCTATCTCCGGGCCTACTTCGGCGCCCTGACCCTGGAGGGGGGTATCCGTAAACTAACCTGGGGCAAGGCGGACAGTATGGGTCCCCTGGATGTGGTAAACCCCCTGGACTTTTCCAACCTTACTTCTCTGACGGATCTGATGGACAACAAAATCGGCCGGCCCATGATCCGCGCTTCCTACAGCCTGGGAACCTTTACCAAACTGGAAGGGGTTTTTATGCCCTGGTTTGAAGGTTACCGTTTTGCCGGAGACGGACGCTGGGCGCCGGTACAGATGATCCGGTATAGGGATGATTTGAAAGAGCAGCTTTCCGGCGCGGTATCGACCGCCCTCTCTTCCTCTTCTTATCCCACCATTCAGCCGCTTTTGGAAATGGCCATGGGGCAGATCATAGACGGGGTGGATATGAACTATTTCTATCCCGATACCGAAACTTTGAACTATGCCCAGGGCGGGCTGCGGTTTACAACAACCGTGGCTTCTTCGGACATAGGATTCCAGTACTTCACCGGAAACCTTTTCCGCCCCGGGGTGGTTATGGGGACCACCGCTAAATTCGAGGCCGCCCTGGGGGCCATTATCGACCAGATCACTGATCCCATTAATCCTGTTTATCCCGACCAGGCCGATATAGAGGCTCTCGTCGATACGATAGAGGTTGAAATTGACTATAACCGGTATCATCAAATCGGCGTTGACTATGCCCAGGTGCTGGGCGGTTTTAACCTGCGGGGCGAACTGGCGGCGAACATCACCAAAGATCTCTCCGGCAGCGACGGGCTGGTCTATAACCCGGCCATACTCTGGTCCCTCGGTTTTGACCGGGATCTTGTATGGGGGATAAATGCAAACCTTCAGTGCAATGAAAGCATACGCCTTATGGACGGCAGGGTCGGGGACGACTGGCGCAGGGACATCGAGGCCGGCAAGGATATTACCTCCACCAGGATAACCCTGATCCTCTCTAAAAAATTTCTCCGGGATGAACTGGAGCTGAACGTTACCGGTCTCTGGGGCATTGAGGACAAGGATTTTTTTATCCTGCCCGCTCTTATCTGGACCAAGGGAGACCTGACCCTCAAAGCCTCCGGGGGGGTCTTTGGCGGTTCAAAAGAAGGCGAACTGGGGCAGTACCGGAACAACGGGTTTGTTAAAATCGGCCTGTCCTATAGTTTCTAGGACTGCCCCCGTTCTGCGACAGGCGGGGCTCCCAAGCCCCCGCAGCATTCGGTCCCAGGGGCGCTTACAGATTGAGCGAAGCGATATAGGCCTCTAGACCGGCCTGGGCATCCCGGGCGTTTTTCCGGGCGTCGTCAATACTGAGGGTAAGGCCGTCGATTTCCTTATCCATCTGAACCAGCCGCCCGAGGTAGTCCTGGCCCTGGGGGCTCTGGTTCCCCGCCGCCTCCAGGTTCTGGCGGATCCGGCCCTGTTCGGAAACAAGCCGGGTCTGCCGGGCTTCCAGATCAGTCTGGGCATCCTTTGCCGCGTCCGCCTCCCGCTTGAGTTCCAGGGCTTTTTGTAAAACGGCGCGGACATTCTGCGGAATCTCCTGGTTTGCGGCGTAACTTGCCAGGGTTTCGGGACGCTGCTGAACCAGCGTTATCCGCTCGGACAGGGGCCGTTCCTCCCGGACGGTAAAGACCAGCTCCCCCTTGGCGGGGAGGGGCCGCAAAAAGCGGTAGGCCGAGGGGGTCTTTTCCTCGGGCTCCTCCGGTTCCGCCAGTTCCGCGCCGGGGGTAAGGGGATGTTCAAAAAGCACCTGTTTCTCCTCCCCGGCGGCATTGCGTACCGTGTAGGTTGTGGCGTAAACCTGCTTCCGGCTGATGGTCATAAGGCCGCCGCTGACGGATACGGCGGACACAAAACGGCCCCCCGATTCGGCGGCGGCGGCGGTAACGGAAAGGTCCTCCCCCCAGGTGATGAGCCGCTTTTCCCCGTCGTTAAAAAATTCGATTAAGGCGTCCCCCGCATAGGCGCCGCCGTCGTAGACCGTAAGGGGCCCCGCGGGAAGCTTCATCCCCGTGGCGTTGCGTAATTCGGCCCCCAGATAGGGGTGAACGGTTCTCCCCAGGGCCCGTTCCCCGGAGAGGATCAGTAGTTTCACCGCGGCCACGGTCCCTTCCACCAGGGGCAGCATGGCGCTCTCCTGCGGTTCAAGAGTAACGGGATGCCTGAGGGTAAATTCAAACTGATCCCCCAGGGCTGCGGCCCGGGCGGCCATGCCGGTTTCCGCCGGGCCGGGAACAGCGGCTTCCAGACCGGGGGCGGAAGCTTCCGCCAGTACATCCGCAGCCGCCGCGGAATTGCGGACCTGAGGCGCGGGAACCTTGCGGGCTTCTTCGGCTTCAAAGGCCGCCGTCCCGCCGTAGCCCGAATCCCAGGTTTCCGCCTCCGCGGTTCCCGCTATGGCCAGGGGCAGGGTTGGGCGGTTCACATAGTAGGGCGGATAAAGGTTCTGAATAAAGGAAACGGGCCGGCCCGTAACCAGGGAAAGTTCCACATTGTCCCAGCGGCCGTCTCCGTCGTTGTCCACAATGGCCCAGCCCTGGAGCAGGGCATTGGGCCGGGAATCCGCCGGAGAAACGCGGGAAAGATCCAGCCGGTAGGAAACCTTCCACACCGGGGCGGGGATCACATAGCTGATGGAAACGGCGCGGCTTCCCTCTCCGGGGAGTTCCACCGTAAGTTCTCTGGTTTCCGAATTCCCGGAGGCCATGATCAGATCCAGGGCCCGGTTAAGATCGGCGTTTATCCCGGGGTCCTTGAAAGAGAAGGAGAGAATTTCCTTAAAGGCGATAATCCTGATTCCCTGGGCTGTAGAGAGGGAAAGACAAGGTTCCAAAACCGGCGGGACCCCGGATTCCGCCGCGGAAAACGCCGGACGGTATTCGATTCCGATGATCCTGCCGGCGGCAGGCGGGCCCTCCGGTTTCCCGGCGGCGTATAGCTCCAGTTCCTCTCCTTTAAGGCTGCCGATGATCCGGGGAATGCCGGGGTCCCCGGAAAGATCGATCCTGAGACTCTTCAGGGTACGGAGGAGGGTATATTCGGAAGGATAGTGTACCGACGGAGCCACGGAGGCAGGGTCGTTTATCACCAGGGATTTAAGCGCATCGTTGACGGCGTTGACATTGAACGGAAGCTTTATGGACGCCGGACCCGGAATGGTTCCCGAATGTTCAAAGCAGGCGACCCCGGAAGAATAGACGGTGATTTTACGGAGCGGGAGGACGGCCGAATCCGCGGCGGCTCCGGCGCTTTTTCCGGCGGGGCTGCCCGGAACCGGGGACCGCCCTGTCCTCTCCGCCGCAGCCTGGGCGCAGAGATCTGTTCCAGTTAAAAAGACAACAATACAGGCCGCAAGGACCGGCGGATGGAACCATTTCATAGACGCTCCTTTTTCATGGATTTGGCGGTATACAGGGCCAGGCCGGAGAGAAAGACCACCGCCAGGATAAGAATAGTCCACAAGATAAACTGTCCCCAGTTTCCGCCGAACCGGGGCTTTGCGGTCCGGGATCTTGGCCGGTACGCCGGTCCGCCCAGGGGCCGGGCGGTTTCGATTTCAGGCGCGCCGGTCCCCCCGGTAAAAACGGCCCGTTGCAGATCGCCTGCTCCCCGGAGGCCGCAGTCCCCGTTGCCCCAGGCAACTGTCCAGGGGCCGGCGCCGCGGCCCAGGAACACCAGCTCGTAGACCGCCCAGCGGATGGTGCAGTCCGGCAGGGATGAGAAGGCCACATCCCCGGCGGCCTCCAGTTCCCAGTAGGGGGCGGAGCCGTCAATGTCCAGGGCTTCGCTGGTCCGGGTTTCGCCGCCTCCCGAAATCCGGAACAGGGTGGTCCGGGTAACAACGGACCAGTCCTCTTCCGGGGTGTATTTGTTTTTTACCCGGACCTCGATGGAATCGGCCTCCGGCAGGGGAAAGCCTATCGCCGTAAGGGGATAAAAACCCCCGGCGGCGTACCGGGCGATCCGTTTGCCGGTTCCCCGCCAGGTTCCGGCGATGGTTTTTTCCCTGGTTATGGGTGGAATTTCAACCGGTTCAAAAACAGCGGTAATGTTCCGGGGCGGGAGATCGGGCTTATCGAATTTGAGGAGAAGATACCGGTTGTTTCCCGCCGGAAGTTCCAGGGTTTCGCGGCCCGCCGCGCCGCCGAACCAGGCCAGGGTCTGGCGTTTTTCAAATTCCCGCCACCGGGCAAGATCCGCGCTGGCATAGATCCGTACCGTGGCGTTATAAAATTCCCCCTCCTTCCCCAGGGTGATGCGGAGGGCCGCAGGCGTATAGGAAAGGCCGGAAAGATCCAGAAGCCATGCGGCGGCGGCGGAAACGGGAAGGCCCCGGCCTTTGATGTTCAGCACCGTCCCCTCGGCGTTGATGGTGATGTCCGTACCGCCGGGCAGGGCCCCGTCGTTTTCCTGTTCCCAGCGGAAGAAGGGAACCTCCTCCGGGGGCGGGCTTACGGTGATGCCCGGCGCCCGGCGGATCGCAAAGGGAACCGCCTGTCCCGCTTTATCAAATACCCGGATATCCCCCATGTCCGGCCGTTCTATGCCCTGGTACACGGCTTCGGGGATCTCAAGCCCCAGGAGGGCGCCGGGAGTACCGGTAACAACCAGGGACCCCGCAAAATCCTCAAGCCTGGGAACCCCGGCCTCCTGGCCGGCAAGAACGGGGACCATGCTCAGGAGGAGGGGGAAAAGGGCGGAGTTTTTTTTATTCGGCATGGGTTTGTCCTTGTTCTTCTTGTTCGGGGGAAACTGTTGTTTCCTTTCCCGCCGCCGGGGGTAGGGGCGCGGCCCAGCCGATGAAGAGGAGCAGGAGGCCGGCGATAAAAAAGGAGACGATCCGGGTAAGCGCTCCGGTTCCCGCCAGATCAAGAAAGAGAAGTTTTGCAATGTCCGCCACCGTGAGGACCGCCCCGGCGATCCAGACCTTCCGCAGGGAACGTCTGCTGCCCACGATGATATGGCCTATGCCGTAGACCGCCCAGAGGATAAAGAGGCAGAGGTGGAACAGGTCTGAATTGAAAATCAAGCGGTAGGGAACGCCGCCGTAAAAATGGACGCTCCGGGCGGTAACGGCGATGGTAAAGAGGAAGACCACGGTATCAATCAGAATAAAAAGGACAGGCTTTCCTGGTTTCGGCAGATCGCCCTGGCCGGATAAAACGGACTGCCAGAGGAGGAAGAGGACGATACAAAAGGCCTCTTCCAAATCCAGGGGGTTGATGAAGGGGATGTACACGGGCAGGGGAGCGGGATCGCCCGAAAGAAAGAGGGTAACGATAAACCAGATCCCCATGATGCAGCTTAAGATCAGGGGAAGGACAAAGAGGAAAAGCTTTTTACGGAAACCTGTCGGCGGGGAGGCCGGGGGGCGCTGCGGGGGCTCTCCCCCGCTGAGGGCGCAATCAGCATGACTGATTGCGTTGGAGTTTGCCATAGGCAAACTCCTGGGGAATATCGTCCAAAGGCGGCAGCGTTTGGGCAGGAGGTCTCCCCCCATGGCGTCCGGCTGGGGCCAGATCCGCCGGGCCGTAAGGCCTATCCCTGCCATGGTGAGAAAGAGGGGGGCCATGCCCGCGAGGCTGGTCCAGGCCGGGGCAAGTTCCCGGGACAGGGTCAGGGCCCGGCCCGAAGAGCTGAGGACCCCCAGGGCGATAAAGGTAACGATCAGGAGCCAGAGGCCGTGGACTTCCTGCCGGAAGCTTTTCCGGGCGCCAAAGAGGAGCAGGGCCTGGACGGCAAAAAAGGCCAGCCAGCCCCAGAGGAAGGGGCCCGTAAAAAAATTGTAGCTCAGGATCAGCCGGGGCCGGAAAAGGACAAAGCGGGGGAACCGGGTAAGAAAGGTTTCCAGGGGCAGATAGAGGCCCATGGCCAGGGCCGGGATCATGCCGATCCGGTACACGGGGGTACGGAGGAACTGGGCGGCCCCGAAGGCCGCCAGGGCCGATACGGAACAGAACAAAAAAAGAACCGCCCGGGGGTTTTCCAGGGCCCGATAGATCTCGTAAGTCCAGCCGCCGAACCACCAGATAAAGGCCCAGATTCCCAGGACTATGGGCAAACCGGCAAACCGGTTACGGTCTTCCGG
>JAISPH010000001.1 GCA_031275035.1 Treponema sp.
TTCTGTATGCGCCAGTGTGCCATCCCCGGAGTAGGGGTTTTTGTAGACGGAGCCCATCATCATGTGGCGGCAGAACAGGGCCGGGATTTTTTCTACACCCAGGTAATGCCCCTGCTCAAAGATGAATGAAGATCCCGGGGAGTCCGGTTTTTTCGTTGGGTTTTCGTTTGGTATTGGATTTTCCGGCATCTTGTGGTAACATAGGAAGACTATGGTCAGAACCTTCGCCGCCCCTTCTGTTCGCAGGCTGCCCTCTTATTTGCAGGTAATCCGGGAGCTGACGCAGGATGAAAGGGATTTTATTTCTGCCACCGACATTGCCCTGGAACTCCAGCTTGAGCCTATCCAGGTCCGCAAGGACCTGGCCATGACCGGCATCATCGGAACGCCCAAAAAGGGGTATCCCGTGGCGGATCTTATTGACGCCGTAGAGCGCTTTTTGGGCTGGGATTCAAACAGCGACGCCGTACTTGTGGGCGTGGGAAACCTTGGCTCCGCCCTCCTGGGGCACCGGAATTTTCTCCTCCATGGCTTACATATTATGGTCGCCTTTGACGTTAATCCCCGGAAGATAGGGGCGCGGATCCACGGAATCCATGTCTTCAATGCAGAAACCATGGACATTCAAATTAAGAAGTTGGGCGTTAAGATTGCGATCCTTACGGTGCCCCCCGAGTATGCCCAAAAATCGGCGGATATGCTTGTCGGGGCGGGCATTGAGGGCATCTGGAACTTTACCGATATCAAGCTCAAGGTCCCCGGCTCTGTGGCTGTGCAGCAGGAAGATTTAAGCGCGGGCTATGCCCTGCTCAGGGTAAAAATGAAAAGCCGTTCCGGTAAAGAATTTCCCGTTCCGTAAACCCTTCCGGGAAAACAGATACAAAAACGCCGCCGCCCTGTCTAGCACATTTGCTTTCTTCTTGTTATGATGTTTTCATTCGTAAAATAGTGTTTTAAAAGGGGTACAAATGAAAAAGAGACACGCATCTCTGGCATTTCAAATTTTGGTATTGTGTTTGAGCCCGGTGGTTCTTATTTCCATTGTCCTTTCAGCGGTGTTTATGTCTAATATCAACAAAATTACCGGGGAGAACCTCCGTTCCACGGCGGAGATAAGCATGCGGTATCTCAATACGGATATACAGTACGCCCTGGCTCCGTCCTTTGCCATGACCAGCCATACCGCGGCGGCGGCCCACGCTATTCCCGGCCGCGAGTTGATGTTCGATGTTTTTTCAAACATTCTGCACGACAATCCTGATGCCATAGATCTCTATTTTGCCACCCTGGTATCCCAGACCCAGCCGGAGGGTTACTTTGTGGACGGCAGCGGCTGGACGCCCCCATCCGACTGGGATCAGACCATCCGCCCCTGGTTTGTTTTGGCCCTGCAAAACCCGGACGCAACCATTATGACCGAGCCCTTCCTCGACTCGTCCACCGGAGGCATCATTATCAGCCTTGCCAAGGTGTCGAGAAACCCCGCGGGGGAGATCATCGGGGTTACCGCCGCCGATGTGCTGCTGGACAAACTGCGGGACATTGTGGGTTCCCGAAAAATTACGGAAAACGGAAACACCTATCTGATTGACGGGACGGGAACATTTATCGTCCACCCCAACGCGGATTATGTGATGGCAAAAAATTATTTTGAAGAATCCGAACACCGGCCCGATAAAGAAAAAACCCTTTCCGCCGATGTGCAGGTTTCTTTTTACGGGGATGTGTTTATCTGCTCCGCGCCCGTACCGGGGACCAGTTGGTTCTTAGTTTCCGAAGGGTCCCTGGATGCCATGAGGGCGGAGTCCCAGGCGCTTCTTTTACTTGTAGTTGTGGTGGTGGCCCTTCTGACCATGGGTTCCTGTTTTGTTGCCATCGCCCTTAGCCAGGCCCTAACGGCGCCCTTCAAAAAACTGGTAAGTTCCTTTAATGTTATCGCCGCGGGGGATCTGACCACCGCACCCCCGGACTATGCATCCAGGGAGGCTTCCGCCCTTTCCGCGGGGTTTAACCGGTTTGCCGCGGGGATCAGCGCGCTGATAAAAAGGATCAAGGATTCTTCCCAAAGCATCAGCACGGTGGCGAATGATCTTTCCCGGTCAATTTCGATAACCCAGGAAACGGTCTCCACGGTAAAAGACGCGATAGAATCGATCCGGCAGGATATAAGCCGGGAGAACGAATCCGTTATCCGAAACGAATCTTCGGTAACCCAAGTGATGGACGAGATTGAACGCCTGGACGGGAAGATCCGGGAGCAGAGCGGACAGATCAGCGGGGCCTCTTCGGCCATAGAAGAAATGGCGGCGAGTATCCGTTCTATCGAAAACAACACGGTTACTGCCAACGACCATATCCGGGAACTGGTCCGCTCGTCCCTGGAAGAAAAAAAGCGGCTTTCCGAAACCGCCGCGGCCACCAGGGTGGTGGAACAGGAATCGCAGGCCCTGGCGGAGATGAACAAGGTTATTTCCGATGTGGCGACCCAGACAAACCTGCTTTCCATGAACGCCGCCATAGAAGCCGCCCATGCGGGGGAAACGGGAAAGGGCTTCGCCGTGGTGGCCCAGGAGATCCGCAAGCTGGCGGAAACCACCGCCCAGCAGGCAAAGAGTTCCGGGGAGGCCCTGTTGTCGGTGCAGAAGCGGATCAAGGAAATTGCCGAAGCCTCTTCCCATGTGGAACGATCCTTTGACGCCATGATTGAGATGATCCATCAGATTGAGAATATCTCGGCGGATCTAAAAAACTCCGCCGAGGAACAGGGCAGCGGTTCCCAGCAGCTTCTGGGTTCCATCACCGCCATCAACGCCATTACCCAGGATGTGGAGAACGGGGCCGCGGCCATGAAGGCCAGCGCCGCCAGCGCGGTTGCGGCCTGCCGGGATCTTACGGAGTTGAGCCGCAGTGTGGATAACAAGGTGTCCCGGTGCGAAGAGGGCGCCAAGTCCCTAAGCGCCAATTCCGAATTGGTTGTCCTGGC
>JAISPH010000033.1 GCA_031275035.1 Treponema sp.
AGCGGCCCTGACGGCGCTTACCACCGGAGCCTCGGTGGAAATACAGGGCAGACTGGTTCCCTCCCCCGCTTCGGGTCAGGCTGTGGAATTGGCCGCCGCCTCGGTTAAGCTTGTCGGAGAGGCTCCTGCGGAGAATGTTCCCGGCATACCCGCCTATCCCCTGCAGAAAAAGCGCCATTCCTTTGAATTCCTCCGGGAGATAGCCCATCTCAGGGTCAGGACCAATACCTTCGGGGCGGTCGCCCGGGTACGGAACCGGCTGACCTTTGCGATCCACGAATTCTTTCAGCGCAACGGTTTTCAGTACGTTCATACCCCCATCATCACCGCCAGCGACGCCGAGGGGGCGGGGGCCATGTTCCAGGTTACCACCCTGGATCTTGAGGCCCTGGCGAAATCGGGCAGGGCGCCGGACTATGCGGGGGACTTTTTCGGCAAACGCTGCTGCCTTACCGTATCAGGACAGCTGGAGGCGGAAACCTACGCCTCCGCCCTCTCCCGTGTCTACACCTTCGGCCCTACTTTCAGGGCGGAACATTCAAACACCACCCGGCACCTGGCGGAATTCTGGATGATAGAGCCGGAGATGGCCTTTGCCCGCCTGGAAGACAATATGAACCTGGCGGAGGATTTCCTTAAGCATGTGTTCGCCGCAGTCCTCCGGGACTGCGAAGAAGACCTGGCCTTCTTTGACGCCCATATAGAGAAGGGAATCATCGATACTTTGAAATCGGTGGTCAATTCCCGCTTCATCCACATGACCTATACCGATGCGGTAAAGGAGCTGGAGAAGGCCGCCGCCGCAGGCGCCGCCTTTGAATTTAAGCCCTACTGGGGCTGCGACCTGCAAAGCGAACATGAAAAGTTCCTCACCGAAAAGGTTTCGGGCGGGCCGGCGATCCTCACCGATTATCCCAAGGAGATCAAGGCCTTTTACATGAAGATGAACGGGGACGGCAAAACCGTAAGGGCCATGGACGTACTGGTTCCCCGGCTGGGGGAGATTATCGGCGGTTCCGAAAGGGAGGATTCCCTGGACCGGCTTTCCCGGCGCATGACCGAATTGGGCATGAATATCGAAGACTACCGGTGGTACCTGGACCTGCGCCGCTACGGCACGGTGCCCCATTCGGGTTTCGGCCTTGGCCTTGAACGGCTGGTCCAGTATGTTACGGGAATGGCAAATATCCGGGACGTGATCCCCTATCCCCGGGCGGCGGGGCAGGCGGAATTTTAAGCGATGAAACGCATCCTAAGACTATTCTCCCTCGTTTATATATTCCTTACGGCCCTCCTTGCCGCTCAGACCCGGACGGCGGAGTCGCCGGAGCTGGGTTCCCGTTCCGCCTGTCTCCTGGATGCGGCTACAGGCACCGTGATCTATGCCAAAAACCCCGACGAGCCCATTCCCCCGGCGTCCCTTACCAAGCTGATGACCATGCACCTGGCCCTGACCGAGGTTAAAGCGGGCCGGGCCTCCCTTGATGAAATTGTGCCGCTTGACCGGGCAAGCTGGGCCGTAAGCCAGCCCCCCCGGTCAAGTCTGATGTTTCTGGCCCAGGACCAGACCGTAAGCCTCCGGGAACTGCTTCTGGGGCTGGCCGTCCCCTCGGGCAACGACGCCGCCGTGGCGGTGGCCCTGCGCTTTGCCCCCACGGTGGAGCGTTTTGCCGAAGCCATGACCGGGGAGGCCCGGCGCATGGGCCTTGAGCTTACCCGTTTCAGGGAGCCCTCGGGGATTTCCGAATACAACATGACCACCGCCCGGGAGTTCGCCTTCTTCTGCAGGGAATACCTTATTCTGCATCCCGAAACCCTCAGGAACTATCACTCGGTGGCGGAGTTTGACTATCCCAAGGCTTCCAATGTTCCCGAACCCTACCGGGATCATCCCGAAACGATTGTTCAGTACAACCGCAACGCCCTGCTGGGCATTGTGGAGGGAGTGGACGGCCTTAAAACGGGCTACATCGATGAGGCGGGATACAACATAGCCCTGACCGCTGAACGGCGGGGAACCCGGTTTATCGCGGTGATCCTGGGAGCGCCCGCAGGACCCCGGGGCGAGCGGATCAGGACCAGGGACGGCAGGGCCCTGCTGGACTGGGCCTTTGATCGCTATCAGACCATAAGGCCCGAAACCGGCGAACTGCCCCCGGCGCGGGTATGGAAGGGAAAGATCCGCCGGGGCAGGATCGTCCCCGGAACGGCGCTGGCATTTACCGCCCTGACCAGCAGGGGCGAAGGACTCCGCTGGGAAACGGAAATGGACGATCCCCTGGTTGCCCCCCTTCCCGCGGGAAGCCCGGCGGGAAGCCTTGTTTTCTACGATAATGCGGGGGAACTCCGTCGTATCCCCCTGGTCATGGGGGAAGATGTCGAAGCGGGGGGCTTTTTCAGGCGGCTCTGGGACAGCATACGGCTTTTCTTCAAAAGAAAAGGCTGACGGAGCCCCATTCCCCGGCCCGGCTAATACCGTACTTCCACCGGCGTCCTGGTCCGGGCGGACTCCATGATAGCCAGTATCGCCAGACTGGTATTGGCCGCATCCTCCACCGACACCTTGAATTCCTCGCCGCTGAGAAGACAGTCCACAAAAGAACGGATGCTTTCAAAGGCAAAACCCTTGGGAACACCGAAGATGGAATGCTGGACCACCACGTCCGGGACCGTTACCTTTTCGTCGGTATACTTCTGGATCAGATTATGGTTGCTCACATCCAGGCTGATCATGCCCTTGTCGCCGAGGATGTTGAATTTAATGTCGTTGACGCAGGGATTGGCATTGGGGGTGATCCATCCGTTTTCCATCTGGGCGACGCCCCCCTTTTTAAATTCCAGCGTGGTCAGGTAGGTGTCCACCGTGTCCACCCCCAGCCCCTTGAGGAGCCCTTCCCGGCTTACCGAGTATACCCGGGCCACATCGTCGTTAAAAAACCAGCGCAGGGTATCCAGGCTGTGGCTGCCCAAAAACCAGAGTATCGACGACTGGGCCGCCCAGGGGAGCATGCCGGTGGCCACCCATTTGACATCGTTGAGCCGCATATAGCCCGAGTACAGGTTCCCCAGTTCCCCCTTTTCCACGCTTTGATGGGCCACGTTGAAGGCGGGACTCCAGCGGTTGTGCAGATCCACCATGGCCCGGACATGGTTCTTCTCAAAGGCCTCCACCATGGCAAATACATCTTCCCTGGTAGTGGCCAGGGGCTTTTCCACCAGCACATGCTTCTTCCAGTTTGCCGCGGCAATGGCCGCCCTGGCGTGAGCAAAGTCGGGCGTTACAATGGCAACCGCATCGCAGCCGCTCTCCCGGAACATATCCTCATAGTTCTCATAGCTCCTGGGGATTCCCATCTTTTTTGCCATGGAGGCGGCCTTGCCGGGCATTTCATCACAGACCGCCGCTACCTCACAGAAGGGATGGGCATTGTATATTTTGGCGTGATTCTCCCCCCAGATTCCGGCGCCCACAATAGCCATTTTAAGTTTTGTATTCATTGTCGATTCCTCCCGTAACAGCCAATCCGGTTCCGCGCCTCAGCCTTTTACCGCTCCAAAGGTCAGTCCCCGGATCATATATTTCTGTACACAGATTGCAAAGATCAGCACCGGCAGCACCGCCAGGGTTCCGGTAGCGGCCATCTCTCCCCATTTTACCCCCGACACCGACAGATACATCATCACCGAAGTGGGAACCGTTTTAGCGTGGATGCTGGTGAGAAAATTGGCAAAGACAAATTCATTCCATGAATTGATAACGCAGAAGATAGCCGTGGCCGTCATTCCGGGCAGCACCAGCGGAAGGACAATGCGCCTTAACGCCTGAAAGCGGGTGCAGCCATCCACAAAGGCCGCTTCCTCAAGCTCCACCGGCAGATCTTCGATAAATCCCCGCATCATCCAAATCGTAAAGGGGATATTGAAGGTGGTATAGCAGATAATGAGGATAAGCCTGGTATCCAGTAGCCTCGCCAGGGAGGCCATGAGGAAATAGGGAATCACCACCGCCATGGCGGGGAGGAATTTCTGGCTGAGTATCCAAAAGGCCCGGTCCTCCCGCTTCTTCCACTGGTACCGGGCAAAGCCATAGGCCGCCAGGGTTCCCAGAATCAAGGACAGCAGGGTGGTGCAAAGCGCTACAACGGCGCTGTTTCTGAAAAAGCTGAAAATGGCCCCGCTTGAAATCAGGGTCCGGTAATTTACCAGGGTAAGCGGGGCAAAGATCTTTCCCGGCTGCAGCACGTCCACCCGGTTTCGGAACCCCACCAGGACCATCCACAAAAATGGAAAAAGAAAGGCCAGGCTGATGACAATCAGCGCAGCGGCGCTGAGGATGGAAGCGAAACCCTTCAAACGCCGCCGCATCAATCCGCCCCCTTCCGCTGCTGTCCGATAAGAAGGCTGCTCACCGCCGTTACGACGGCAAGCAGCACCAGAGCCACCGCGGCGGCCCTGCCGATAAGGCCGTTCTGGGCGTTTGCCAGGCGGTATACGTGGAGGCTCAGGAATTCGGTGGCGTTTCCGGGGCCTCCCTGGGTAAGCACAAAGGCGGCGTCAAACAATTTAAGGGAATCAATGGCCCGCATAAGAACGGCCAGAAACAGGAGCTTCCGCATCATCGGCAGGGTGATGAACAGCAGCATCTGGAAACGGGAAGCCCCGTCAATGGCGGCGGACTCATACGGCTCGGAGGGCATGGATCGAAGCCCCGCATAGATGATGAGGGTTACGAAGGGGGTAAACATCCACAGATCCACCAGCAGCACCGACCAGAAGGCCATGGCCTGAGAGAGCCAGATGATCTTTACCCCAAAGAGGGACTGCAAAATATGGTTCAGTATGCCGTATTCGGCGTTGAGCATCAGCTTCCACATCTGGGCGGCAATGGAAGGGGTCATGGCCAGGGGCACAATCATAACCCCTACCACCAGGGGCTTCAAGGAAAACTCGGTCCTGTTGAGCAGAGAGGCGATCCCGAAGCCCAGGATCATCTCCAGCCCCGTGGCCAGGATCATAAAGGCCAGGCTTATCAGCACCGAATGCCAGAAGTCCCGGTCCGCCCCGGTAAAGAGGCGCAGGTAATTGGCGAAACCGGAAAATTTGGCCCGGCTGAAAACCCAGCCCAGCTGATAGTTGGTAAAGGATACCAGTATCAGAAATACCGTAGGGATGATGGAGAGCAACGCCATTATCGTCATAGCGGGGGCGATATATTTGACCTGCGGATTCCGCCGAAAGTACTCCATCATCCCGCGGTTCACTTCACCAGATCCTCACATTCCTGCTGGATCGATTTGACGGCATCGGCCACGCTGACATTGCCCGCCAGGGCCGCGGAACCGTAGGCTCCGGCTATGTCCAGAATCTGGCCAATCTGATCCGACTGGGGTATCCAGGACAGGCCCTTCTCCACCAGGCCGTTGGCGCTGATCAGGGCGGCTTTTTGGGCCGGATACGAGGGGTTCCCGGCGGCAAGAGCGGCGTTTTCAAAGACAGAATCCCTGGTGGCAACGCCGCCGGCCTTTACATAGTCAACGGATTTTTCCCTGCTTGCCATAAAGGTAATAAAGGCCCAGGCCGCTTCCTTATGGGAAGATTTCTGGGAAATACAGAGGTTCCAGCCCGCCAATGCCGCGCCGTCCCCCGCAGGTCCCGTGGGGGTGGGCACAAAGGCCGTCTTGTCCGCCACCGTGGAAGTGGCGGGGTTGGTGATCTGATTTGCCAGGGCGGTGGCGTCCAGCCACATGGCGGATTTTCCCGAGAGGTAGGCCCCCAGGGCCTCTTCGTGGGTATAGGTTCCCACATCGGGGGGAGCGTTTTTCAGCAGATCCACAAAGAACTGGAGGGAGGCCGTCGTCTCCGGGGTGGCCACGGTGATGACATTCTGCCCTCTGGCCAGGGCCGCCTGATCCATGAAACCGCCGCCGAAGTTGTACATCAGACTCATCCAGCCGGAAGCAAAGTGAATGCCCCGCTGGGCCCGCATGGAAACTCCATAGACCCCGTCTTTACCGTTGAAGAACCGGGCCAGTTCCAGGTATTCATCCATGGTCCTGGGCGGCTGTTTGCCGTATTTCTGGAAAAGATCCGTCCGGTAGGCAATGAACCGGGTCT